>CAZTTC010000232.1:0-4733 GCA_964616015.1 uncultured Methylibium sp. | reverse complement strand
AGCTTGCGCATCACGCGGTCGCGCTTGGCGAGGTGCTTGCACGCCTCGTCCCAGTAGGCAGGCGTGACGAGACCGGAACCGCGGGTTGACATGGCGAGGGGCGTGGAGGGCGCGCGGCGCGACGGCCTCAGGCCTTGACCCAGGTCGTTCCGGCAGGCGTGTCCTTCAACACGATGCCCTCGGCCGCGAGCGCGTCGCGGATGCGGTCGGACTCGGTGAAGTTCCTGGCCGCCTTGGCGGCAGCGCGCGCGGCGATCTGCGCGGCGATGCGGCCCTCGTCGACGGCGCTGCCGCCCTGCAGGTACTGCGCCGCCGACTGCTGCAGCAGGCCCAGCGTCGCGCCGAGCGCCCGCAACCGTGCGGCCGCCTGCGCCGAACGGCTGCGGTTCACCTCGCCGGCCAGGTCGAACAGCACGGACACGGCGATCGGCGTGTTGAAGTCGTCGTCCATGGCCGCCTTGAAGCGCGCGGCGTAGGGGTCGCTCCAGTCGACTGCGGCGCCGGTGGCCTCCGCACCCTCGAGCGCCGTGTAGAGCCGGCGCAGGCCGTTGCGCGCGTCGTCGAGGCCGGCATCGCTGAAGTTGAACGGACTGCGGTAGTGCACGCGCAGCATGAAGAAGCGGATCGTCTCGCCGTCGTAGCGCTTGAGCACGTCGCGGATGGTGAAGAAGTTGCCCAGCGACTTGGACATCTTCTCATCGTCGACGTTGAGGAAGCCGTTGTGCAGCCAGTACTTGACGAAGCTGCGGCCCTGCCCCAGGTGGAAGGCGCCGTCGCTCTGCGCGATCTCGTTCTCGTGGTGCGGGAACTGCAGGTCCATGCCGCCGCCGTGGATGTCGAAGCGCTCGCCGAGGAGCGCATGGCTCATCGCAGAGCATTCGATGTGCCAGCCCGGCCGACCCGCACCGAAGGGCGCGTCGTACCTGGCGTCGGCCGGCTCCTCGGGCTTGGCGGCCTTCCACAGCACGAAGTCCAGCGGATCGTCCTTGCCCTCGAGCACCGCGACGCGCTCGCCCGCCCGCAACTGGTCGATCGACTTGCCGGACAGGCGCCCATAGCCCGGGAACTTCCGCACCGCGTAGTTCATGTCGCCGCTGTCGCCCCGGTAGGCCAGCCCCTTGCGCTGCAGCGTCTCGATCAGGCCGACCATCCCGCCGACGTGGTCGGTGGCGCGCGGTTCGTGGTCCGGCTTCTCGATGCCGAGGGCGGCGAAGTCCTCGTGCATCGCGGCGGTCATCTCGTCGGTCAGCGCGCGGATCGTGATGCCGCGGTCGAGGGCGCGCTTGATGATCTTGTCGTCGATGTCGGTGATGTTGCGCACGTAGGTGACGCGGTAGCCGCTGGTCTTGAGCCAGCGCTGCACCATGTCGAACACGATGTTCATGCGCGCATGGCCGACGTGGCAGAGGTCATAGACCGTGATGCCGCACACGTACATGCGCACCTCGCCGGCCACGATGGGCTCGAAGGCCTCGACGGTGCGGGTCAGGGTGTTGTGCAGGCGCAGACTCATCGATCGGGGCGGCGAGGCGGTGGTGTCAGGCGGCGGCCGACGGTCGGAGCGACGCAGTATAGCCAGCAGCCCCACCGCAGCATCGAAGCTTTGGATCGGTGGACAATGGCGCCGTCGCGTCGCCGTCGGACGCCGCGAAACCGCTGGAGTCAAGCCCATGAACCGTAGAACCTGGCCCCTTGCAGCCGCCGTGGCCGTGGCACTCGCCGCGCCGCTCGCCGCCCTCGCACAGAAGGTCAAGCTCGCCACCACCGAAGGTGACATCGTCGTGCAACTCGATCGCGAGAAGGCGCCGAAGACCGTCGACAACTTCGTCGCCTACGTCAAGGCCGGCCACTACGACGGCACCGTTTTCCACCGCGTGATCCCGAGCTTCATGATCCAGGGCGGCGGCATGGACAAGGACCTGAACGAGAAGAAGACGCGGGCACCGATCCCGCTGGAGAGCCGCAACGGCTTGAAGAACGAGCGCGGCACACTCGCGATGGCGCGCACCGGCGACCCGGATTCGGCGACGTCCCAGTTCTTCATCAACGTGCAGGACAACGCCTTCCTCGACCAGCCCAACTCGCGCGACGGCAGCGGCTACGCGGTCTTTGGCAAGGTCGTCGCCGGCATGGACGTGGTCGACCGGATCAAGGCCACACCGACCGGCAACAAGGGCATCCACCAGAACGTGCCGCTCGCCCCCATCACCATCAAGAAGGCCTCGCTGGAGAAATGACATGACCAAGACCGTCGAACTGCACACCACCTTGGGCGTCATCCGCGCCGAGCTCGACGACGCCAAGGCGCCGGCCACGGTGGCCAACTTCCTGGCCTACGTGAAGGCCGGCCACTACGACGGCACGGTGTTCCACCGCGTCATCAAGGGTTTCATGATCCAGGGCGGAGGCTTCGAGCCGGGCCTGACCCAGAAGGCCACGCAGGCGCCGATCGCCAACGAGGCCGGTAACGGCCTGAAGAACGACAAGTACACGCTCGCGATGGCGCGCACCAACGCGCCGCACTCCGCCACGGCACAGTTCTTCATCAACGCGACCAACAACGACTTCCTGAACTTCCGGTCCGAGAGCCCGCAAGGATGGGGCTACGCGGTGTTCGGCAAAGTCGTCGCCGGCATCGATGTCGTCGACGCCATCGAATCGGTGCGCACCGGCCGCCAGGGCGGGCACGACGACGTGCCGCTCGAGGATGTGCTGATCACGCGCGCCGTCGCCGTCGACTGAAGCCGCCCGCCGCCATGCCGCAGTCCGCCGCGCCACCCGGCAGCGTGCTGCCGCTGCCGCAGTTCTGGGAGTTCGAGGCCCCCAGCGCCTGGCAGGCCATCGACTTCATCTCCGACCTGCATTTGCAGGCTTCGCAACCGCACACCTTCGCGGCCTTCGCCACGCACCTGCGCGGGACCCCCGCCGATGCGGTGTTCATCCTCGGCGACCTGTTCGAGGCCTGGGTTGGCGACGATGCCCGCCACAGCGGCTTCGAGGCCGAGGTGACCGAGGTCCTGCAGGATGCCGCGGCACGGCGCAGCCTGGCCTTCATGTCGGGCAACCGCGACTTCCTGGTCGGCGCCGACCTGCTGCGCGCCTGCGGGATCATGGCGCTGCCCGACCCGACGGTGCTGCGGGCCTTCGGCGAGCGGGTGCTGTTGACGCACGGCGACGCGCTGTGCCTGGAAGACGTCGACTATCAGCGCTTCCGTGCCGAGGTGCGCACCGAGGCATGGCGCAGCGCCTTCCTCGCCCGACCGCTGCCGGCCCGTCGCGCGCTGGCGGTGCAGATGCGCGCGGCCAGCATGCAGCACCAGAGCTCGCAGCGTTCCGAAACCTGGGCCGACCTCGACACCGGCGCGACGGTCCAGTGGATGCACGAGGCGGGGACACCGCTGCTGGTGCACGGCCACACGCACCGCCCGGGTTCGCACCCACTGGCCCCGGGCTACCAGCGCGAGGTGCTGACCGACTGGGACCTGGACGGCGGCAGCCCGCCCCGAGCCGGTGTGCTGCGGCTCAGCGTGCGCGGCCTGCAGCGCCTCGCACCGGCAGGGTCCGACCCCGCGGACCGCGCGTGATCGCCCGCTGGTGGCGCCGACACCGCGAGGCGCACACGCTGCGCACGCGAGCGATCCCGCCGGCCTTGTGGGAAGCGACGCTGCTGCGCTATCCCTTCCTGCACGCCCTGCCGGAGGGCCACCGCGAGCGGCTGCACCGCATGGCCACGCTTTTCCTGGCCGGCAAGCAGTTCTCGACCACCCACGGGCTGGCACTCAGCGACGAGATCGCCGTCGCGGTCGCCGCACAGGCCTGCCTGCCGGTGCTGGAGCTGGGCCTCACGGCCTACGACGGCTTCGTGGGCATCGTCCTCCACCCCGACGAGGTCGTCGCGCAGCGCGAGCGCACCGACGAGCACGGCGTCGTGCACCACTACGAAGAAGTGCTGGCCGGCGAGGCGATGGAGGGCGGCCCGGTGATGCTGTCCTGGCGCGACGTGGCCGACGCCGGTGCCACGGCCGAGCAGGGCTACAACGTCGTCATCCACGAGTTCGTGCATGTGCTCGACATGGCCGACGGCGCGATCGACGGCGTGCCGCCGCTGCCCGACCGGCAGGCCCGTGCCCACTGGCACCAGGTCATGGAGGCCGCCTATCAGCGCTTCTGCCGCGCGCTCGAGAGCGGCCACGAAACCTTCCTCGACCCGTATGGCGCCGAGGCGATCGAGGAGTTCTTCCCGGTGGCGGCCGAGGCCTTCTTCGTCGCACCGGCAGCGCTGCGCGACGAGCACCCGGCCTTGTACGCGCTGTTCGTCGGCTACTTCCGCCAGGACCCTGCTGCCGCTCGCTGAGCGGGCGTCGAACGGACACGCGGAGCCGAAGCTCCCCGTCCGCGAGCACGGGCGTTGCCTGGCTCGCTCAGTCGGCCGTTGCCGGCTCGGCCTTGGGCTTGTCGCTCTTCTTGCTGGGCGTGATGTCGAGCACAGGCTGCCCGTCGGCGTCGACGTCGACCGACAGGCGACCACCATCGACCAGCCGACCGAAGAGCAACTCGTCGGCCAGCGCGCGGCGGATCGTGTCCTGGATCAGGCGCTGCATCGGACGAGCCCCCATCAAGGGATCGAAACCCTTCTTGGCCAGGTGCTTGCGCAGCGCGTCGGTGAAGGTGACGTCGACCTTCTTCTCGGCCAGCTGGCCCTCGAGCTGCAGCAGGAACTTGTCGACCACGCG
>CAZTTC010000231.1:0-4743 GCA_964616015.1 uncultured Methylibium sp. | reverse complement strand
TGTGGACGATGCCCTTGGCCTGCGCATCGACCATCTCGACCAGGATCTCGACCGCGGCCTGGAACCGGCCAGGGACGCCCGAGGTCGCCTTGCGAGCCGCGCGCCACAGCAGCCAGCAGCCGATGGCGCCGAGCACGATGCCGAAGAACAGCGAATCGACATTGAAGACCGAGAGGTCGAACGGGCCGTTCGGCTTCTGGTTCTGCAGATGGGTCAGGTGGTGAACGATGTATTCACCGGCGGTCGGGGCGTGGCCTTCTGCTGCCATGGTCGTCTTCTCGAAGCCTCGTCGTCGTTCAACGGCCGCGCCACAGCAGCGCGAGCCAGTTCACCTTCATGCACACCACCATCGTGACCAGCAACACCGGCCAGCTCAGCTGGGGCACCACCTTCGCGGCGATCACGAGCATCGCGATCGCCACCCCGATCTTCAGCATCTCCCAGAACATGAAGCCGGCCGCCGCAGCCACCGGACTCGACATCCTGCGCGCCATCCCGCGTGCCAGCAGCGCACTCGGGATGACCGTGGCCGCCGCACCGTAGAGCGCCGACCACAGTGCCGCGACACCCCCCGCCAGGGTCCAGGCCACCAGGGCACACAGGACACCGGCGCCAGCCTGGGCCGCCACCACCCGCCAGGGCGAGAGGGACGGTTGCTGCAATCGCAGCGCCCGGGCCTCGTCGGGGCTCAGGCGCCTGAAGGGCGCATCGTCGGCTTCGTCCGCCGGATCGCCATCGCTCCAGTCGACGCGTTCGCCTTGTGAGGAACGCAAAATCTTGGGCGGCACGGCTGACTCCAGCAAAGCCGCGGGATTGTACGTGATAACCCGTGGGTGTCTTTATGTTCGGCGTCGCCGTTTGCATGCGACGCGGCGGCCAAGGCCGCCCCGCCCTAGTACGCGTGGGTGCCGACGTGGATCGAATGCACCTGGTCGGAGTCCGGTGTGCGCAGTGCGGCCAGCGAGGCCTGCGCGGCATGGACCAGCAGGCCGAGGTCGGTGCCCAGGCCCACGAAGTCGAAGCCGGCGGCCCGCACCTGCGCGGCCATCTCGGGCGTGCCGGCCAGCGTGCCGATCGGCATGCCGACAGCGTGGGCGCGCTCGGCCGCCTGCGCCATCACGGCCAGCACCGAGGGGTGGCGCGGGTCGCAACCCAGGCCCATCGCGACGGACAGGTCGGCCGGACCGACGAACAGCGCATCGACGCCCTCGACGGCGGCGATCGCCTCCAGCGCGGCCAGCGCCTGGGGCGTCTCGAGCTGCAGGATCAGCGCGACCTGCGCATTGGCCGCCTGGGTGTCGAGTCGCTGGGTGCCGTAGCGGGTGGCGCGGCTCATGCCGGCGGCCCCGCGCACGCCCTGCGGCGGATAGCGCATGGCGGCGACGGCACGTTGTGCCTCTTCGACGCTCTGCACGAAGGGCACGATCACCGTCGACGCGCCGGCGTCCAGCACGCGCTTGCACAGCACCGCGTCGTTCCAGGGCAGGCGCACGATGGGCACCAGCTTGGTCGAGGCCACCGCCTGCAGCAAGGCCACGACGCCCGGCAGGTCCAGCGGCGAATGCTCCATGTCGAGCACGGCCCAGTCGAAGCCGGCCTGCCCGACGGCCTCGGCCACCATCGGGCTGGCCGACACCAGCCAGGTGCCGAGCGGCACGCGCTGGTGACTGGCGCGCGACTGGGCGTCCGGCCCGCGTTGCCGATGCTGCAGCAGTTGCTTGAAGGGGTTCATCGCGGTCTCCTGGGTGGGTGGCGGCGCCGCGGGCTGGGCCGGGTCAGTAGCGCGAACCGGGTCCGTCGAGCCCGACGCGCAGGTAGTGGGCGCCCGGAATCGGGTTGTAGTAGTAGGGCGGGATCTCCTCGAAGCCGAGGGAGGCGTAGAGCTCGCGCGCCGCCTCCATGTCGTCGAGCGTGTCGAGCAGCATCGCGGAGTAGCCGGCCGCGCGGGCCATCGTGATCAGGCGCTCGGCCAGCTGACGCCCCAGCCCGAAGCGCCGGAAGGCCCGCCGCACGTACAGGCGCTTCATCTCGCAGGCGTTGGGCTCGTCCGCCTCGGGCAGCGGACGCACGGCGCCGCAAGCCGCCAGCTCGCCATCGCAGTAGGCCAGCAGCAGGGCGCCGCCCGGCGCCGCGTAGTCGCCCGGCAGGTCACGCAACTCGGCCTCGAAGTTCTGGAAGCACAGGTCCACGCCGAGCGCCGCCGCGTACTCGCGGAAGATCTCGCGCGTCGCCTCGAGCTGCTCGGGCGTGTCCGGGGTCAGCACGATGATCTCGGGATCCTGGCTCGAGGAGGTCCGCATGGCCCCTGCAATCTACCTCAGGCCGGCACGGCCCCCGACGGCGTGTCGCCCTTCAGCCGTCCACCAGCCCCAGCACGATCCGCCGGGCGCGGGCGCCCTTCTTCTCGACCTTCAGCACCCGCACGCCGCCGATCTCGGCAGTGCTGGCGACGTGGGTGCCGCCGCAGGGCTGCAGGTCCACGCCGTCGATGCGCAGCAGGCGCACGCGGCCGCCGCCGCGCGGCGGCGCCACCGACATCGTGCGCACCAGCTGCGGGTTGGCGTCCAGGTCACCGTCGCTGATCCACTGCGTACCGACCGCGTGCGCCCCGGCCACCAGGCGCGCCAAGCCGATCTCGATGGCGGCGGCGTCGAAGGGCTCGGCCGTGTCGAAGTCCATCCGCGCCTGTTCGGGCGTGATCGAGCAGCCGTTGACCGGATAGGGCAGCAGCGCGCACAGCAGGTGGGTCGTCGTGTGCAGCCGCATCAGGCGGTGGCGGCGCGGCCAGTCGATCGCCGCCGTCAGGCGCACCCCGGGCTGCAGCGCCGCCAGGTCATGGCCTGCGGCCGGCAGGTGCAGGATGCGACCGGCCTCGCCCTTGCGCGTGTCGGCGATGGCGACGGTCGCGCCCGATTCGAGCGTCAGCCCGCCGGTGTCGCCGGCCTGCCCGCCGCCCAGCGGATAGAAGACAGTGCGGTCGAGCACGATGCCGGCCGCGCCGGCCTCGACGACCACGGCCTCGCAGTCGCGCCGGTAGGCGTCGTCGCGGAACAGCGCTTCGCTCATCGAGCCGGGCTGTGGGTCACAGCCGCAGGCTGCCGGCGATGCAGCTGAAGGACTCGCCGCCGATCCAGATGTCCTCGCCCTGCTGCTGCACGTGCACGCGGCCGGCGCGGTCGAGCCGCGTGCCCTGGCTCGCGACATAGCGCGGCGGTGCGAGCCCGGCGCCGATCAGCCACTGCGCCAGGCCGGCGTTCAGGCTGCCGGTCACCGGGTCCTCCGGCACGCCCAGCGTCGGCACGAAGGCCCGCACCTCGAAGGCGCACTCGCCGCCATCGGGGCAGGGACCGACCACGCCGACCTCGAGCGGCGCCATCGCGGCGAAGTCGGGCTCCAGCGCCAGCACGGCGGCGGCGTCGCGCAGCCGCACGCCGATCCAGCCCGGGCCGTTGTCGACCCACTGCACGTCGAGCATCGCCGAGGCCGGGATGCGCAGCGCGCGCGCGACCTGCCCGCGCGTGGCCGCGTCCACCGGCCCGCTGCGCCGCAGCGGCGGCGCCGCGAAGGCGAGCCGCGCGCCATCGCGGCGGATGCGCACCAGGCCGACGCCGCACTCCTGCACCACCTCCACGCCGCGCGGCGTGCCGCCGGCCTCGAGCCAGGCGTGGCAGCTGCCCAGCGTCGGGTGGCCGGCGAAGGGCAGTTCACCGCCGGGCGTGAAGATGCGCAGGCGGTAGTCGGCACCGGCCTGCGTCGGCGGCAGCAGGAAGGTCGTCTCGCTGAGGTTGGTCCAGCGCGCGAAGGCCTGCATCTGCGCATCGTTCAGCGCCGCGGCGTCGAACACCACCGCCAGCGCGTTGCCGCGCAGCGGCACGGCCGTGAAGACGTCGACCTGCGCGTAGCGGTAGGTCCTCATGCGGCTCTGCGCAGCCGCTGGGCATCGCGCGGCAACTCGGCCAGGGCCTCGTGCAGCACCCGCCCGAGCGCAGCGACGGCTTGCTCGATCTGTGCCGGCGCCAGCGTGACGAAGCTCAGGCGCAAGCTGCGCGCATCGGGTTCGCCGGCGAAGAAGGGCGCACCCGGCACATAGGCCACGCCGGCGGCCACGGCGCGCGGCAACAGGTCCATCGCGTCCAGGCCGGGCGGCAGCCGCAGCCAGAAGAACATGCCGCCTTGCGGCGTGCGCCACTCGGTGGCGGCCGGCAGGTGGGCGCGCAGCGCCGCGGCCATCGCGTCGCGCTGCGCGGCGTAGCGTGCGCGCACGCCGGGCAGGTGATGGTCCAGCAGACCGTCCTTCACCACCTCGAAGACGATCCGCTGGTTGTAGCCGGGCGTGTGGAGGTCGGCCGCCTGCTTGGCCTGCAGCAGCTTGGCATGCAGCGCCGGCGGCGCCACCACGTAGCCGAGCCGCAGGCCCGGCGCGAGCACCTTGGAGAAGGAGCCTAGGTAGATCGTGCCCTCGGGCCAGCGCGCCGCCAGCGGCGCCGGCGGCGGCGCGTCGAACCACAGCTCGCCGTAGGGGTTGTCCTCGACCAGCGGCAGGCCGGCCGACTGCGCCGCGGCGACCAGCGCGTCGCGGCGGCCATCGCCCAGCACGCGGCCGGTCGGGTTCTGGAAGTTGGGCAGCAGGTAGGCGAAGCGCGCGCCGCGCGCCTCGGCGATCGCCTCGGTCGTCGGCCCGTCGTCGTCGCAGGCCATGGCGGCGAACTGCGGCTCGAACGGTGCGAAGGCCTGCAGAGCCCC
>CAZTTC010000230.1:0-4744 GCA_964616015.1 uncultured Methylibium sp. | reverse complement strand
GCCGAGATCTCCGGCGACCCGCAGGCCCTGGCCAGCGCGCTGCAGAAGATCCAGCGCTACGCCCAGGGCATCCCGATGGAGGCGGCCGAGCGCCACCCGGAGACGGCGCAGATGATGATCATGAATCCGCTGTCCGGCGGCGGGCTGCGCGGCCTGTTCAGCACCCACCCCGCCACCGAGGAGCGCGTCGCCCGGCTCATGGAGTTGGCGCAGCAGGGCGCCCGGGCCTGACGCGGCCGAGCCCCATCGCCGACGGCCCCGCGAACCGCGGGGCCGTCTTGCCTTGGGTCTCAAGTCGCCCGCGGCCAGGCCGATAAGGCTGCGAAGCCTCCGAGTCGATCATGCCCCGCCTCCCTTGCGCCCTCCTCATCTGCACCGCTGCGTTGCTGGCCGGCTGTGACCTGTCCGGCACCGAAGCGGCCGAGAAGCTCGCTGCCTCGCGCGAGGCCGACGGCAAGGCCGTCGGCAGCGCCTGCCGCCACGCCGGCCGCGCCATCGAAGACTGCTACCTGCTCAATCCCAAGGCGCAACGCGCCGCGGTCTTTGCGGGCTGGCGCGAGATGGACGAGTACATGCGCGAGAACAAGCTCGAGGCTGTCGTGCCCGCGCTGGAGCGCCCGGCGGCGAAGACGCCGGAACCGGCCGGCCCGCCCCGCAGCGAGGCGGCTGCTGCCGCCGCGCCGGCCGAGGCGGCCTCGATGCCGAGGCTCAAGCCCAGGATCCGCGTCAAGCCCGACCACTCCTGAGTGCAGCCCGTCGTGCCGACCGGCGGCTGATGCCGCCGCCGATGCGATCCGTCGCCGGCCCGTCGACTACGGGCGGGTCGTGCCGCCAGACTCCGGTGATCGTCCTCACCGCAGAGCTGCCATGTCCCACGTCATCTGTCTCCTGCGACGCGCCTGCCTGCCGGGCGCGCTGGCATTCCTGCTTGTCGGCGGCACAGCCGGCGCCCGGGCCGAAAGCGTGTCGGGATCCGGCCAGCCGGCCACCGAGACCCGGCCAGTCGCCGGCTACCACGGCATCGGCCTGAGGGCGCCGTTCAAGGTGGTGCTGCGGGCCAGCGGCCGCGAGGGCGTCACGCTGCGCGGCGACGACAACCTGCTGGCCCTGGTCGAGACCCGCGTCGTCGAAGCCCGCGGCGGCCAGCCGGGCCCGATGCTGGAGCTGCGCTGGCGCGACGGCGTGCGCGTCTCGCCGCGCGGGGAGATGCGGGTCACGGTCGACGTCGTCAACCTGCGCCTCGTCACGGTGGCCGGGTCCGGCGAGGTGAGCGGCGATGCGCCGCCCGCGCCCTCGCTGGGCTTGCGCGTCGCGGGGTCCGGGGACATCGCCTTGCGGCAGATCCGCACCGACGACCTGGCGATCGGCGTGGCCGGCAGCGGCGACGTCAAGGTGGCCGGCCGCGCAACCAAGCTCGCGGTGACGGTCTCCGGCAGCGGCGACGTGGACAGCGATGCGCTGGAGGCCGACGAGGTCACGGTCCAGCTGGCCGGCAGCGGCGACGCGGCCGTCACGGCGCGCAAGAGCCTGGCCGTGGCCATCGCCGGCAGCGGCGAGGTCGTGCACCGCGGCGAGGCCCAGCCGCAGGTCTCGGTCGCCGGCAGCGGGCACGTCCGGCGCCGCTGAGGTCGCCGGCGGCGCTGCCGGGTTGGCTGATCGGGGCGGCACCGGGCTCGCCGGGCCGGTGGTGGGACAATCGAGCGATGCTCTCGCCGTCGCTGCGCGCCACTGTCCGGCATCCCGACTACCGTGCCGGCCTGCGCGACATGACCGGCCCGTCGCTCGGCATCGCCGCCTGGGGCCTGGTGACCGGCGTCGCGATGGTCAAGAGCGGCCTGTCGGTTCCGCTGGCGCTGCTGATGAGCTTCACGGTCTTCGCCGGCAGCGCGCAGTTGGCGGTCGTGCCGCTGATCGCGCTCGGTGCGCCGGTGTGGGTGATCTGGGCCACGGCCTTCTGCGTCAACCTGCGCTTCGTCATCTTCAGCGCCCAGTGGCGGCCCTATTTCATGCGTTTCTCGCAACGGCAGCGGATGGCGCTCGGCTACTTCTCGGGCGACATCAACTACGTGCTGTTCATGAAGCGCTACCCGGAGCCGCCGGCCGAGGGCGAGGCGCCTGACGGTCAGATCGAGTACTTCTGGGGCTCGGTGACATCGAACTACATCGCCTGGCAGCTGCCGTCGGTCATCGGCATCCTGCTGGCCGACGTGATCCCGACGCACTGGGGCCTGGGCTTCGCCGGCACGCTGGCCTTGCTGGGGCTGACCTATGCGCTGGTGTCCGACCGCGCCACGCTGCTGGCCGCGGTGGTCGCCGCTGCCGCTGCGGTCGCGGCCTTCGCGCTGCCCTTCAAGCTGCACATCGTGGTGGCGATCGCCGCCGCCATCTGCGTCGGCCTGATGATGGACGGTGGCGATGACGCCGGCCGGCGCCTGCGCGCCTACCTCGACCGGGCTGCGGGCCGGCGCGGCGGGCCGCTGCAACGCAAGGTCGGTGCGGCATGAACATGGGCGTGGCCGACTTCCTGCTCACGATCGCCGGCCTGACGGTGATCACGGTGCTCACGCGCTCGTTCTTCTTCCTGTCCGAGCGCGAGCTGGTGCTGCCCGGCTGGGTCAAGCGCGGCCTGCGCTACGCGCCGCTGGCCGCGCTGGCCGCGGTCGTCGTGCCCGAGGTGCTGATGAGCCAGGGCCGGCTGGTCGCCGAGCCGTGGTTCGACGCACGCCTGCATGCCGCCATCGCGGCGACGGCCTACTACTTCTGGCGTCGCGGCATCCTGGGCACGATCCTGGTCGGCATGGCGGTGCTGCTGCCGCTGCGGCTGGGTCTGGGCTGGTGACGCGGCGCGCCGCATTCTTTCCTGGAGGAGAAGGTTCTTGAAGGTTCTGCGCTTTTCCGATCTCGTCGACGAGGGCCGCGTGGCCGGCCGGCGCGTTTTCATCCGGGCCGACCTGAACGTGCCGCAGGACGATGCCGGCCGCATCACCGAGGACACGCGCATCCGGGCCTCGATCCCGTGCATCGAGATGGCCCTGAAGGCCGGTGCGGCGGTGATGGTGACCTCGCACCTCGGGCGCCCGACCGAGGGCGAGTTCAGGCCCGAGGACTCGCTGGCGCCGGTGGCGCGCCGGCTCGCCGAGCTGCTGGGCCGCAAGCTGCCACTGCTGCGGGACTGGACCGGTGGCGTCGAGGTGGCACCGGGTGAGCTGGTGCTGCTGGAGAACTGCCGCGTCAACAAGGGCGAGAAGAAGAACGACGAGGGTCTCGCGAGGAAGATGGCCGCGCTGTGCGACATCTTCGTGCACGACGCCTTCGGCACCGCACACCGCGCCGAAGCGTCGACCTACGGCATCGCACAGTTCGCCAAGCTCGCCTGCGCCGGCCCGCTGCTGGCGGCCGAGATCGACGCGATCACCAAGGCGCTGAGTGCCCCGAAGCGTCCGCTGGTGGCGATCGTCGCCGGCTCCAAGGTCAGCACCAAGCTGTCCATCCTGAAGTCGCTGGCGTCCAAGGTCGACCAGTTGATCGTCGGCGGCGGCATCGCCAACACCTTCATGCTGGCGACCGGCCTGCCGATCGGCAAGTCGCTGGCCGAGCCCGACCTCGTCGGCGAGGCGCGCGCGATCATCGACATGATGCAGGCGCGTGGCGCGGCGGTGCCGATCCCGGTCGATGTCGTGGTGGCCAACGAGTTCTCGGCGATGGCGCGCGCCAACAAGGTCGCCGCCACCGAGGTGCAGGCCGACGACCTGATCCTCGACATCGGCCCGCGCACTGCCGCCGAGCTGGCCGGCATCATCGCGCGCGCCGGGACCGTGGTCTGGAACGGCCCGATGGGCGTGTTCGAGTACGACCAGTTCGCCGGTGGCACGCGCACGCTGGCCGCGGCGATCGCGCACTCGCCGGCCTTCAGCATCGCCGGCGGCGGCGACACGCTGGCGGCGATCGCCAAGTACGGCATCGAGAAGGACATCGGCTACATCTCCACCGGCGGCGGGGCCTTCCTCGAAGTGCTGGAGGGCAAGACCCTGCCGGCCTTCGAGATCCTGCAGAAGCGCGCCGAGGCCTGACCGATACTCCCCGGGGCGCCACGGCGCCCCTTGTCCTTTCTGGCGCCACGGCGCCCCTTGTCCTTTCTGGCGCCACGGCCCCGCCGTCGTCGCCGACCCGAGACCCGCCATGAGCCTGCAGCGCGCCACCAAGATCGTCGCCACCCTCGGCCCCGCGTCGTCGACGCCGGAGGTGCTGGAGCGGATGATCCGCGCCGGCGTCGATGTGGTGCGACTGAACTTCTCGCACGGCACGGCCCAGGACCACATCGACCGCGCGACGCTGGTGCGCGAGGTCGCGGCGCGCGTCGGCAAGGCGGTCGCGATCATGGCCGATCTGCAGGGCCCGAAGATCCGCGTCGGCAAGTTCGCCGACGGCAAGGTGATGCTGGAGCCGGGCGCTGCCTTCGTGCTCGACGCTGCGCGGGCGGAGCCGGGCGACGTGCGCGCCGTCGGCCTGGACTACAAGTCGCTGCCGCGCGACGTGAAGCCCGGCGACACGCTGCTGCTCAACGACGGCCTGATCGTGCTGACGGTCGACAGGGTGGCCGGCGAGGCGGTGCACACGACCGTCAAGGTCGGCGGCGAGCTGTCCAACAACAAAGGCATCAACAAGCAGGGCGGGGGGCTCACGGCCCCCGCGCTGACCGCCAAGGACATGGAGGACATCAAGACCGCGATGGCCTTCCAGTGCG
>CAZTTC010000229.1:0-4776 GCA_964616015.1 uncultured Methylibium sp. | reverse complement strand
GTAGCGGTGCTCGGCATCGCTCTCCCACATCCAGTCGCCGCCGGCGCGCGCGAAGTCGAGCAGGCGCCCACGCTCGCGCTCGGCCGCGTGCAGCCGCTGGCGCGACCGCAGCTGCTCGACCGCGGCGCGGCCCAGCTGCGCCAGCGCCTCGCGGTCGTCGGCGGCCAGCTCGCGCGGCTGCAGGTCGAACAGGCACAGGGTGCCGACCGCCAGGCCCTCGACCATCAGCGGCTGGCCGGCGTAGAAGCGCAGGTGCGGCGGGCCTGCGACGAAGGGATTGTTGCGAAAGCGCGCGTCGCGCCGCAGGTCCGGCACCTCGACCAGATCGCCGCCGAGCACGGTGTGGGCGCACAAGGAGTGTTCGCGCGGCGAGCGGCGCACGTCCAGGCCGTAGCCGGCCAGCACGCGCTGCTCGTCGGGCCCGACCAGCGTGACCAGCGCCACCGGCGCGCCGGTCAGCCGGGCCGCGGCCGCGGTGATCGCATCGAGCCCGGGCAGGGCCTCCTCGGCGTCGAACAGGTCCAGCTCGCGCAGCAGCGCCAACCGGTCGGCTTCTCGCGGGTGCAGGGGAAAGCTCATGGTGCGGCCGACATTGTCACCGCCGAACCCGCGGCCGGCGCGCCGGTCAGCGTGCCGGCGGCGCTGGAAGCCCGAACAGCGCGGCGCCGTTGTCCCAGCCGATGCGGCGCGCCAGCGGCGCCGGCAGTTCGCCGAGCCAGCGGCGCGCCTCGTCCATCAGCCCCTCGTACTGCTCCCAGCGGCCGTTGATCCAGGTGTCCGAGCCCACGACGAAGCGCTGCGGAAAGTCGGTGAAGAGCTGCCGCCACTCGGCCACGAGCCGGTCGCCGTCGGTCAGGCCGGGCCGGTAGGACAGCTCGCCGACCAGTGAGGGATGGCGCTGCATCAACTCGCGCACCCGGGCCGCCGGCACGCCGCCGATGCCGGTGTGGGCCCAGATCAGCCGGGCCTTCGGCGCGTGCGCCAGCAGCTTCTCGACCGCGACGTCATCGCAGTGCGCCAGCACGACCAGGCCGCGCGAGTCGGCCAGGCGCATCAGCGTGCGCGGGATCGGGTGGTCGGCGAAGGCGCTGTCGTAGAGATGGAACTCGCCCAGCCCGCGATAGGGCCCGGCGGCGGTGCCGCGCGCCAGTTCGGACTCCACCATCGTGACGATGGACGGGTCGAGGTGCCAGGTCACGTAGTCGTTGCGATGGCGGTACAGCCGCACGAAGGGCACGACCGTCACGCCGGCGGCGGCCGCCGGCTCGCGCGCCTCGGCCAGCGCGCGCGTGCCCTCGTTCGGCCGGCTGTTGGCGACGACGGCGCGCACCCCGCTGCGCTGCATGCGCCCCAGCACGTCCGCCGGTGGGTGCGCCTGCCAGGCTTCGTCGTTGTAGTGCAGGTGGGCATCGAAGAGCGGGCCTTCGTAGCGCGCCTGCGCGAACACACCCAGGGCCGACCCCAAGCCGAGCGCAAGCACGAGGCAGCGCCATGCAGCCGCCGCCAGCCCCCGCCTCACCCCACGGACCCCGCAGCAGCCGGGCTTCGCCGGGCCGCCCGCGGCGCCCCCTCGAGCGGGCGCGGCGAAGCCGCAACGGGGTGGCTCACTTCAACCGGCGCTCGAGGAAGTCGAGCCGGTCCTGGCCCCAGAAGATCTCGCCGTCGACCACGTAGCTCGGCGCGCCGAAGACGCCGGCGTCGATCGCCGCCTGCGTGTCGGCCTCGTAGCGCTCGTGCACGGTCTGGCTGTGCGCGGCCTCGAGGCGCGCCGCCGGCAGCTCGCGCTCGCGCAACAGCGCCGCCAGCACCGCCTCGTCGGCGATGTTGCGGTCCTGGGACCACACGGCCCGCAGGATGCTGTCGGTCAGCGCCATCGCGGCGTCGGCGCCGTCGTGCAGGTCGACCGCGATGATCAGCCGCGCCGCGTCGTCGCCGCTGACCGGGAAGTACTTGGGCTGCAGGTTCAGCGGCACGTGCAGCCACTCGCTGAAGCGCCGCAGCTCCACCAGCCGGTAGGCCTGGCGCTGCGGCGAGCGCTTGCCCAGCGGCAGCCCGCCGGAGACGGGGAAGACCTTGCCGCCCAGGTCCACCGGCATCACGCGGATCGTCGCGCCGGCCTTGCGCGCGATGTCCCAGAAGCGCAGGTGGCCCAGGTAGGTGTAAGGCGACTGTGGGGCGAAGTAGTAGTCGATGCTGGGGCTCATGGGGTCTCCTCGGTCAGGGCAGTCTAGCCAGCGCGACAGATCCTTGCCGCGGGCGGGGCGAGCAGATCCGCGGGCTCAGGCGCCGAGCAGCGGCGCGAGGTAGCGCCCGGTGTGGCTCGCCGGGTTGGCCGCCACGGTCTCCGGCGTGCCGACCGCCACCACCCGGCCGCCGCCGGCGCCGCCCTCGGGGCCCATGTCGATCAGCCAGTCGGCGGTCTTGATGACGTCGAGGTTGTGCTCGATCACCACCACCGTGTTGCCGGCGTCGCGCAGCTGGTGCAGCACCCTGAGCAGCAGGTCAATGTCGGCGAAGTGCAGGCCGGTGGTCGGCTCGTCCAGGATGTAGAGCGTGCGGCCGGTGTCGCGTTTGCTCAGCTCCAGCGCGAGCTTCACGCGCTGCGCCTCGCCGCCCGACAGCGTGGTCGCGCTCTGGCCCAGCGTGATGTAGCCCAGGCCCACGTCCAGCAGCGTTTGCAGCTTGCGCGCGAGGGTCGGCACGGCGCTGAAGTAGGCGTGCGCGTCCTCGACGGTGAGCATCAGCACCTCGGTGATGTTCTTGCCCTTGTAGAGGATCTCCAGGGTCTCGCGGTTGTAGCGCGCGCCGCGGCAGGTGTCGCAGGGCACGTAGACGTCGGGCAGGAAGTGCATCTCGACCTTGAGCACGCCGTCGCCCTGGCAGGCCTCGCAGCGCCCGCCCGGCACGTTGAAGGAAAAGCGCCCCGGCCCATAGCCGCGCTCGCGCGCCGCCGGCACCTCGGCGAACAGCTCGCGGATCGGCGTGAACAGGCCCGTGTAGGTGGCCGGGTTGCTGCGCGGCGTGCGGCCGATCGGGCTCTGGTCGACGTTGATGACCTTGTCGAAGTGCTCGATGCCCTCGATCTCGTCGTGCGGCGCCGGATCGAGGTGGCTCTGGTAGAGCTTGCGCGCCACCGCGGCGTAGAGCGTGTCGTTGACCAGGGTGCTCTTGCCCGAGCCCGACACGCCGGTCACGCAGGTGAACAGGCCGACCGGGATCTCGACGTCGACGCGCTGCAGGTTGTTGCCGCGCGCGCCGGCGATGCGCAGCGCCGTGATGCTGCCGCGCTCGGCCCAGGCGATCTGGCCGGGCGTCGGCGCCTTGGCCTTGGCCTTGCGCGGCGGCTGTCCCGGCACAGCCTCACCCCGGCCCTCTCCTTCCAGGAGGGAGAGGGGGTCGGTGCGCCACGGCGTGCGCCGCCGCGGCAGCGCGATGCGCAGCGCGCGGCCGAGGTACTGGCCGGTCAGCGACTCGGGCGCGGCCATCAGCTCGTCGACCGTGCCCTGGGCGATCACGCGCCCGCCGTGCACGCCGGCGCCGGGGCCGAGGTCGATCACGTGGTCCGCGGCGCGGATCATGTCCTCGTCGTGCTCGACCACCAGCACGCTGTTGCCGAGATCGCGCAGGTGCTTCAGCGTCGCGATCAGGCGGTCGTTGTCGCGCTGGTGCAGGCCGATGCTGGGCTCGTCCAGCACGTACATCACGCCGGTCAGGCCGCTGCCGATCTGCGAGGCGAGCCGGATGCGCTGCGCCTCGCCGCCCGACAGGGTGTCGGCGCTGCGGTCGAGGCTCAGGTAGCTGAGCCCGACGTCGTTGAGGAACTTCAGCCGCGAGCCGATCTCGCGCACCACCTTGTCGGCGATGCCGGCCTTCGCGCCTTCGAGCCTCAGGCCGTCGAAGACCTGCTGGGCCTCGCGCAGCGTGGCGTGGGCGATCTCGTAGATCGGCCGGGCGGTGCCGCTGGCCGCATCGACCAGCCTGACGTGGCGCGCCTCGCGCCGCAGCCGCGTGCCGTGGCAGTCGGGGCAGGGCTTGGCTGCCTGGTAGCGCGCCAGGTCCTCGCGCACCGCGACCGAATCGGTCTCGCGGAAGCGCCGCTCGAAGTTCGGCAGGATGCCCTCGAAGGCATGCCAGCGCTTCACCGTGCGCTTGCGCCCGCTGGCGCCTTCGCTGGTGTAGACGAAGGCGATCTCGGTCTCGCCCGAGCCGTGCAGCAGCACCTGCCGGTGTTCGGGCGCCAGCTGCTCGAAGGGCGTGTCGGTGTCGAAGCCGTAATGCGACGCGACGCTCTCCAGCATCGAATGCGTGTAGGCATTGCGCCGGTCCCAGCCCTTGACCGCGCCGCTGGCGAGGCTCAGCGTCGGGAAGGCGACCACGCGCTCGGGATCGAAGACCGTGACCTGGCCGAGGCCGTCGCAGCTGGGACAGGCACCGACGGGCGAGTTGAAGGAGAACAGCCGCGGTTCCAGCTCGGCCAGCGACCAGCCGCAGACCGGGCAGGCGAAGCGCGCCGAGAACAAGTGCTCCTTGCCGGTGTCGGGCTCCCATGCGATCGCGCGCCCGTCGGCGAAGCGCAGCGCGGCCTCGAAGCTCTCGGCCAGGCGCTGCGCCATCTCGGGCCGCACTTTCAGGCGGTCGATCACGACGTCGATGTCGTGCTTCTCGTTCTTCTTGAGGCGGGGCAGATCGCTGAACTCGTGGACCTGGCCTGGCTTGCCGTTCGAGCCGATGCGAAAGCGCACGTAGCCGCGCGCCTGCATGTCCTCGAACAGCTCG
>CAZTTC010000228.1:0-4796 GCA_964616015.1 uncultured Methylibium sp. | reverse complement strand
GTGCGCAACCGCCGCCTGCAGAACGTGCGCGACGGCCACGTGCGCGTGCTGGTCGCCACCGACGTCGCCGCACGCGGCCTCGACGTGCCCAGCATCAGCCACGTCATCAACTTCGGCCTGCCGATGAAGGCCGAGGACTACGTGCACCGCATCGGACGGACCGGCCGCGCCGGCCGGGCCGGCATGGCGATCACCATCGCCGAGCATCGCGAGCGCGGCAAGATCCGCGCCATCGAGGCCTACACGCGCCAGACGATCGAGACCAGCGTCATCGCCGGCCTCGAGCCGACGCCGCAGAAGCCGCGGCCGGCCAAGCCGCTGCCGGGCCAGCGCCACGGCCAGAACCGTGGCGGCGCGGGCCGCCCGGGCGGCGGCTACGCCGGCAAGGGGCCGCGCCGCGAGGGCGGTGCGCGCTTCGGCCAGCGCGACGGTCGCTAGCAGGGCCCGGGCGCAAAGCCCCCGGGCCGGCGAGGCCCGGGCCATCGCCCGGACAATCCGGACGGTTTCCACCGTTGCGGATCGTCCCCGATGAAATACCTCCACACGATGGTGCGCGTCACCGATCTCGACGCGTCCCTGCGCTTCTACCGCGACGCCCTCGGCCTGGAGCTGCTCGCCCGGCGCGAGGTGCCCCAGGGCCGCTTCACGCTGGCCTTCCTGGCCGCGCCCGGCGACACCTCGGCCCAGGTCGAGCTGACCTACAACTGGGATCCCGAGGTCTACACCGGCGGCCGCAACTTCGGCCACCTCGCCTATGCGGTCGACGACATCTATGCGACCTGCCGCCGCCTGATGGAGCACGGCGTCACCCTCAACCGCCCGCCGCGCGACGGGCACATGGCCTTCGTGCGCTCGCCCGACAACGTCTCGATCGAGCTGCTGCAGCGCGGCGGCTCGCTGCCGCCGGCCGAGCCCTGGGCCTCGATGCCCAATGTCGGCAGCTGGTGAGGCCGGCATGGGATCGATGAACGAGGCGGGCCTCGCGCAGCACAGCGTCGTGGTGGCGACGATGCCCGGCTCCTTGCCGATGGGCGGCCTGGTCGAGGACACACCGATCCACGCCCTGCAACCCGGCCTCGCGCTGCGGGCGCGACCCGAACTGCGGCCGCGCCGCGACGACCTCGAGCTCGGCGGGCTGCTCGCCTTCACGATCGCCGACGTGGTCGCGCCCGACGAAGCCGACGCCATCGCCGCCGCGGCCGAGTCGCTGGGCTATCGCGCGGCCGCGCCCGGCATCCGCACCGCACCGGGCATGCGCATGAACCAGTCGGTGCACTGGGTGGCCGACGAGCGCCTGCTCGGCGCGATCCACGCGCGCATCGCGCCGCTGCTGCCGCAGCAGCTCGACGGCGCGGTGCTGCACGGCCGCCTGAGCCACCGTCTCAACATGTACCGCTACGACCGCGGCGACGTGTTCAACCGCCACACCGACGGCGACTGGCCCGGCTACGGCCTCGATGCCGAGGGGCGGCGCATGGTCGAGTGGTCGCCGCGGCTGCGATCCAAGCTGACGATGCTGCTCTACCTCAACGGCCCCGAGGACGGCGTCGAGGGCGGCCACACCCAGCTGTTCCGTCCCGACGGCCGCCTCGTCGACGTGGTGCCGAAGAAGGGCTCGGCGCTGTTCTTCCGCCACGGCTTCGGGACGGGGTCGGTGCTGCACGTCGGCGCCCGCGTGACCGGCGATGTCGCCAAGGTGGTCGTGCGCATCAACGTGATGTACGAGGCCGCCTAGGACCTGCGCTCACCACTTGTGGCGCGCCAGCTCGTCCATCAGCTCGCCGTAGATGCGCCAGCGGCTGGCGCTGATCTCGCCGCGCTCGACCGCGGCGATCACCGCGCAGCCGGGCTCGTGCCGGTGCGTGCAGTTGTAGAACCGGCAGCCGCCGGCCTGGGCGCGCAGGTCGGGCATGCAGGCCGGCAGCGCGGCGGCGCCGACCTGGCGCAGCCCGAACTCCTGGAAGCCCGGTGAGTCGATCAACGCGCTGTCGGTCGCGCGGTCCAGCCAGTACCACTGCGTCGTCGTCGTCGTGTGGCGGCCCGAGTTGAGCGCCTGGGAGATCTCGCCGACCTGGGCGCCGGCGTCGGGCACCAGGGCGTTGATGAGCGTGCTCTTGCCGGCGCCCGACGGCCCCAGCACCAGCGTCGCGCGGCCCTGCAGCCGCGGCAGCAATGCGGCCCGCGCCTCGTCGCGCCGGCCCTTCAGCGAGACCTCGACGAGCTCGTAGTTCATCGCGACGTAAGGGGCGAGTCGAGCCCGCTGCGCCGCATGCCCGGCCAGGTCGGTCTTGTTCAGCACGATGGTCGCGGCGATGCCGGCGGATTCGGCCGCGATCAGCGCGCGCGCGAGCTGCGACTCGCTGTGCGCCGGGTCCACCGCCAGCCAGACCAGCAGGCCGTCCAGGTTGGCGGCGAAGGACTTGGTCTTCCACTCGTCCTGGCGGAACAGCAGGTTGTGGCGCGGCTCGAGCTGCTCGATCACGCCTTCGTCGTGATCGCCGCCGGTGGACTGCCAGCGCACGCGATCGCCGACCACCGCGTCGCTCTTCTTGCCGCGCGGGTGGCAGATCAGGCGCCGGCCCTGCGGCGTCTCGACGATGTAGTGGCGGCCGTGGCCGGCCACCACCAACCCGAGGTCGAGCTCGACGGTGCGGCTCACGCCGCGCGCCTCGTCACGAGATCAACGCGTCGAGCTTCGCCGCGCAGATGAAGTCGTTGATCGACAGGCCGCCGACCGAGTGGGTGTTGAAGCGCACCGCGCAGCGCTTGTCGCTGACCGCGAGATCGGGGTGGTGATCCTCGCGGTTGGCGATCCAGGCCAGCGCGTTCACGAAGGCGATGGTCTCGTGGTAGTTGGCGAACTCGTAGGTCTTCTCGATCGCACCGTCGACGGCGACCCAGCCGCTGACCATGCCGAGGTACTGGCCGACCTCGTAGGGCGTCATCGCGTGATGACCTTCCATCGGGAGGCAGCGCTGCTCGACCAGCTTCATGCCGCCGCTCCTGCGGCAGCCATCGCGGCCAGCCGTTCCGAGGCGGGTGGGTGCGAGTAGTAGAAGCGCACGTACAGCGCGTCCGGCGTGAGGGTGGACGCGTTGTCCTCGTACAGCTTGAGCAGCGCGGCCCGCAGGTCGCTCGCGCTCGCCTGGGTGCAGGCATAGGCGTCGGCCTCGAACTCGTGGCGTCGCGACAAGCCGGCGAAGACCGGCGTCACGAAGAAGGCGAACACCGGGCCGGCCAGCATGAAGAGCAGCAGCGCCAGTGCGTCGTTCGGCGCCACCACGGAGGGCTGCACGCCCAGGCCAGCGAAGAACCAGGCCTGCTGCGACAGCAAGCCCAGCAGCGCGAAGCCGGCGAGGCTGAGCGCGAACATCGACACCATGCGCTTGGTCACGTGGCGGTGCCTGAAGTGGCCCAGCTCGTGCGCCAGCACCGCCTCGACCTCGCCGGGCGTCAGCTTGCGCAGCAGGGTGTCGAAGAACACCACCCGCTTGGCGTTGCCGAAGCCGGTGAAGTAGGCATTGGCATGGGCCGAGCGCCGGCTGCCGTCCATCACGAACAAGCCCTGCGCCGAGAAGCCGCAGCGCGCCATCAGCGCCTCGACGCGCGCCTTCAGCGCCCCGTCCTCCAGCGGCTCGAACTTGTTGAAGAGCGGCGCGATGAAGCTCGGGTAGAGCCACAGGATCGCGAGGTTGAAGGCGACCCACGCGCCCCAGGCCCACAGCCACCAGGTGCTGCCCGCTGCGCCCATCAGCCACAGGATCAGTGCGACGATCGGGCCGCCGAGCAGGGCACCGATCAGCAGGCCCTTGGCCTGGTCCGCCAGCCACAAGCCGGGCGTGCTGCGGTTGAAGCCGTGGCGCTGCTCGAGGCGGAAGGTGCTCCAGGCCTCGAGGGGCAGGTCCAGCACGACGCCGATCAGCACGAAGGCCGCCAGCAGCGCCAACTGGTAGCCGATCGGGCCGAGCACCGGCCGCGCGCTGGCGAGCAGCCACGCATTGAGCGCATCGAGCCCGCCGAGCAGCGTCCAGCCCAGCAGGACCGCGGCGCCGAAGGCCATCGTCAGCAGGCCGAAGCGCAGCTTGGCCAGCGTGTAGTCGGCGGCGCGCTGGTGGGCGTCGAGGCTGACGACGCCGGCGAAGGCCGGCGGCACCGCGTCGCGATGGCCCGCCACGTGGCGGATCTGCCGCGTCGCCAGCCACAAGCGCGCCAGCAGCGACATCACCAGGAAGGCGGCGAACAACAGGGTCAGTGTGAGCGACGGCATGGGGCGATTTTAGGTGTTGAAGGACAATCCGCCGCTGGATAGACCACCCGGGACCCCCAGTGACCGACACCGCCCCTTCCGCCGCGCCTGCGCTGGCCCGCAACGACCAGAACCTGGTCTGGATCGACCTCGAGATGACGGGCCTCAGCCCGGTCACCGATCGCATCATCGAGATCGCCGTCGTCGTCACCGACCCGGGGCTGACGCTGCGCGTCGAGGGCCCGGTGTTCGCGATCCACCAGAGCGACGCGGTGCTCGACGCGATGGACGCCTGGAACAAGGGCACGCACGGCAGGAGCGGCCTGATCGACCGTGTCAAGGCGTCCACCATCGACGAGGCCGAGGCCGAGCGGCGCGTCATCGACTTCCTGAAGCAGCATGTCGGCGCCGGCAAGTCGCCGATGTGCGGCAACTCGATCTGCCAGGACCGGCGCTTCCTCGCCAAGGACATGGCGGCGCTGGAAAGCTTCTTCCACTACCGCAACCTCGACGTCAGCACGCTCAAGGAGCTGGCGCGGCGCTGGAAGCC
>CAZTTC010000227.1:0-4822 GCA_964616015.1 uncultured Methylibium sp. | reverse complement strand
CAGATCGCGCTCGGCGCGGTCGGCGTGTGCGTGCAGAAGACCGGCGAGGCCGAGGCGATGGCGGCCGGCGGCGTGCGCGACATCTACGTCAGCAACCAGGTCGTGGCGCCGTCCAAGCTGGCACGCCTGGCCCGGCTGGCGCGCGATGTGACGCTCGCGATCGCGGTCGACAACGTCATCGCCGTCGAGCGGCTGGCCCAGGCCGTGCGCGAGGCGGGCAGCGCGGTCGATGTCTTCATCGAGGTCGACGTCGGGCAGGGACGCTGCGGCGTCGCGCCGGCGCAGGCCGGGGCGCTGGCACGCCAGGTCGTCGCGCACGCGGGGCTGCGCTTCGCCGGCCTGCAGGCCTATCACGGCCGCGCCCAGCACCTCCGCAGCCTGGCGGAACGCGAAGCCGCGATCCGCCATGCGGTCGATGTCGTCGTGGCGGCGCGCGCGGCGATCACCGCGTCCGGCATCGCCTGCCCGCGGGTCACTGGAGCCGGCAGTGGGAGCTTCCGCTTCGAGGCGACGAGCGGCGTCTACGGCGAGCTCCAGCCCGGGAGCTACGCCTTCGGCGACGCCGACTACGCACGCAACGAAGCCGACCCGCACGCGCCGCGCTTCGAGCAGGCCCTGTTCGTCAAGGCGCAGGTGATGAGCGCGAGCCTCGGCCACGTCGTCGTCGACGCCGGCCACAAGTCGCACGCCATCGAATCCGGCCTGCCGACCGTCTGGAAGCGCGACGACCTGCAGTGCAGCGGCGCGAACGACGAGCACGCGGTGATCAAGCCGCGCGCTCCCGGTGCACCCCTGCCGGCGCTGGGCGACACGCTCTGGCTCGTGCCCGGGCACTGCGACCCGACCGTCAACCTGCACGACCACCTGGTGGGTGTGCGCGGCGGCCTGGACGCCGGCATCGTCGAGTCGGTGTGGCGCGTCGATGCGCGCGGCGCGGTGGATTGACACCACGCGGGAGCGTGCAGATTTCGCGGCCGGGGCTGCCGTCTGCGCCCGATCGAGCCGCGGACGCTGCCCGCGGTGGAGGCAGGCCGCTTGCGCCGCTAGAGTCGGCCGCAGGGGAGGGACACGAAGCATGGACCCCATGCAATGCCGATCCGCCGCGGCCCGGGCGTTGGTTTGTGCGCTCGTCGCAGGGACGACCCCGCTGCTCGCGCAGGGGCTGCCCGACGATGCGCTGCAGCGCCGCTGCTGGCTCGAGTACACCGCCGAGCGCACGGTGGTGGACGTGCGCGAGCCGACCGCCGTGCGCTTCTCCAACCTCAAGCATGGCTACACCGTGCGCTCGCCGGTGTGGGTCGAGTTCGGCGTGCGCGGCATGGGCGTGATCCCCGCCGGCAACCCGAACGACAAGGCCGGCCACCACCACCTGCTGGTGGACACGCCCTTGCCGGTCGCGCACCGCGACAAGATCCCGTTCTCGAGCACCCACGTGCACTTCGGCAAGGGGCAGACCGGAACCAGCCTCGAGCTGGCGCCCGGCCGGCACACGCTGCGCCTGCTGTTCGCCGACCACGACCACCGGCCCTATTTCGTCTTCAGCCGCGAGATCACCATCCACGTCGCCGTGGCGCGCGGCGGCCCGGCGCCGGCCATCGATCCGGCCCGCTTTGCCGAGACCTGCGCGGCCTGGTACCAGGACACCGTGAGCACACCGCGGGCGGCCGGCAAGGAGGTCTACGCCAAGAACCTGCGCAGTGGCGAGGCGGTGAGCAGCCCCTTCCTGCTGAGTCTCGGCGTGTTGGGTCTGGGCGTGGCCCCGGCCGGCAGCACGGCCAAGGACAGCGGGCACTTCGCCTACGGCGTGAGCACGCGCGCCGGCGTGCCGGTGCTGCGCCACGTGCTGTCTGACGGGCGCACCGAAGCGCTGGTCGACCTGGCGCGCGGCGACTACCAGATGGAGCTGCAGTTCCTCGGCCCCGACGGCAGCGTGCTGCTCCGGTCGGCCCCGGTGCTGATCGCCGTCGTCAAGCAGAGCCAGTAGGCCGGGTGCCGGGCAGGCCCCGATGCGCGGCACGGGCACTGCCTGCGACCATCGTTCCATGACCCCCGCCCAGATCATCGTCCTGGCCACGCCGATCTTCCTGGCGGCCATCGCCTTCGAGCGGTGGCTCGGCCGCCGCCGCGGGCGGGACACCTACCGGACCAGCGACGCGCTCTCCAGCATCGGCCTGGGCATCATGAGCCAGCTCACCGGCCTGGCGGGGCAGGCGGTGCTGCTGGGCATCTATGTGCTGGCCTGGGAGCGTTTCGCGATCTTCGAGCTCTCGGCGGGCGACTGGCGCGTCTGGCTCGCGGGCCTGGTGCTCTACGACTTCCTCTACTACTGGAACCACCGCCTGGGCCACCGCGTCGCCTTCTTCTGGGCCGCGCACGTGGTGCACCATCAGAGCGAAGACTACAACCTCTCCACGGCGCTGCGCCAGCCCAGCACCTACTTCCTCGGCAACTGGATCTTCTACCTGCCGATGGCGCTGCTGGGCTTTCCGCCGCTGGTCTATGCGGTGGTGGCGCTGGTCGACCTGCTCTACCAGTTCTGGGTCCACACGCAGCAGGTCGGGCGGCTGGGCGGGTTCGACCGCTGGTTCTGCACGCCCAGCAACCACCGCGTGCACCATGCGGTGAACGACCGCTACGTCGACAAGAACTACGGCGGCATCCTGCTGGTCTGGGATCGGCTCTTCGGCAGCTACGAGCCCGAGCACGACGACGAGCCCTGTGTCTACGGCGCGCGCGCGCCGCTGCAGAGCTGGGATCCGATCCGCGCCAACCTGCAGGTCTACGCCAGCCTGTGGCACGACAGCCGGCATGCGCGGTCCTGGGTCGACAAGCTGCGCGTCTGGCTCGCCCCGCCGGGGTGGCGGCCGGCCGATGTGGCCGAGCGTTTCCCGAAGCCGGCCTTCGACATCGGCCGCGTGCAGCGCTACGACCCGCCGGCCTCGCCGCAGGTCATCAAGCTCGCGCTGCTGGTCTTCGGCCTGCTGCTCGCAGGCACGGCGCTGCTGCTGTGGCACGCCCACCTTCTGTCCAGCCTGCAGCAGCTGGCCGCGGTCGTGGCGCTCGTGGCCGGCCTGTGGTGGGTCGGGCGCCTGACCGAGGGCGCCCGCGCGGCGCCGGCTTCGGCACAATCGCAGGCCTGATCACCCGAGGGCGGCCCGGCCGCCATGCACACGCGATGAAGCTGTCCCATGCCCTGATGGCGGCCGTGCTGGCGCTGAGTGTCCCGCTGGCCGGCGCGCACGGCTACAAGCTCGGCCCGATCGAGATCGGCCACCCCTGGGCGCGCGCCACCGCGCCCGGACAGGCCGCGGGCGGCGGCTTCCTCAAGCTCAGGAATGGCGGTGCGGCCGACCGGCTGCTGGCTGCCAGCAGCGACGCGGCCGAGCGCGTGGAACTGCACAGCATGAAGATGGAAGGCGACGTGATGCGCATGCGCCAGCTCGACGCGATCGACTTGCCGGCCGGTGCGACCGTCGCGCTCGAGCCCGGCGGCCTGCACCTGATGTTCCTGGGTCTGAGGCAGCCGCTCGCCGCCGGCAGCCGCTTTCCGCTGAAGCTGAGGTTCGAGAAAGCTGGCGAAGTGACCGTCGAGGTCAAGGTCGAGGCCGCGACCGCGCTGACGCGCAAGGACGGCCACGCGCACTGAGCCACCGGCTCAGGGTTCCGGCGAGCCGGTGTCCTCGAGGCCGCGCGCCAGCTCGGCCCGTGCGTTGCTCGCCAGCTTCTCGTAGCGCGCCCGGAAGGCGTCGAGGTCGGACTCGGAAAGTTCCTCCAGGTCCAGCAGCGCGTTGTGCGCGCCGCGGGTGGCGCGGATCAGTTCGTCGAGCTTGACCTGGATCGCTTCGGTGTCGCGGTTCTGGGTGTTCTGGATCAGGAAGACCATCAGGAAGGTCACGATGGTCGTGCCGGTGTTGATGGCCAGCTGCCAGGTGTCGCTGTAGCCGAACAAGGGGCCACTGACCAGCCACGCGGCGACGACGCCGATCGCCAGGGCCAGCGTGCCGGGGCGGCCCGAGAGGCGCGCCACCTGCTTGGCAAGACGCGCGTAGAGCGCTGGAGCGTGCATGTCGACTCCCGGTGACGCGGCCGTCCTCAGCCGGTGAACAGGTCGCCCGCGGTCTTGGGCGGCGCGAGCCCGAGGTGGCGATACGCGGCCTGCGTCGCGATGCGCCCGCGCGGCGTGCGCTGCAGGTAGCCCTGCTGGATGAGGTAGGGCTCGATCACGTCCTCGATCGTGCCGGCTTCCTCGCCGATGGCCGCCGCGACGTTGTCCAGGCCGACCGGCCCGCCGTCGAAGCGGTGGATCACGGCCTCCAGCAGCTTGCGGTCCATCACGTCGAAGCCCTGCGGATCGACGTCGAGCATCTTCAGCGCCCGGTCGGCGATGCCGGCGTCGATGCGGCCGTTGCCCTTGACCTCGGCGTAGTCGCGCACGCGGCGCAGCAGGCGGTTGGCGATGCGCGGTGTGCCGCGCGAGCGCTTCGCGATCTCGAGGCCGCCGTCAGCGTCGGTCGGTACGTTCAGCAGGCCGGCCGAGCGCGTGACGATGCGCGCCAGCTCCTCGACCGTGTAGAACTCCAACCGCAGCACGATGCCGAAGCGGTCGCGCAGCGGGTTGGTCAGCATGCCGGCGCGCGTGGTCGCGCCGACCAGCGTGAAGGGTTGCAGCTCCAGCTTGATCGAGCGCGCCGCCGGGCCTTCGCCGATCATGATGTCGATCTGGTAGTCCTCCAGCGCCGGGTAGAGGATCTCCTCGACCACCGGCGACAGGCGGTGGATCTCGTCGATGAAGAGCACGTCGTTCTTCTCGAGGTTGGTCAGG
>CAZTTC010000226.1:0-4833 GCA_964616015.1 uncultured Methylibium sp. | reverse complement strand
GACGCGGCCACCGCCGAGATCTCGCGCTCGCAGGTGTGGCAGTGGATCCGCTCGCCCAAGGGCGTGCTCGACGACGGCCGCAAGGTCACTGAACCGATGGTCCGCAAGATGGTCGCCGAGGAGCTGGCCGGCATCAAGGAAGCCGGCTACGAGGGCACGACCGTGGACCGCGCGGCCGAGATCTTCGAGCAGATGAGCACCCAGGAGGCCTTCGCGGAGTTCCTGACGTTGCCGCTGTACGAGGAACTCTAGAAAGAGGCCCACCCTCGTTGCGGCTTCGCCGCTCCCCCTCGGAGGGGGCGACGCCAAGGGTCCGGCAAAGCCGGCGCCACGGCGTCCGCCGGGTTTCTTCGGCGTCGTGCATCCAACGGTGATGCGGTCCCGTAGTCCCTGTCACGCGAACCCGACCGGCCCCGCGGCCGCCGGGTTCTTGTGTCATCGACCTCGGAGGATCCCCATGCATCGCAAGACCCTGACCTCGCTCGCTGCCACCCTGGCGGTCGCCGGCCTCGTTGCCTGCGGCGGCGGTGGTGATGCCCCGCCGCCGGCCGCGCAGCCGGTGCCGGTCGGCGACACGCTCGCGCTGACGGCCAGCGGCCGCATCGTCTCGTTCAACCGCGCCGCGCCGGCCACGCTGGTGGGCGCGGTGTCGGTCAGCGGGCTCGCTTCGGGCGAGACGCTGCTGGGCATCGACATCCGCCCGGCCGACGGGCTGCTGTATGCGCTGGGCAGCGCCGGCAACGTCTACACCATCGAACCGTCCACCGGTGCGGCCACGCTGCGCGTCGCGCTGCGTGCGGTGGCCGGCGACGACAACGCCTATGCCGCGCTGGTCGGCGACAGCTTCGCGGTCGACTTCAACCCGGCCGCCGACCGCCTGCGCGTGATCGGCAACCTGGGCCAGAACCTGCGCATCAACGTCACCAACGGCGACACGATCACCGACGGCCTGATCGCGCCGGCCGCCGGCGGCACGGCGACGGTCAGCGCCGGTGCCTATACCAACAGCTTCGCCGGCACGACGACGACCCAGCTCTTCGATCTGGACGTGGTCGCGGGCACCCTGCACCTGCAGGACCCGCCCAACAACGGCACGCTCGCCGCCGGCCTGCCGCTGGGCGTGACGGCCACGGCGGCCAACGGCTTCGACATCGACGCGCGCAACAACACGGGCTATGCCGCGCTGACGGTCGGCGGCACGACCTCGCTGTACACGATCAACCTCACGACCGGCGCGGCGACTGCGGTCGCGGGTGGTGCCATCGCCGGCGGCGAGGCAGTCCGTGGCCTGGCGCTGGTGCAGCCCACCGCGCCCAGCGCCATCGGCCTGACGGCCGACAACCGCCTGCTCGCCTTCAACCCGGCGGCGCCGAACTCGATCACCGCCACCACGACCATCACCGGCCTGCAGACCGGTGAGGTGATCCTCGGCATCGACTTCCGGCCGAGCAACGGCCTGCTCTACGCGCTGGCCACCGGCGGGCGCCTGTACACGGTCGACCCGGCCACCGGCGCGGCGACCTTCCGCGTCGCGCTGGCCGCCGACCCGGCCGACGCGACCGCGCCCTACAGCGGCCTCGCGAGCAACGCGCTCAGCGTCGACTTCAACCCTGCCGCCGACCGCCTGCGCGTGATCGCCGACAACGGCCAGAGCCTGCGCATCAACGTCGACACCGGCCTCACCACCACCGACGGCGACATCAATCGCGCCGGCGTCGCGCCCTCGGTCCTGGCCGCCGCCTATGCCAACAGCTTTGCCGGCACGGCGACGACGGTGCTCTACGACCTCGAGGCCAACAGCAACGTGCTGGCGATCCAGAACCCGCCGAACAACGGCACGCTGGTCGACGTCGGCGCGCTCGGCCTGGACATCGCCGGCAGCGGCGGCTTCGACATCGCGGGAGGCGGCAACGGCCTGGCGCTGGCGGCGCTGCGGGTCGGCACGACCGGGCCGATGTCGCTGTATTCGATCAACCTCACGACCGGTGCCGCGACCCTCTATCGCGGCCTGGCGGCCGGTGCGGCGCAGATCGGCGGCGCCGGCGGCGTGCCGCTGATCGACCTGGCGATCCGCTTCTGATCGTGGCCAGGCGGCCGACCCGGCCTGCGATGGCCAGGTCGGCCGGGCCCCCGGCTCGGCTAGGATCGCGACCGACCCGTCCCGCCGCCCCATGCCCAGCCCGACGAGCACCTCCCCCGATGGCTTCGACTACGAGTCGGCGCTCGAAGCCTGCGCGCGCGGCGAGCGCTACGCGCTGCGCGCCCTCTACGAGCGTGAGTCGCGCTGGCTGCTCGGTGTCGCGCAGCGCATCGTGCGCGACCGCGACACCGCGCACGACGTGCTGCAGGAGGCCTTCCTGCAGGTCTGGCAGCGCGCGTCGACCTATCAGCGCGCCCTGGGTTCAGGGCGCGGCTGGATCTACACGGTGGTGCGCCACCGCGCGCTCGACGAGGCGCGCCGCGTGCAGCGCGAGTTGCCGGTGGGCGACGACCTCGAGGCCGTCGCCGACGCGCGGGCCGCGCAGGACGAACCCTCGCCCGACCTGCCCCAGGCCGACGCCGCGGCGCTGGACCGCTGCCTGTCCGCGCTCGAGGAGCGCAAGCGCAACTGCATCGTGCGCGCCTTCGTCGAGGGCTACACGCACGAGCAGATCGCCCGCGAGATCGCCACGCCGGTCGGCACCGTCAAGTCGTGGATCCGCCGCGGCCTGCTGGCGCTGAAGGAGTGCCTGTCGTGAGCCTCGACCCGGATCCGCAGGAACGCAGCGCGACCGCCGGCGAGTACGTGCTGGGCACGCTCGACGCGGTGGCGCGTGCCGAGGTCGAGCAGGCCCTGCCCGCCGACGCCGCGTTGCAGGCCGAGGTCTACCGCTGGCAGGACCGACTGCTGGGCTTGACGCGCCGCGTCGCGCCGGCCGAGCCCGACGCCGGCCTGTGGCCGAAGATCGCCACGCGGCTCGGCGCTGCGCCCGTCGCGCGACCGCCGGGCGCGCCGTACGCCGCCAATGACCCGGTGTGGCAACGCCTGCGCCGCTGGCAGCTCATCGGCGGCTTGGCGATCGCGGCCTCGCTGGTGCTGGCGACGCTGCTGGTGCTGCGCACGCCGACCGCGGTCGATGCGCCGGCGCGCTACCTCGCGGTGCTGCAGGCGCCCGACGACAAGAGCACCGGCTGGGTGGTCGAGATCACCGCCGGCGACAAGCTGCGCCTGGTGCCGGTTGCGGCCGCCGCGGCCGTGCCGGTGCCGGCCGGCAAGACGCTGCAGTTCTGGACCAAGCCCGAGGGCGCGGCCGGCCCGACCTCGCTGGGCCTGGTGCGCGCCGGCCAGCTCGTCGAGCTGCCGGTCCGGCAGCTGCCGGCGGTCGAGTCGCAGACGCTCTTCGAGCTGACGCTGGAGCCTGAAGGCGGCTCCACGATCGGGCGGCCGACGGGGCCGATCCTCTACGTGGGGCGGACTGTCAGGCTCTGATCCGTCTTGCGCTGCGAGCGCGGGGCGGGCAGCGAAGCCGGCCGCCCGCTGTCCGTGGCCCACGCGAACCCGTCGCCACGCAAAGTGAAGGGAGCTCAAGGCTCCTTCACTTCGACCGTCAACGACGCGTACCACGCCGCCAATGCCGCGATGTCCGCGTCGCTCAGCGACTTGGCGATCACGTTCATCACCGGGTGCTGGCGCGCGCCGCTGCGGTAGGCCTTGAGTTGCGCGTCGACGTAGATCGCCGACTGGCCGGCCAGGTGCGGCGCGTCCGGCGCGGTCGCCAGGCCCAGCGGGCCGTGGCAGGCCGCGCAGGCCGCCGACTTGGCGCGGCCGGTTTCGTTGGCCGCGGTGGCCGTGGCGACGCACAGCGCCGCCACGGCCAGGCCCGCGCGCAGGCTAGCGCTTCGCATCGCCGGTGTAGCTGATGCGATAGATCGCACCGACGTAGTCGTCCGAGACCAGCAGCGAGCCGTCCTTCATCGTCGCCACGTCGACCGGGCGTCCGCGGAAGGTGCCGGTCACCTCGTCGAGCCAGCCGCTCGCGAAGACCTCGGTCTTGTCGGCCGTGCCGTCGGCCTTGAGCGAGGTGAACAGCACCTGCGCGCCGTTGGGCTTGGTGCGGTTCCAGGAGCCGTGCTGCGCGCTGAAGAAGCCGCCCTGGTACTTGGCCGGGAACTGCTTGCCCGTGTAGAAGGCCATGCCGAGATCGGCCGCATGCGCCTCGGTCAGCACCTGGGCCGCGGTCACGTTGGTCGGCAGCGGGTCCTTGTCGTAGCCGTGCTCGGTGATGCGGGTCTTGCCCTGGATCCACGGGTAGCCGAAGAACTGACCCGCCTTCGTGATGCGGTTGATCTCGCCGTTGGGGATGTCATCGCCCATGCCGTCGGTCTGGTTGTCGGTGAACCAGAGCGTGCCGTCCTTGGGGTTGAAGTCGTGGCCGACCGAGTTGCGGATGCCGGTCGCGTAGACCTCGCGCTTGCTGCCGTCGAAGGCGTTCATGCGCACCATGCCGCCGATGCCCACATCGTTGAACAGCTTGATCTTCTCGCGCGGCTGCACGTTGAAGGGCTGGCCCAGCGAGATGTAGACCATGCCGTCCGGCCCGATCTTGCAGACCCGCGCGCCATGGTTGAAGGACTCTTCCTCGACCGGGATCAGCTTGCCCTGGGGCACGACCTCGATCACCGCCACGTCCGGGCCTTCGTAGAAGAACTCGGCCGCGGGGAAGTTGAGCACGCGGTTGTGCTCGGCCACGATCAGGAAGCCGTCCTTGGTCCAGCACACCCCGTTGGGCACCTTGAAATTGAGGCTGGGCGCGAAGGGCTTGACCTCGTCGGCCTCGCCGTCGGAGTTGCGGT
>CAZTTC010000225.1:0-4845 GCA_964616015.1 uncultured Methylibium sp. | reverse complement strand
GCGGGCTGATCTGGGAACACACGCTGAAGGACTGGGAGTGGGTCGTCGGCGTCAATCTGATGGGCGTGGCGCACGGCGTGCGCGTGTTCACGCCGATGATGCTGGCGGCGGCCGCGGCCGACCCGGCCTACGAGGGTCACGTCGTCAACACCGCGTCGATGGCCGGCCTGCTGAACGCGCCCAACATGGGCGTCTACAACGTCACCAAGCACGCGGTGGTCAGCCTGAGCGAGACGCTGCACCAGGACCTGAGCCTGGTGACCGACCAGATCCATGCCTCGGTGCTGTGTCCCTTCTTCGTGCCCACCGGCATCCACCACAGCCACCGCAACCGGCCGGGCGAACTGGCCGCCGGCAAGCCGACCCGGAGCCAGCTGATCGGCCAGGCGATGATCGGCAAGGCGGTCGGCTCGGGGAAGGTGACGGCCGGGCAGGTGGCGCAGCGGGTCTTCGATGCCGTGCGCGATCGCCAGTTCTACATCTACAGCCACCCCCAGGCGCTCGCGAGCGTGCAGACGCGGATGGAAGACGTGATGCTGGCCCGCAACCCGACCGATCCGTTCGCGGCCAAGCCCGAGCTGGGGCAGCAGCTGCGCGCCGCGCTGCGCGCGGCCGACTGAGCCGCTGCGCGCGGCCGGCTGAGCCGCTGCGCGCGGCAGGCTGAGGCTGCGCCGCGTTCAGACGTCGCGCGCGAACAGTGCGACGAAGCGCTCGCGCAGCCAGCGCTGCCCGGCGTCCTGGTGGGCGCGGCGGTGCCAGAACAGGTTGACCGGAAAGCGCGGCAGCGCGATCGGGTGGTCGCGCACCACCAGGCCGAAGGGCCGGGCGACGCGCTCGGCCAGGGCCTCCGGCACGGTGACCAGCAGGTCGGTGCCGGCCACGATGTGCGGTACGGCCACGAAATGCGGCAGTTGCAGGGCGAGCAGGCGCTTGACGCCCAGGCGGCGCATCAGGGTTTCGACGCGGCCGTGGCCGGTGCCCTCGGAAGCGACGGCCGCATGCCGGGCCTTCAGGAAGCGCGCCTGTGTCAGCCGTCCGGCGGCCAGCGGGTGCGCGGCCGACATCAGGCAGACGTAGCGCTGTTCGAACAGCCGACGCTGGAACACGCCCGCGCCCAGGTCGGGCAGCCAGCCCACCGCCAGGTCGACGCTCCCGCTGGCCAGTGCCTCGCGCAGGTCGAGCGCGCCCTCGCGCACGCTGTGGCGCACGGTGGCGATGGCGACCTGCGGCGCTTCGCGCTGCAGCGCCGCCAGCAGCGGCGGCAGGAAGTAGATCTCGCCGATGTCGGTCATCGCGATGCGGAAGACGCGGTCGCTGCGGGCCGGCTCGAACGCGGCCGGCGGCGCCAGGCCTTCCTCGAGCCGCGCCAGTGCCTGGGTCACCACCGGCGCGATGCGCTCGGCGTGCGCGGTCGGCTGCATGCCCGCCGGCGTTCGCGTGAAGAGCTCGTCGTCGAGCTGCCGCCGCAGCCGCGCCAGCGCATTGCTGAAGGCCGGTTGCGTCAGCCCGACCGCCGCCGCGGCCGGCGCGACGCGGCGCGCGCGGAACAGGGCGTCGAAGACGCGCAGCAGGTTCAGGTCGAGCGGACGATGGTCATTCATGGTGTGAATGATGGAAGTCAGGCCTGCAGCCTATCCTGAATGCCGCAGCGGGCCGACAATGCGGCGATGAATAACCGGGTCCCGCCGCAGGCCGAGCGCGCCGCGCTCTACGAGCGCATGCGCCCGCTCGGGCTGACGCCGCTGTGGGAGGTGCTGCACGCGCTGGTACCGCAGCGGCCGGCGGTGCGCACGCAGCCGGCGCACTGGCGCTGGGCCGAGGTGCAGCCTTTCCTCGCCGAAGCCGGCCGCGTGATCAGTGCCGAGGAGGCGGTGCGCCGCGTGCTGATCCTCGAGAACCCGGGCTGGCGCGGCGAGTCACGCATCACCGGCAGCCTGTACGCCGGGCTGCAGCTGATCCTGCCGGGCGAGGTGGCGCCCAGCCACCGCCATGCGCAGTCGGCGCTGCGCTTCGTCGTCGACGGCCGCGGGGCCTACACCGCCGTCGACGGCGAGCGCGTGACGATGGAGGAGGGCGACTTCATCATCACCCCGGCGATGGCCTGGCACGACCACGGCAACGCGGGCGACCAGGCCGTGACCTGGCTCGACGGCCTGGACATCCCCATGGTGGCCTTCTTCGAGGCCGGCTTCGCCCATAACGGCAGCGTGGCGCAGCAGGCGGTGACGCGCGCCGAGGGCGACAGCCTGGCGCGCTACGGCCAGGGCCTGTTGCCGGTCGAGGGCGCGCGGCGCTTCGGCGCCACCTCGCCGATCTTCAGCTACCCGTATGCGCGCAGCCGCGAGGCGCTGGCCCGGCTGCTGCGTCATGACGAAGCGAATGCGGCCCACGGCCACCGGTTGCGCTACGTCAACCCGGCCACCGGTGGCTGGGCGATGCCGACGATGGCGACCTGGTTGCAGGCGCTGCCCGCGCGCTGTTCGACGCGGCGCTCGCGCAGCACTGCCGGCACCGTGTACTCGGTGGTGGAGGGCCGGACCCGGGTGACGATCAGCGACGACCGTGCATCGGGCGCCGTCGTGCGCTACGAGCTCGGCCCCAAAGACCACGTCGTCGTGCCACCCTGGCACTGGCTGCAGTTCGACGCCACCGACGAGACGGTGCTGTTCGGCTTCTCGGACGCGCCGCTGCAGCAGGCCGCCGGTCTGCTGCGAGAGGAGACCGAGACATGAACGCGCCCCACGAGGCCCCGCTGTCCTTCCAGCCCGCGGCCGGCCGCCGCGCCTGGGGCGACGCCCCGACCAGCCGCGCGCCCGGCTGGATCTACACCGACGCCGAGGTCTATCGCGAGGAGCTGGAGCGCTTCTTCTACCGCGGGCACTGGTGCTACGTCGGCCTGGAATGCGAGGTGCCCGAGGTCGGGGACTTCAAGCGCACGGCCATCGGCGAGCGCAGCGTCATCCTGGTGCGCGGCAAGGACGGCGGCCTCAACGTGGTCGAGAACCGCTGCGCCCATCGCGGCGTGGCCTTCTGCCGCGAGCGCCGCGGCACCGTGAAGGAGTTCGTCTGCCCCTACCACCAGTGGAACTACGACCTCGAGGGCAAGCTCGTCGGCCTGCCGTTCCGCCGTGGCGTGAAGCGCCGCACCGAGGCGGGGGTCGAGGTGCAAGGCGGCATGCCCGCGGACTTCAAGCTCGACGAGCACGGCCTCAACCGCCTGAAGGTCGCGACCCGCGGGGGCACGGTCTTCGCCAGCTTCGACGCCGATGTCGAGTCGCTCGAGGCTTACCTCGGCCCCGCGATCCTGCCCTGGTTCGACCGCACCTTCGATGGCCGGCCGCTGACGCTGCTGGGCATCAACCGCCAGCGCATCCCCGCGAACTGGAAGCTGATGCAGGAGAACATCAAGGACCCCTACCACCCGGGCCTGCTGCACACCTGGTTCGTCACCTTCGGCCTGTGGCGCGCCGACCAGAGCAGTCGCATGGTCATGGACGCGCACCACCGCCACGCCGCGATGATCTCCACCCGCAACGCTGGCGGCGGCGGCGACGTGACGCAGGGCGTGAGCAGCTTCCGCGATCAGATGAGCCTGCAGGACGACCGCGTGCTCGACGTCGTGCCCGAGCCCTGGTGGAAGGGCCCGAGCGTGGTGATGCAGACCCTCTTCCCCAGCCTGATCGTGCAGCAGCAGGTGAACTCGCTCTCGACCCGCCAGATCATCCCGGCCGGCCCCGGTGCCTTCGACTTCGTCTGGACGCACTTCGGCTTCGCCGACGACGACGCGGCGATGACGCGCCGCCGCCTGCGCCAGGCCAACCTCTTCGGCCCGGCGGGCTATGTCAGCGCCGACGACGGCGAGGTGATCGAGTTCGTGCAGCGCGCCTTCTCGGCCAACGACGGCGCCCGCACCCTGAGCGAGCTCGACGGCCGCGACGCCAAGGACACGCCGCACATGGTCACCGAGACCCTGATCCGCGGCATGTACGGCTACTGGCGCAAGGTGATGGGGCTGTGAGCACCGCCACGCCGGGTCGCCCCCAGCAAGGTGCGCCCCTCCTGGAGGGGCGATCGCCGCACCCGGCGAGCGGGGTGCTGCCATGACGTTCGCGCGCTGGCTGGCGCTGCAGCAGCTCTACGCCGACTACGCCGCCACGCTGGACCACGGCGACATCGCCCGCTGGCCCGACTTCTTCACCGAGGACGCGGTCTATCGTCTGCAGTCGCGCGAGAACTTCGACCGCGGGCTGCCGCTGGCCATCATGGCCTACGAGAGCCGCGCGATGCTGCGCGACCGCGTGGTCGGCGTCGTCGACACGATCTACCACGACCCCTACAGCCAGTGCCACGTCGTCGGCCTGCCCCGACTGACGAAGACCGAGCCCGGCGCTGTCGAGGCCGAAGCGCCGCTGCTGGTGGTGCGCACCAAGCGCGACGCGATGCCCGAGACCCTGCTGGTCGGTCGCAGCATCGACCGCCTGGTCGAGACCCCCGAGGGCTGGCGCTTCGCCCGCCGCGTCGTGGTCTACGACAACGACCTGATCCCCAACTCCATCATCAAGCCGATCTGAGCGACCCAACATGAGCCACGCCGCATGAACGAGCCGACCTGGCACGACGCCGGCCCCGCCGATGCCATCCCCGAGGGCGAGGTGATCGGCTGCCAGCTGACCGGCCGCGGCATCGCGCTGGCGCGGCTGGGCGACGAGTGCTTCGCCTTCGACGCCTGGTGCACGCACGGCCATGCCGCGCTGACCGACGGCTTCGTCGAGGCCGACGGCTCGATCGAATGCCCGCTGCACCAGGGCCGCTTCGACATCCGCAGCGGCAAGGCGCTGTGCGAGC
>CAZTTC010000224.1:0-4849 GCA_964616015.1 uncultured Methylibium sp. | reverse complement strand
GCCACCACCTACGGCTACGACAGCGTGACGATGATGCAAGAGACCAAGACCACGGTCTGCCAGGTCGAGCGGGCCACCGCCTGATCGAACCCGAGACACCGGAGAACACCATGGCAAGAATGAAGTTCATCTGCGATGCCGAGCGCTGCATCGAGTGCAACGGCTGTGTCACGGCCTGCAAGGCCGAGCACGAGGTGCCCTGGGGCGTGAACCGCCGCCGGGTCGTCACGCTGGCCGACGGCGTGCCCGGCGAGCGCAGCATCTCGGTGGCCTGCATGCACTGCAGCGACGCGCCCTGCATGGCGGTCTGCCCGGTCGACTGCTTCTACCGCACCGACGAAGGTGTGGTGCTGCACGACAAGGACATCTGCATCGGCTGCGGCTACTGCAGCTACGCCTGTCCCTTCGGCGCGCCGCAGTTCCCGACCAACGGCACCTTCGGCCTGCGCGGCAAGATGGACAAGTGCACCTTCTGCGCCGGCGGCCCCGAGGCCAACGGCTCGGAGGCCGAGTTCCACAAGTACGGCAGCAACCGCCTGGCGGAAGGCAAGCTCCCGGCCTGCGCCGAGATGTGCTCGACCAAGGCACTGCTGGGCGGTGACGGCGATGTCGTGGCCGACATCTTCCGCACCCGCGTCCTGCAGCGCGGCAAGGGCTCCGAGGTCTGGGGCTGGGGCACGGCCTACGGCAAGCCCGGCGCGCAGCCGGCCAAGCCTGAGGTGACCAAGTCATGAAGCGCCCGTCGACGTCCTGCGCATTGCTGATCGCCGCCGCCGCGATGCTGGCCGCCTGCGGCGACAAGCCCCAGCAAGGCTCGACCGCGCCGAAGAAGGCCGACGCCAAGGCCTGGGACGGTGGCGCGACCGCCGCCTACACCTCGCCAGGCTGGAAGCCGGGTGACCGGGCCAGCTGGGAGCAGCAGCTGAAGGCGCGCAACCAGCAGCAGAACGAGTACACGCGCTCGCGCTGAGCACGGCAAGCACCGGACCGCAACGTCCAGCGGGAAAGCCCATGACCCATTCCTCGATCCTTCGCAGCCTGGCTGTGATCCTGCTGGCGACCTTGACCGGCCTGGCGGCGGCGCAGGCGGCGCCGGCGGCCAGCGCTCCGGCTGTCACCGCCGCCACCGAAGGGCCGGCCGGCAGCGCCGACGAAAGCAATGCCGAGCGTGCCAAGTCCCAGCCCTACAACAACGCGCCGTTCTGGCGGGCCGTGCGCGAGTCCGGCAAGGATGCCGGATACACCAGCCTGCCGGGCATCGAGAACGGTGTGCTGATCCAGGAGTTCGTGCAGTACCCCGGTTCCAAGTTCACGACCGCCGGCGAAGCCTGGCGCGAGGTGCGCAACCGCTGGATCGTGCCCTACGGCGGCGCCCTGCTGTTGATCGTTCTGCTGGCGATCGCGCTGTTCTACAAGGCCAAGGGCTCGATCGGCCTGCACAGCCCGGAGACCGGCCGCAAGATCGAGCGCTTCACCTACTTCGAGCGCGCCGCGCACTGGACCAATGCCGTGACCTTCGTGGTGCTGGCGGTGTCCGGTATCGTGATGGCCTTCGGCAAGTTCTTCCTGCTGCCGGTGTTGGGCGGCACGCTGTTCGGCTGGATCACCTACGCGCTGAAGAACCTGCACAACTTCGCCGGGCCGGTGTTCGCGGTGTCGCTCGTGGTGGTGTTCATCACCTTCGTGCGCGACAACTTCCCGAGCAAAGTCGACCTGGTGTGGCTCAAGAAGGGCGGCGGCCTGTTCAATGGCGCCCACGTGCCCTCGCACCGCTTCAACGCCGGCGAGAAGCTGATCTTCTGGGCCGGCGTGTTCTTCCTCGGCGCCGTCGTGGTCGGTTCCGGGCTGGTGCTCGACAAGCTCATCCCGGGCATGGCCTACACGCGCAGCGACATGCAGATCGCCAACATGATCCACGGCGTCTCGACGATCCTGATGATGGCGATGTTCCTGGGCCACATCTACCTGGGCACCCTGGGCATGAAGGGCGCCTATGGCGCGATGACCACCGGCTACGTCGACGAGGCCTGGGCCAAGGAGCACCACGAGCTGTGGCACGACGACATTCGCGCCGGCAAGATCCCGGCGCAGCGTTCGGCGCCCGGCACGTCCAACCGGCCTGCGCAGGCCTGATGTCGAAGGAAATCCAGATGAGCAAGTCGCTTCCACTGACCGCAGTCCTGTTGGCGGCCGTGCTGGCTGCCCCGCTGGCCGTGCAGGCCAAGCTGCCGGCGCCGAGCCCCGAAGCCAAGGCGAAGGCTGACGAGGCCCGGGCCAAGACGGCGCATGGCGACAAGGTCTCGGCCTACAAGCTCTGCCTGTCGATGGATCGCACGGCGGCGCACTACTTCAAGACGGCCGGCAAGGACGCCAAGCCGGCTGCCAGTGCGCCGGCCTGCGCCGACCCCGGCCCCTTCGTGCCACCGCCCGCTGCCGGAGCCACCCCGGTGGCCGCTGCTGCGCCCGCGCCTGCTCCTGCCGCCGCGCCCGCGAAGAAGTGATCGCCGCCGTCACCGGACCATGACCCGCACGCGGGCCGCCTCGGCGGCCCGCGCCGCTTGTGCAGTTCCCGCCATGTCGTGCGATGCTCTCGCGGTGATTGCCAAGCCGCCGCCCCCGCCGCGCCTGACCGCCGCCCGTGCACCGCTGACCCGCGAGGTCGAGGTGCTCGACGAGTACGGCGTGCGCAGCGCGATCCGCATTCCCGCCGAGCGTCCCCTGACGGTCTTCGTCGACCGCCGCGAGCTGGTCACGCTGATGACCCTGGGCGCCGAGCCCGAGCTGCTGGTACTGGGCTACCTGCGCAACCAGCGCCTGGTCGAGGCGGTGCACGACATCGAGTCGATCACGGTCGACTGGGAGGTCGGCGCGGCCGCGGTGAAGACCCGCCGCGGCATCGAGGACTTCGACCGCAAGACCGCGAAGCGCGTGGTCACCACCGGCTGCGGCCAGGGCACCGTGTTCGGCGGTCTGATGGACGAGCTGGATGCGGTCGACCTGCCGTCGCCGGCCCAGGCGCGCATCAGCCAGCGCGGTCTGTACGCGCTGCTCGATGCGGTGCGGCGCCAGGAGAGCACCTACAAGTCGGCCGGCTCGGTGCATGGCTGCGCGCTGTTCACGCTGGCCGGCCTGACCCACGAGGAGGCGCGGCTCGAGCTCTTCGTCGAGGACGTCGGCCGCCACAACGCCATCGACACCCTGGCCGGCTGGATGTGGCTGCGGGGCCTGGGCGGCGCCGACAAGGCCTTCTACACGACCGGCCGCCTGACCAGCGAGATGGTCATCAAGTCGGCGCAGATCGGTGTGCCCATCGTCGTGTCGCGCTCGGGCATCACGCAGATGGGGCACGAGCTCGCGACGCGGCTCGGCCTGGCCTTGTTCGGCCGGGCGATGAACAAGCACTTCGTCTGCTACAGCGGCTTCGATCGCTTCGATGCGCAACCGGAGCCGCCGCGCGCGGCGCCACCCGCGACCACGTAGCGCGGCCCTGACAGTCGGTGGCCGGCGGGGGGGCCTCGGCGGGGGCGCCGCGAGACCTCAGCCCCCCTGCCGCGTCAGCCCCAGGCGCTCGACGACCCGCTTCTCGTTGGCAAAGGCCTCCCTGCAGGCGGCGGCGTATTCGGCCGGGCCCAGGTAGGCGAGCTCCTGATCGGACTTGGCCAGTTCGGCGATGTAGGCCGGCTCCTGCATCGCGTTGCGAAAGCCGTCGTGCAGCGTCTGCACCAGGCTGTGTGACAGCCCGCGCGGGCCGCCCAGGCCGTAGGGCGAGGTGGCGACGATGCCCAGCCCCAGCTCCTTGAGCGTCGGCACCTGCGGCCAGCGCTTGCTGCGCTTGTCGCCGAAGGTGACCAGCAGCCGCAGCTTGCCGTTGTCGACGAAGGGCCCGAAGGCGGTGGAGCCCACCCCGACCTGCACCTGACCGGTCGCGACGCCGAGCATCTGCTCGGCCACGCCCTTGTAGGGCACGTGCACGTACTCGAGGTTGCGCTGGCCGAACAGGTCCTCGATCACCACGTGCGGCGTGGTGCCGACGCCGTTGGTGGCGATGGTGATCTTGTTGCCGGATCGGCGCGCCGCCCGCGCCGCGGCGAACACCTCCTCGACCGTCCTGATCGGACTGTCGGCGGCCACCACCATGCCGAAGGTCGTGCCGGTGAGCTGCAGGATGGGCGTCACGTCGCGGATCGGGTCCCACAGCACCTTCTGCGTGTAGGGCGCGCGGAAGATGGTCTGCGGCAACTGAGCGATCGTGTAGCCGTCGGCGGCGGCCTGCTGCAGCACCGGCATGCACAGCGTGCCGCCGGCACCGCTGCGGTTCTCGGTCAGGACCTTCTGGCCCAGGTGGTGGCTCGCGGCCTCGGCCAGCACGCGCATCGCCAGGTCGGTGCCGCCGCCCGCCGGCCAGGGGACCCACAGCGTGATCGGGCGGGTGAAGTGGCCGTCCGGCTGCGCCCGTGTGGCGGCGGCCGGCAAGGCGATCGACGCGGCCGTGCCCCGCAGCAGCGTGCGGCGCCGGATGCGGTTGTGCAGCAGTTCGAGGGCGTCGCGCATGGTCTCAGCCTCCGCCGCCACCGCCACGCTTGGCCAGCTGGCCGAAGCCCCGCTGCGGGTCGTAGCCCCAGCAGGCCAGCACGAAGAAAGCCGCCAGGCAGCCCAGCACGACATAGGGCGCCAGCCCCGGGTCCTTGCCGTAGAGCGCGAAGCGCACCCACTCCACCGCATAGGTGAAGGGATTGAAGCGGGCGATCTGGTAGACCCATTCGGCGCCCGACTCCTGCAGCTTCCACAAGGGGTAGAGCGCGGTCGACAGGAAGTACATCGGGAAGATGACGAAGTTCATCGTGCCGGC
>CAZTTC010000223.1:0-4852 GCA_964616015.1 uncultured Methylibium sp. | reverse complement strand
GCGGGCGGCGCGAAGGTGTCGGGGTCGTGCCTGGCTCCGTACTACCGCTCAGGGGCGCGAGAACAGGTCGTTGGCCGCCACCGGGACGTGGCACTGCACGCAGCGCGAGCGCTCGGGGTGCGAGCAGCGGATCTCCTCGCGCGCGGCCGGACCGGTGTGGCACGCGCCGCAGTTCTCGCGCATCTGGATGCGGTGCGGAATGACGGGCGGCGCGCCGCCGTAGAGGCGCGTCCCCGCGCGCAGATCCTGCGCCAGTCCGACGAAGTCGTTGGCGCGGAAGACCTCGTCGGTCTGGCGGAACACGTGGCACTGCTCGCAGCGCGAATGCGCGCTCATGCCGGGCGTCAGCTCGTGCGGCGAGGCCGGCGCGAAGCCCAGACCGGGAACGTCCATGCCGCGGTCGTTGTGGCACGCGATGCAGTCGGCACCGATGCGCGCGTGCGGGATGACCGGCGGCGACCCGTCGTACAGCCGCCGTGTCGCGCGCACGGAGGCCGCCGACTTGCTCGCGCCGTCGCGGCCGGGCACGGCGACCTTCTCGTCGCCGCCGCACGCGGCCGGCAGGCACAGGGCCGCGGCGGCCGCGAGCACCAGGTGGAGTGCGGGGCGCATGGCGGACCTCACGACGAGCTCGCGACGCGCTCGACGCGCACCGCGCACTTCTTGTAGTCGGGCTCCTTGCTGATGTTGTCCATGGCGTCGAGCGTCAGCTCGTTGATGCGCACGTTCTCGTCGAAGAACGGCACGAACACCGATCCGCGCGGCGGCTTGCCTCGGCCGTCGACCACGACGTCCAGCTCCAGCGCTCCGCGGCGGCTGACGAGCCGCACGCGGTCGCCGGTCTTGACCCCCATGTCGCTGGCATCCGCGCGGTTGATCTCGACGTAGGCCTTGGGCACCGCCTGGTGGAGCTGTTTCACGCGGCGAGTCATCGAACCCGTGTGCCAGTGCTCGAGCACGCGCCCGGTGCACAGCCACAGCGGGTACTCCTTGTCCGGCTCCTCCGCCGCCGGGTGGTACGGCCGCTGCCACACCGCGGCGCGCTCGCCGTAGCCCTTGGCCTTGTAGAAGTGCACGCCCTTCGACTTCTTGACGTAGGGATCGTGGCCGGCCGCGTAGCGCCAGCGCGTCTCCTTGCCGTCGACGACCGGCCAGAGCAGGCCGCGCGTCTTGCGCAACTGCTGGTAGCTGGCGATGTCCTTGCCGTGGCCGACCGTGAACGAGCGGTACTCCTCGAACATCGGCTCGTGCCAGTCGTCGTCGGGCCACGGGAACAGGTGACCCATGCCCATGCGTTTGGCGACCTGGATGATCTGCCACGCGTCCTCGCGCGCCTCTCCGGGCGGATCGACCAGCTTGTCCCACTGCTGCGTGCGCCGCTCCGAGTTGCCGAACACCCCCTCGCGCTCGACCCAACCGGCGGCCGGCAGGATCAGGTCCGCCGCGTCGGTCGTCGGCGTCGGATAGATGTCGCTGACGACCACGAAGCGGCCGTCGCCGGGCTTGCGCTCGTAGCGGTGCAGGTTCGGCATCGTGATCCAGGGGTTCGTCGTCTGGATCCACATGCACTGCACGTCGCCGCGCTGCAGCGCGCGGAACATGTCGACGGCGTGGTGACCGGGTTTCTCGGGAATCGTCCCGGCCGGGAGCTTCCAGATCTGCTCCGCCTTGGCGCGGTGCTCGGGGTTCGTCACGACCATGTCCGCAGGCAGGCGGTTCGACAGCGTCCCGACCTCGCGCACCGTGCCGCAGGCCGAAGGCTGGCCCGTCAGGCTGAAGGGGTTCGATCCGGGCTTGCTGATCTTGCCGGTCAGGAGGTGCAGGTTGGTGATCAGGTTGTTCATCCACGTGCCGCGCACGTGCTGGTTCACGCCCATGCACCACAGGCTCACGGTGCCGCGCCTGGAATCGCCGTACAGTTCGGCCAGCGCCTCGATCTGCCCGACAGGCACGCCGCTGATCTGGGAGACCTTCGCCGGAGTGTAGTCGTCCAGGAACTTGACCAGGTCCTCGAACGTGGAGTCGCTGGCCTTGTCGGCGAACGTGTACTTCTCCGCGTCCTTGCCGAAGCAGCCGTAGCCGATCTCCGCCACGTCCTCGATGCCGCGCTTGAAGACGAGGTTCTCCTTCACGAAGGCCTCGTCGACCTTGCCCTTCTTGACCAGAAGGTGCATCAGGCCGTTGGCCAGCGCCAGGTCCGAGTTCGGCTTGAACTCGACGTACATGTCGGCGTAGTCCGACGTCGCGGTGCGCCGCGTCGCGAGGTCGATGATGCGCACGCGCGGGTTGCGCCGCTTGTTCTCCAGGATGCGGCTGAAGAGCACGGGGTGCATCTCCGCCATGTTGTTGCCCCACATGACGAAGTCCTCGCCCAGGTCGAGGTCCTCGTAGCAACCCATGGGCTCGTCGCTCTGGAACTGCGTGACGAAGCCCATCACGGCGCTCGCCATGCACAGGCGCGCGTTGGGATCGAGGTTGTTCGAGCGCATGCCGCCCTTGACCCACTTGAGCGCGGCGTAGCCGTCGAACACGGTCCACTGCCCCGAACCGTACACGGCGACGGCTTCGGGACCTTTCGTCTCCAGCGTCTCCTTGAACTTCGACGCCACGAGGTCGAGCGCCTGGTCCCACGTGATCCGCTCGAGGCGTCCGTCGGGATGCCGGCGCTGCGGGTACAGCAGCCGGTCCTTGGCGTACAGCATCGCCGGCAGGTGGTAGCCCTTGACGCACAGGAGGCCCTTGTTGACCGGCGAGGCCTGATCGCCGCGCACGGCCATCACGCGCCCCGAGTGCAGACCGACCTCGACGCCGCAGCCCGTGCCGCAGTAGCGACACGGCGCCTTCTTCCAGTCGAGGTCCTCCTCGCGCGGGCCGCCTTGCGCGCCGACGAGCAGTGCCGCCGCTTCCGCGCGCTGCGCCGCGCTGAACGCGGCGATTCCGCCGGCGGTTCCGCCCAGGGTCTTCAGCAGTTCTCTGCGGTTCATGTGGCTTCCCTTCGGTCCCGCCTACTTGGGCTGCTCGTCCGCGCCATGCGCGCGGTGCGCCGATTCGAGCTCCTCGCGCAGCACGCCGTTCCACTGGTGCTCGGGCCGCGACATGATCTCCAGGACCACGGCGCGCACGCGCTCGGCCTCGGCCGTCTTGCCCTGCGCGACCGCCTTCTCGATCAGCTCCATGGCCTCGGGCACGAGGTGCAGGTAGAAGCGCTCAGCGACCTCGAACATCCCGTGCCAGTGCGCGTAGTCGGGCGCCATCATCGAGGCGCCGTGACGCGCGCGCCGGCCCTCGTGGTGCCACAAGAGGTACCAGGTCCACTCGATCTTCTCGTCGAACTCGGGCGGCGTGAGCAGGTTCTCCTTGCGCAGCGCGGCGATGATCGCCTGGCCGGGCTTGGCGAACTTCTCGTTGTAGAGCACCACGAAGTCGTCGTACTGCTTGTAGAAGCCGTTGACGTAGTCGTTCGTGTGGCAGACGGAGCAGACCTCCTTCATGCGTCCGCGCTTCGACTGCCACGAATCCGCGACGAGCGCCTGCCGCTTGGCCGGGTCCGTTTCCGTGATCACCTTGTGGTTGATGTCGGTGTCCATCACCTGGCTCAGCGGCGGACGGTTGGTCCACGAGATGCGCTGGCCCGGGTCGTGCGTGACCTTGCCGCCGTTGCGCACGTTGCCCGACATGTGGCACGTCGCGCACGTGGGCGCCTGCGAGTAGTCCTGGCCCAGCACCCACGACTTCCCGTCCAGGTTCATGTGGTCCTTCAGGTCGTAGAACGCGATGCCGTGCTTGCTCTCGTCGTAGATCTCCTTCTGAGGGTGATCCGGGCCGAGGTGGCACTTGCCGCAGTTCTCAGGCTGGCGCGCGCGCCGCGGCGAGAAGTCGTGCCGGCTGTGGCAGGCCGAGCACGAGCCGAGCGATCCGTCCAGGTTGAGGCGCCCGATTCCGGTGTTCGGCCACGTGCCGCTGTGGAACAGCGGCTTGCCGTCCTGGTTGCGCACGATCTTGCCCACGGCATCCATGTTCGTGGGCTTGCCGGTGCGGTCGGGCTTGAGATCCGAGACGGTGATCATCCCGCCGTCGCTCGACTGCAGTCCGACCTTGCTGCCGTGGCACTGTTGGCATCCGGTGAACGCGCTGGCCATGCCGTTGACCATGCCCACGTCCGGCCTTCCCGGCGTCGGCGAGTGCGGGTTGAACGGCGTGCGGCTGCCCTCGATCGTCTCCGCCAGCAGGTTGTCCAGGCTCGCCAGGATGTTGCCGGCCGAGGCGTGGTGACTGCGCTGGAATTCGTCCGCCTCGGTCGGGTGGCAGCGCGAGCAGTCGAGCGGCGTCACGACCGTCGCGATCGTGACCCCGTAGTGCTGGAACGCGTCGGCGTCGCTCTTCTCGGCCGCGTGGCACTCGGCGCAGCCGACGCCCTTGTGCGCGTGCGTGCTGTCCTTCCAGTGGTCGATGATGCCCGGCGTGGACTGCGCGTGGCAGTCGACGCAGGCCTTCGAGCTCGCGGGCACGACGATGTGCGCCTGCGCGAGACCGGCCTCGGCCTGCTTGCGCGCGACCTCCATCCACTGCACGAAGACCAGCGAGACCAGGAACAGGATCCCGAGCAGCGCGATGACGAACTTCTTGGCGGTCAGGGACATGGACACTCCTCGCAGTTGTCTTCAGTGCGCGACGGCGGCTTCCCAGACCGTCAATCCGATGATCGCCAGCGCGCCGATGATCCCGATCCAGACGCTGGCTTCGCTGGCCGGTTTGCGACGCCGCAGCCAGCCGTCGATGAACGGCCAGGCGAACATCACGAAGAAGATGAACCCCATGGACAGCACCGCTGCCGTTCCCGAGAACAGCTTCA
>CAZTTC010000222.1:0-4863 GCA_964616015.1 uncultured Methylibium sp. | reverse complement strand
CCTTGAGCGCCTGCGCCTGCGGCTTGCTCAGCATGCCCAGCGTGCAGCAGGCCTCGAGGCCCAGCGACTTGACCTCGCGCACCAGCTCGGCGACCTTCTCGATGTCGCGGTCCTTGGGCTCGCGCCAGGCCGCGCCCATGCAGAAGCGGGTGGCGCCGGCCTGAACCGCGGCTTCGGCCGCCGCGCGCACGGCGGCGACGTCCATCAGCTTGTCGGCCTCGACCCCGGTGTCGTAGTGGACCGATTGCGGGCAGTAGGCGCAGTCCTCGGGGCAGCCGCCGGTCTTGATCGACAGCAGGGTCGAGCGCTGCACCGCGTTGGCGTCGTGGTGCTCGCGGTGCACCTGCTGGGCCTGCCACAGCAGGTCGTTGAAGGGCAGCGCGAACAGCGCCTCGATCTGGTCGACGCTCCAGCGTTCGACGGCGGCATGCAGCGGGCCGGCGAGCGGGGAAGCCTGGGGCCGGACGAGGTGGACGGGTTTCGTGGCGGTCATGCCGCTATTGTGACCGCTGGCGCAGCCAGTCCAGCACACCCTGCCCCGCCGCCCGCCCGCTGGCGAAGCAGGCGGTCAACAGGTAGCCGCCGGTCGGCGCTTCCCAGTCGAGCATCTCGCCGGCGCAGAACACACCCGGCAGGTCGCGACTCATCAGGCGCTCGTCGAGCGCCTCGAAGCGCACGCCGCCGGCGCTGCTGATGGCCTCGGCGATCGGCCGCGGCGCCACCAGCCGCAGCGGCAGGGCCTTGATCGTGGCGGCCAGCCGGGCCGGGTCGTGCATCGTCTCGCGGTCCAGCACCTCGTGCAGCAGCGCGGCCTTGACGCCGGCGATGCCGAGGCGGCTCTTGAGGTGGGTGGACAGCGAGCGGCTGCCGCGCGGGCGCGCCACCTCGGCGGCGACGAAGCCGGCGTCCCGGTCGGGCAGCAGGTCGAGGTGCAGGCTCGCGTCGCCGTGGCGCGCGATCTCGTCGCGCAGCAGCGCGGACGCGGCATAGACCAGGCTGCCCTCGATGCCGGTGGCGGTGACGACGAATTCGCCCTGGCGGCGCAAGTGCGCGCCGTCGCGGCCGGCGAAGGCCAGCACCACCGGCTTGATCGGGGCACCCGCGTGGTGATCGCGGAAGTGCGGCGACCAGCCCGGCTCGCGCTGCGGCAGGCCGACGTCGAAGCCGCAGTTCGATGGCTGCAGCGGCGCCACCCCGACGCCTCGCTGCGCCAGCAGCGCGGCCCAGCGGCCATCGGAACCGAGGTGCGGCCAGCTCGCTCCGCCGAGCGCCAGCACCACGGCGACGGCGGCCACCCGGCGCTCGCCGTCGGGGGTGTCGAACCTCGCGTGGCCGGCGGCGTCCCAGCCAACCCAGCGATGACGTTGGTGGAACACGACGCCGGCGCCGCGCAGCCGGTGCAGCCAGGCCCGCAGCAGCGGTGCGGCCTTCAGGTCGACCGGGAAGACGCGGCCCGAGCTGCCGACGAAGGTCTCGATGCCCAGGCCCTGCGCCCAGGCGCGCAGCGCCGCGGCGTCGAAGCGACGCAGCAGCGCTTCGACTTCCGGACGCCGGCTGCCGTAGCGGGCGACGAAGGCGTCGAAGGGCTCGCCGTGCGTCAGGTTCAACCCGCCCTTGCCGGCCAGCAGGAACTTGCGCCCCACCGAGGGCATCGCGTCGAAGACCTCGACCTGGACCCCACCCGCCGCCAGCACCTCGGCGGCCATCAGGCCGGCCGGCCCGGCGCCGACGACGGCGACCGCGACGGAGGACGACACCCCGCTCGCCGAGTACGGCGATCGCCCCTCCGAGAGGGTGGCGCCTTGCTTGGGGCGGCCTGGCGCGGCGGCGCTCAGACCGGCGTCATCGGACACCACGGCTGGTCACCCCGAAGGTGAAGGCCAGCGAGACTTCGACCACGTCGCCCTTCAGCGGGCCGCGCAGGCCCTGGATGCGCCCGGCGCCGACGCGCAGCGCAGCGCCCGGGGTCAGCGCATAGCCGACGTAGGCCATGGGCTGCACCAGCGCGCCGCCGGCGGTGTCGACGCCGCCGCCGCCGGCCGCGCCGGCCAGCGCCTCGACGCCGGCATGCCAGCGCGGGCCGAGGTCGGTGCGCCAGCCCACGCCCAGCAGGCCGACCGAGTAGCCGCCGGCCCCGCCGTCGTAGGCGCTGTGCGCCTGGGCGCTGAGGTAGAAGCGCTCGGACATGTAGCGGTTGACGCGCAGCGACACCGCATCGAGCTTGCGCGTCGTGCCGTCGCGGCGCGCCGCCGGGTAGCGCTCGACGCCACCGACCCATTCCATGCGGGTGGTGCGCGAGGGGATCGCGCTGCTCGCGCTGGGGTCGTCCAGGACCCAGTTCAGGGCCAGGCTGCCGTACATCGCCTTGAAGCTGCCTTGCGGCGCCTGGGCCCAGCCGAGCTCGGCCGTCACGCCGAGATCGATGCCCAGCCGGGCGATGGCGTAGGTCCCGGCCTTGAGCAGCAGGCCGCCTCCCACATCGACGTCGCCGCCACCGCCCATGCCGGCGGCCACGCGGGCGCCGAAGGTCAGTCGATCGCCCGCAAAGCCGTACTCGGTGCCGACGGTGCCGAGGTACTCCGCATAGCCAGAGACGCCGCCGCTCGCGGCCCCGGCCGCCTCCAGCCCCCAGTAGCGGTGGCCGTCGATGGGTTGTTCCAGACGCGCGCCGGCATAGCCGATGTTGCGCGGCAACGCGCCGCCGCTCAGGCGCCTGGCGCCGCTGCGCGGGCGGTACACGCCCGCGACGGCCTGCACGCGGTCGAAGCCGATGCCCGAGCGCGCGTCGCTGCGCGCCACTTCGCCCAGACGCGCGGCAGGCACGCGCCGGAACTCGGTGTCGATGTTCCACACCAGGCCGAGCTGGCGGCTGTCGATGCGACCGCCGCTCGGGAAGCGCACGCGCGACCACGACAGGCCGACCTGCTGGCCGCCGAGGTCCCACAGCAGGTCGACGTGCGGCCGCAGCATCAGGCCGCCACCGACCGGCGCATTGCCGCCGCCGCCACCGCCGGCATAGAGGCCGAGCTCGATGGAAACCGGCCCGGCCAGCGGCCGCTGCCAGCCGGCCTCCGCGCCGACGGTGAACAGCCCGCCGCGCGAGCCGGTGATCGCGCCATAGGCCGCCGGCCCCACCCACAGGCCCGGCGCCAGCTCGAGCAGGTAGCTGGTGCCGACCAGGCCCATGCCCTCCTGGCCCGGCAGCTCGGCGCGCTCGAGGTTGAGCCGCATGCGCGCGGGCGTGGTCTCGAGCGGCCCCGCGGCCGACTGGGCCAGGGCGCCCGTCGCCAGCAGCAGCGCCGCACCGCCCAGGAGCGCGAGCCGCCGCCGGCGGCGCGTCGCGCGGCCCGCGCTCATGCGCCGCTCCCGGCCGCCGGGCCGGCGGCGGTCGGCGGCCAGACCCGCTCGAAGTGCTCCAGCACCAGCTCGAGGCGCTCGTCGGCCTCGAAGCCTTCCTGCTCGGCGCGCTCGGCGAAGTCCTGGCGGTGGGCCGTCAACCACCACGCCAGGCTCATGTCGCCCTCGCCGGCTTCGAAGGCGAAGGCCTCGTCGATCTCGTTGAAGTGGCGCAGCTCGACATGCGTGTTGCGCACGATCGCGCGCGGCTGGCCGCTGCCGTCGAGCACCACCAGGTGATCGCCCGGTTGCGGCAGCGGCTCGAGGTCCTTCTGGAAATCGCGCCGCAGCGTCGCGTGCGCGCGCTTGATGCCGCTGACGACCAGCTCCGCCAGCTGGTCGGCCAGCAAGCGGTCGTGGCCCAGGGCACTGGCCGAGAAGCCCTCGACGCTGACCTTGCACTCGCGCTGGAAGGCCAGCCAGAACGGCTCGATGTCCTCGGCACGGCCCGGCAGTGGCGCGTCGCGGCGGCTCATGGCAGGGCGGCCAGCGGCGCGACGAAGGGAGTCGATGGCATGGGCAGGCTCATGGGCGGCGCAGTGTGCCACGAGCCTTGCACTGCAAGGTCTGGCAGCATCGAGCGACTGAAGGCAACCCCCTTGCTGGAGTTCGCGATGCGCCGTGCCCTGTCCGCCCTGATGCTGTCGGTTCCCGCCCTGGCCGCGGCCGCCGAACCCGCCGCCTGCTCGGCCCGGTCGGGCAGCAAGGTACCGCTGGTCGTGGAGCTGTACACCTCGGAGGGCTGCAACTCCTGTCCCCCGGCCGACAAGTGGCTGGGCACGCTGAAGGACCGCAGCGACGTCATCCCGCTGGCCTTCCACGTCGACTACTGGGATCGCCTCGGCTGGACCGACCGCTTCGCCAGCCCCGACTGGACGCGGCGCCAGAACCATGCGGCGTCGCGCAGCGGCGCGAGCTTCGTCTACACGCCACAGGTGCTGGTCAACGCGCGCGACTACCGGCGCTGGCCGACCCTGCCGGCGCCTGCCGTGTCCACCGTGGACCTGAGCCTCGCCCGCGAGGGCGAGGCCTACGTCGCCCGCCTGACGCGTCGCGGGGCCGACGCCCCGGCGGAGCTGATGGGCTACTGGGCCGTCACCGAGAACGGCCATCGCACCCAGGTCCGCAGCGGCGAGAACGCCGGGGCGAGCCTGCAGCACGACGCGGTGGTGCGCGAGTTGCAGCAGGTGCTGCTGGTCGAAGACCAGCCGCTGCGCTTCACGCCGAAGTCGGTGCCCGACGCGGTCAGCGGCCCCCGGCCGCGGCGCGTGCAGTTCGTCGTCATCGACGCGCGCAACGGCGTGCCGGTGCAGGCGCTGGCGCTGGGCTGCTGAGCGCGGGTCAGCCGAGCCGGACCCAGACCCGGCCGTCCTCGATCTTCAGCGCGAAGGTCTCCAGGTCCTGCTCCAGCGGCTCGCACAGCGCCTTGCCGCTGCGGATGTCGAAGCGGCCCTGGTGCAGCGGGCA
>CAZTTC010000221.1:0-4869 GCA_964616015.1 uncultured Methylibium sp. | reverse complement strand
GCGCCTGGAGATCAGGGCGGTCACAGCGATCCGATCGCCGACGACCCCGCTTGCGGCGTATGCCACCTGAGTTGCGTGCGGCCGATCTCGGCCGCCCAGGTCGTGCCTGCCGCCGCGCCGGCTCAACCCCCGGGCCAGCTGGAGCCGCCCGCTTCCACGGCGTCTCTGCCGTCCCGCATCGAACGCCCGCAGTGGCACCTCGCCATCTGATTCGGCGAGGTTGGTTCAATCCATCCAAGGCTTTCCCCAAGCACTGACTCCTCGCCGAATTCTTCCGTCCCGTTGACGTTTTGACGTTCAGGAGAATTCGATGCGCAAGAAGACGCTGGCCATGGCCGGCGCGTTGTGGTGGCTCGCGGCCGTAGTGCCGGCAGCCGCGCAGACCGCCGTTCCAACGCCACCCCAGGCCACGCCGCTGCCGCCATTGACCCTGCCGGAGGCGCTGGCGCGGGCCGAGCAGGCCAACCCGGCACTTCGTGCCAAGAGCGCACAGTTGGCGGCGGCCGAAGGTCTGCGGACCGACGCCTCGGCCCTGCTGTACAACAACCCCCAGCTGGCGGTCGATCAGCGCCGCCGTTCGGTGCCGCAGGCCGGGGCGACCGAGCGCCAACGCGAGTGGGGCGCGGGCGTCTCGCAGACCTTCGAGATCGCCGGCCAGCGCGGCTACCGGCGCGAATCCGCCGAGGCAGCGCTCTCGGCCTTGCGGCTCGAGATCGCCGACACGCGGCGCCAGGTGCGCGCCGAGGTCGCCGAGCGCTTCACGCGCGTGCTGGCGCTGCAGCGGCGGGTCGAGACCGAGACGCAGGCGCTGCGCCTGTTCGAGGACACCGCCGCGGTGGTGCAGCGCCGCCGCCAGGCGGGCGAGGACACGCGGCTCGACGCCAACGTCGCGCAAGTCGAGGCCGAGCGCGCACGCAACCAGCTGGCGCTCGCGCAGGAGCAGTTGATCGACGCCCGTGCCGCGCTTGCCGCCGTGCTGCAACTGCCGCCGGACGGGCTGCCGCAGGCCATCGGCACGCTGGCGCTGCAAGCGGTGCCGTACACGCTGGACGCTCTGCTCGCTGCAGTGCAGGCGCAGCCGCGCCTGGGCGCGCTGGCCGCGCGCGAAGCCAGCGCCGACGCCAGGCTGCGGCTCGAACGGGCCAGCGTCTACCCCGACGTGACGGTGGGCATGAACGTCGGCCGCGAAGGCCCGGGCGTGGCCCGCGAGCGGCTGACGGCGCTGACCGTGTCGGTGCCGCTGCCGCTGTTCCGCCGCAATGCCGCCGGCATCGGCCAGGCGAGCACCGAGCTGACGCAGGTGCAGGTCGAGCGCCAGGCGGCCACGCGCGACGCGCGTGCCAACGTGCAGGCGCTGTGGTCGCGCCTGGCCAGCCTCGAAACGCGGGTGCGGCGCCTGCAGGAGTCCGTGCTGCCCTCGCTCGAGGACAACCAGCAGCTGTCGCTCAGGTCACGGCAGGCCGGCCAGATCGGCCTGCTCGAGCTGATCGTCGTCAACCGCCAGGGCCTGGATGCCCGGCGCGACCTCATCGAGGCGCTGGCCGAGTTTCAAAGCACCCGCATCGCGCTCGAACTGGCGGCCGGCTGGCCGCAGGAAGGACAACCATGAACCATCACTCCATCGCCCCGGCCCGCGGCCGGCGGCGCCCGTCCGGGGTCGCTCTTGCGCTGACCCTGCTGGCCCTGCCGCTGGCTCTGTCCCTGGCCGCTTGCGGCGGCGCGCAACCGGGCGCCGCCCCGAGCGCCGCCGCAGCGGCGAGCGAACCCAAGGGCAAGGAAGAAGGCGGCCTGAAGCTCAGCGCCGACGAAGCCCAGCGTGCCGGCATCAAGCTCGAGACGCTGGCCGAAAAGGCCTACGCCGACACCGTGACCGTGACGGCGACGATCCGGCCCAACCAGGACCGCATCGCCCAGGTGGCGCCGCGTGTCGAAGGGCGCATCGTCTCGGTGGCCGCCACGCTCGGGCAGGAGGTGCGCGCGGGCCAGGTGCTGGCCGTGCTCGACAGCTTCGCGCTCGGCGAGGCGCACTCCGCCTTGCAGCGCGCGCAGGCCGCGCAGCGGGTCGCGCAGGCCGACTACCAGCGTGCCGAGTCGCTGAGCGCCGAGGAGATCATTCCGCAGCGCGAGTTGCAGCGCGCCCGGGCCGCGCTCGAGACGGCAGGCGCCGAGCTGCGCGCTGCCGCGGACCGGCTGCGGCTGCTCGGCGGTACGGCAGCGGCCGGCCGGCATGCCGAGTCGACCTTTCCGGTCGTGGCGCCACTGGCCGGCACGGTGGTCATGAGAAAGGCCAACATCGGCGAACTCGGCTCGCCGGCGCAGCCGCTGTTCCAGGTGGCCGACCTGTCCACGGTGTGGATCGAAGCCAACCTCACCGAGGACAAGCTGGCGCGCGTGCGCAAGGGCGCCGCGGCGACGGTGACGGTCGGCGCCTATCCGAACGAGCGCTTCGCCGGCCGCGTGACCTACGTGGCGAGCATGCTCGACAAGGACAGCCGCACGACGCCGGCGCGCATCGAGGTGCCGAACAAGGACGGCCGGCTCAAGCCCGAGATGTTCGCCAGCGCCACCATCGAGACCGGCCAGGCGCGCGCGCCCGCGCTCTCGGTGCCCAGTGGCGCCGTGATGCTGCTGCAGGGCCAGCCCACGGTCTTTCTGGCCGAGAACGGCGGCTACGAGCCGCGGCCGGTGGAGACCGGCGAGAAGAGCGGCGGCCGCACCGTCGTCACCTCCGGCCTGAAGGCGGGTGACCAGGTGGTGGCCGAAGGCGCCTACGCGCTCAAGGCCCGGCTGCTGAAGTCGCAAATCGGCGAAGGCCATTGAGAGGAACACCCCATCATGCTCAATGCCATTGTCGATGCCTCGCTGCGCTACAAGGTGCTGGTCCTGGTCGCTTTCGCGATCGTGATCGGCCTGGGTGTTCAGGCCTTCCGCCAGGTGCCGGTGGACGCATTCCCCGACGTGACGCCGATCCAGGTCAACGTCTACACCGAGTCGCCGGGCCTCGCCGCCGAGGACGTCGAGAAGCTGCTCACCGCGCCGATCGAGGGGGCACTCGCCGGGCTTGCCGGCGTGCAGGAGGTGCGCTCGGTCTCGCTGTTCGGCCTGTCCTACGTCGGCGTGTATTTCAATGACGACGTCGACATCTACTTCGCGCGCCGGCTCGTCGGCGAGAAGTTGCAGGACGTGAAGGGCCGGCTGCCGCAGGGTTACGGCGAGCCGGTGCTCGGCCCCAACAGCTCCGGTCTCGGCCAGGTGTTCTGGTACACGGTGGAGTCGGCCGACAAGAAGCTCGGCACGATGGACCTGCGCACGCTGCACGACTGGACCGTGCGCCTGATCCTGCGCACCGCGCCGGGGGTCGACGACGTCATTTCCTGGGGCGGCGACGAGAAGCAGTTCCAGGTGCAGATCGATCCCAACGCGCTGGTCAAGTACGGCCTGTCGTTCAAGCAGGTGATGGAGACGCTGGCGGCCAACAACAAGCAGGTCGGCGGCCAGTCGATCAACCTCGGCCGCGAGCAGTACCTGGTGCGCGGCCTCGGGCTGGTGGGCAGCGTCGCCGACATCGAAGGCATCGTGGTGGCCGAGCGCGGCGGCGCGCCGATCCGCATCCGCGACCTGGCGCGGGTGGTCGAGGCGCCGGCGCCGCGCTTCGGCGCGGTCACGCGCGATGGCAAGGAAGCCGTGCTCGGCATGGCGCTGTCGCGGGTGGGCGAAAACGCGCAGAACGTGGTCGATGCCGTCAAGGCCAAGATCGCGGTCGCGCAGGCGGCGCTGCCCAAGGGCGTGACGCTCAAGCCGATCTACGACCGCACCGAGATCGTCCAGAAGGCGCTCGCGACCGCGGAGCGATCGCTCGTCGAAGGCGCGCTGCTGGTGGCGGTGATCCTGTTCCTCTTCCTCGGCGAGTTCCGCTCGGCGATCGTCGTCATCGTGACGCTGCCGCTGTCGATGCTGATCGCCTTCATCCTGATGCAGCGCTTCGGCCTGTCGGCCAACCTGATGTCGCTGGCGGGTCTGGCCATCGGTACCGGCATGATGGTCGACGGCGCGGTGGTCATGGTCGAAAACGCGTTCCGGCTGCTGTCGCACGCGCGCGAGTCGGGCAAGCCGGTCAACCGCACCGCCGTGATCCTCGAAGCGGCGCGCGAGGTGGTGAACCCGATCGCCTTCGCGATCATCATCATCATCGTCGTCTTCCTGCCGCTGTTCTCGCTCACCGGCCTGGAGGGCAAGCTGTTCAAGCCGATGGCGCTGACCATCACCTTCGCGATGGCCGGCTCGCTGGTGCTGTCGCTGACGCTGGTGCCGGTGCTGGCGGCGCTGATCCTCAAGCCCAAGGAGGAGAAGGACACCTTCCTCATCCGCTGGGCCAAGCGCGCCTACGTGCCGCTGCTGGACTGGGCGCTGGAGCGCAAGAAGCTGGTGCTCGGCAGCGCGGTCGCGCTGCTGGTCGGCACGCTGGCGCTGTTTCCGCTGCTGGGCAAGGAGTTCATGCCACAACTGCAGGAGGGCGCGATCATGTTCCGCGTCACCGGCATCCCATCGACCTCGCTCGACGAGTCGCTGCAGGTGTCGCAGGTGCTCGACGCCGAGCTGCGCGGCGAGCTGCCGCAGGTGCGCTCGGTGCTCGCCACCATCGGCCGTGCCGAGAAGGGTGAGACCTCCGACGTCAACTACATGGAGGTGTTGGTCGACATGAAGCCGCAGAGCGAGTGGCCGGCCAAGATCAGCTACTCTGCGCTCGCCTCGGAGATGCAGGAGGTGCTCGAGAACAGCATCCCGACCTCGGTGTTCGGCGCCACGCAGCCGATCCCATCTTTGCCTTGACGGGTGTCGAGGGCAAGATGTTCCACCCCATGGCCTTCA
>CAZTTC010000220.1:0-4911 GCA_964616015.1 uncultured Methylibium sp. | reverse complement strand
AACGCCGGGCTGCGCGCGATGCTGGGCGACACCGACCGGCAGCAGTCGACCCAGGTCTGGCTGCGCGCCCGGGCGGCGCAGGCCCTGCCGGACGCGCTGCCCATCGTCGGCTGGGCCATCGACCCGAAGAACTCGCTGCGCCCGCCGGTCGGCGTGACCCACGTCGTGCTCGACACGCCCGGCGGCACGCACGGCTTCGAGCTGGCCAAGCTCGTCTCGTACGCCGACGCGGTGCTGATCCCGGTGTGCCAGTCGCTCTTCGACCGCGAGGCCGCGGCCGAGTGCTACGCCGAGCTGAAGACGCTGCCACGGGTGGCGAGCGGGCGCTGCAAGGTGGCGGCCATCGGCATGCGCCTGGACGGGCGCACCAAGGCCGGCGAGGTGCTCGCCCAGTGGGCCGCCGGGATCGAGCTGCCCTTCATCGGCGTGCTGCGCGAGACCCAGACCTACGTGCGCTGCGTCGAACTCGGGCTCACGGTGTTCGACCTGCCGGCGTCGCAGGCGCCCATCGATCGCGCGCAGTGGCGGCCGATCCTCGACTGGCTCGATCCGGTGCTGCGTCCGCCGGCGGCGCCCGAAGCCGCCGCGCTGAAGCCGACCCGGCCCTGCGCCGTCCCGGACGAGCGGCGCTCGTCGCTGGTCGCCGAGCGCATCGAGCCGGTCGCGCGCCCCGCGCCGCGCCGGCCGGTGCCGCAAGCCACGGGCCAGGTGCCGCTCGGCATCCTCCAGGCCGCACCGCGGCGCGGTGTGGCGCAGCGCATGGCCGAATGGCTGCGGACCTGGCCGATGCGGCCCCCGCGTCGCGCCTGAGGATGCGGCGTCCGCGCCGCGCCTGAGACGGCGCGCCGCGGCTCAGAACAGGAAGTAGCGCTGCGCCATCGGCAGCAGCTTCGCCGCCTCGCAGGTCAGCAGCTGACCGTCGGCGCGCACCTCGTAGGTCTGGGCATCGATCTGCATCGTCGGCAGCCAGGCGTTGTGGACCATGTCGGTCTTCTTCACCGTGCGGCAGCCCCGGACCGCCGACACCGCCTTGCGCAGCCCCAGCCGGTCGACCACGCCGCCCGCCAGCCCGGCCTGGCTGACGAAGGTGAGCGAGCCCCGCGCCAGCGCGCCGCCGTAGCTGCCGAACATCGGCCGCACGTGGACCGGCTGCGGCGTCGGGATGCTGGCGTTGGCGTCGCCCATCAGCGCGCTGGCGATGAAGCCGCCCTTGATCACGAGGCTGGGCTTGACGCCGAAGAAGGCCGGCCGCCACAGCACCAGGTCGGCCCACTTGCCCACCTCGATGCTGCCGACCTCGTGGGCGATGCCGTTGGCGATGGCGGGGTTGATGGTGTATTTGGCGATGTAGCGCTTGACGCGGAAGTTGTCGTTGCGCGACTGGGCTTCGACAGGCTCAGCCCGGACGGCCGCAGAGGTCCGATCGCCCTGAGCTTGTCGAAGGGCGGGCAGCCAGCCGCGCTGGACCTTCATCTTGTGCGCCGTCTGCCAGGTGCGCAGGATGACCTCGCCGACGCGTCCCATGGCCTGGCTGTCGCTCGACATCATGCTGATGGCGCCCAGGTCGTGCAGCACATCCTCGGCCGCGATGGTCTCCTTGCGGATGCGGCTCTCGGCGAACGCCAGGTCCTCGGCGATCGATGCGTCGAGGTGGTGGCAGACCATCAGCATGTCCAGGTGTTCGTCGACGGTGTTCACCGTGAATGGCATCGTCGGGTTGGTCGAGCTGGGCAGGAAGTTGGCCTCGCCGACCACGCGCAGGATGTCGGGCGCATGGCCGCCGCCCGCGCCCTCGGTGTGGAAGGCGCACAGCGTGCGGCCTCGGGTGGCGGCGATCGTGTCCTCGACGAAGCCGCTCTCGTTGAGCGTGTCGCTGTGGATCGAGACCTGGGTGTCGGTCTCGTCGGCGACCGCGAGGCACTGGTCGATGGCCGAGGGCGTGGTGCCCCAGTCTTCGTGCAGCTTCAGGCCGATGGCGCCGGCCTCGATCTGCTGGCGCAGGGCCTCGGGTCGGCTGGCGTTGCCCTTACCCAGGAAGCCCAGGTTCATCGGGAAGGCTTCGGCCGCCATCAGCATGCGCGCCAGGTTCTCGGGCCCCGGGGTGCAGGTGGTGGCGAAGGTCCCGGTCGCGGGGCCGGTGCCGCCGCCGAGCAGGGTGGTCACGCCGCTGGCCAGCGACTCCTCGATCTGCTGCGGGCAGATGAAATGGATGTGGCTGTCGATGCCGCCGGCGGTGACGATCATCCCCTCGCCGGCGATGACCTCGGTGCCCGGGCCGATGACGATGTCCACGCCCGGTTGCACGTCGGGGTTGCCGGCTTTGCCGATGGCGCAGATGCGCTGGCCGCGCAGCCCGATGTCGGCCTTGACGATGCCCCAGTGGTCGACGATCAGCGCGTTGGTGATCACGCAGTCGACCGCGTCGCCGGGCCCGATGCCGTTGATGCGCTGGCTCTGGCCCATGCCGTCGCGGATGGTCTTGCCGCCGCCGAACTTCACTTCTTCTCCGTAGCCGCCGGCCAGCAAGGTGAAGTCGCGCTCGACCTCGATGACCAGGTCGGTGTCGGCCAGGCGCACGCGGTCGCCGACGGTGGGGCCGTACATCTCGGCGTAGGCGCGACGTCCGATCGTCGCGACCATCAGAGCTTCCCCCGCACCGCGCCGCGGAAGCCCCAGACCTCGCGGGCGCCTGCGTAGTCGACCAGGGTGACCGTGCGCTGCTGCCCCGGCTCGAAGCGCACCGCGGTGCCGGAGGCGATGGCCAGGCGCATGCCGCGCGCGGCGGCGCGGTCGAAGGCCAGCGCCGGATTGGTCTCGGCGAAGTGGTAGTGCGAGCCGACCTGGATCGGCCGGTCGCCGCGGTTCTCGACGACCAGGGTCAGCGAGCGCCGGCCGGGCATCAGCGCGTGGTCGGGGCCGTCGGCCGGAATCAGCTCGCCGGGGATCAGCATCTCAGTTGCTCCACCGCGGTTCGCGCGACCCCTGCGGCCTGGACCCGCGGGCCAAGTAGCCGCCGCGGACCGGCTTCGCCGGGCCGCCAGCGGCGCCCCCTGGAGGGGGAGCGGCGAAGCCGCGACGGGGGTGCTTCATTTCAACCGCTCCCTCACGGCTTGCGACGCGCGAAGCACAGCGCCGCCGCCGCCATCACGGCCAGCGCCACCCAGCCCCAGGCGTCGAAGGCATGCCAGTGCAGGCCCTCCTGCGCATGCCCTTCGTGGGCTTGCGCGACGCGCGCGGCCAGCAGACCTGGAACGGTGACCCGCAGCGAGCGAAGGTTCTTCATGGTGCATGCCTCATGCGATCGGTTGGTGCACGGTGACCAGTTTGGTGCCATCCGGGAAGGTGGCCTCGACCTGGATCTCCGGGATCATCTCGGCCACGCCCTCCATCACGTCGGCGCGGGCCAGCACCTGGCGGCCTTCGCTCATCAGCGCGGCGACGCTGCGGCCGTCGCGCGCGCCTTCCAGGATCGCGGCCGAGATCAGCGCCACCGCCTCGGGGTGGTTGAGCTTCAGACCGCGCGCCTTGCGCCGCTCGGCCAGCAGCGAAGCGGTGAAGAGCAGCAGCTTGTCCTTCTCGCGCGGGGTCAGGTCCATGGCGGCCGGCTGTGCAGGAAGGGTGCCAGATGCTGGCTGGTGCGCTTCTTGATGCTGCTGCCCTCGATGAGCGCCTTGCCAACCCCCGCCGCAGCCAGCCCCGAGGCGGCCGCGCGCGCCGCGCTGGACGACGCGCCGCAGCGCGTCGTCAAGGTGCGCCGCGACTACAACAGCTGGGTCGCGCGCGAGTCGATGGAGGACTACGCGCTGCGCTTCACCGCCCGGAGCTTTCGCAAGTGGTCGCCGCTGCGGGTGGCCAACACCGCGCTCGGCGGCGCGGCCTCCTTCCTGATCCTCGAGGCCATCGGCGCCACGCTGCTGCTGCGCTACGGCTTCGTCAACGCCGCGCTGGCGATCCTGGCGACCGGGCTGGTGATCTTCCTGGCCGGGCTGCCGATCAGCGTCTACGCGGCGCGCCACGGCGTCGACATGGACCTGCTGACGCGCGGCGCGGGCTTCGGCTACATCGGCTCGACCATCACCTCGCTGATCTACGCGAGCTTCACCTTCATCTTCTTCGCGCTCGAAGCGGCGGTGATGGCCTACGCGCTGGAGCTGGTGTTCGACATCCCCCCGGCCTGGGGCTACCTGGTGTGCGCGCTGGTCGTGATCCCGCTGGTGACGCACGGCGTCACCGCGATCGGCCGCCTGCAGGCCTGGACGCTGCCGCTGTGGGCCGCGCTGCTGGTGGCGCCCTACGTCGCGGTGCTGCACGCCGACCCGGGACTGATCGGCGGACTGACGGCCTATGCCGGCGAGACTGGCGGCCACCCCGGCTTCGGCTGGCTGGCCTTCGGCGCGGCCACCACGGTCGGCATCGCGCTGATCACGCAGATGGGCGAGCAGGCCGACTACCTGCGCTTCATGCCGGAGCGCACCGCGGCCAACCGGCGCCGCTGGTGGATCGGCGTGCTGATCGGCGGCCCGGGCTGGGTGCTGCCGGGCGTGCTCAAGATGCTGGGCGGCGCGCTGCTGGCCTACCTGGCGATCACGCTCAGCGTGCCGGCCGAGCGCGCGGTCGATCCCAACCAGATGTACCTGGCGGCCTACGAGATGGTGTTCTCGCACTACGGCACGGCGGTCGCGGTGACGGCGCTGTTCGTCGTGATCTCGCAGCTCAAGATCAACGTCACCAATGCCTATGCCGGGTCGCTGGCGTGGTCGAACTTCTTCTCGCGCGTCACACACAGCCACCCGGGGCGCGTGGTCTGGGTCGTCTTCAACACCCTGATCGCGCTGCTGCTGATGGAGTTGAACGTGTTCGCCGCGATGGGCGAGGTGCTGGGCCTGTACGCCAACATCGCGATCGCCTGGA
>CAZTTC010000219.1:0-4943 GCA_964616015.1 uncultured Methylibium sp. | reverse complement strand
GAAGCTGCCCATCAGCGCGATCGGCACCACCAGCGTCGGGATGATGGTGTAGCGGATGTTCTGCAGGAACAGGTACATCACCAGGAACACGAGGATCACCGCCTCGACGAGCGTTTCGACCACCTGGCTGATGGAGATCTTGACGAAGGCCGACCCGTCGAAGGGGATGGTCACCTTGACGCCCGGCGGGAAGTAGCGCGACAGCTCGTCGACGCGCTTCTTGATCGCGGTGGCGGTGGCCAGCGCGTTGCCGGTGGGCGAGAGCTGCACGCCGATGCCGGTCGAGGGTTCGCCGTTGAGCCGCGTGCGGAACCCGTAGCCCTGCGCACCGAGCTCGATGCGCGCCACGTCCTTGAGCCGCACCGTCGAGCCGTCGGCGTTGGCGCGCAGCACGATGTTGGCGAACTGCTCGTCCGAGGTGAGCTGGCCTTTCACGACCACCGTCGCGAAGATCGCCTGCCCCGGCGCGTTGGGCACGTCGCCGATCGTGCCCGAGGCGACCTGCGCGTTCTGCGCGGCGATCGCCGCGGTGACGTCGGCCGACGACAAGCGGTAGCCGACCAGCTTGGACGGGTCGATCCAGATGCGCATCGCCCGCTCAGTGCCGAACAGCTGCGCCTGGCCCACGCCGGGCACGCGCTGGATTTCGGGCAGCACGCTGCGCGAGGCGAAGTCGCCCAGCGCGACCGGGTCGTAGGCCGGGTTGTCCGACGAGAGGATGACGAACAGCAGGAAGTTCGGGTTGGCCTTGTCGACGCGCACGCCCTGCTGCGTCACCGCCTGGGGCAGTCGCGGCGAAGCGCGGCCCAAGCGGTTCTGCACGTCCACCTGGGCCAGGTCCGGGCTGGTGCCGGGTTCGTAGCTCAGCGTGATCGAGCCGCTGCCGTCGGCCTGCGCGACCGACTCCATGTAGATGAGGCCGGGCGAGCCGTTCATCTCGCGCTCGATGACGCTGATGACGCTGTCCTCGAGCGTCTGCGCCGACGCGCCGGGATAGCTGACGTTGACGACGATCGACGGCGGCGCCACCGAGGGGTACTGCGCCACCGGCAGCTGCGTGATGGCCACGCCGCCCATCACCAGGATGAAGAGCGCGATCACCCAGGCGAAGATCGGGCGGTCGATGAAGAACTGGGCCATGCAGACGACCCCTTCAGCGGCTGGCGGCCGACGCGGCGGTCGCCGGTGACGCGGGGGGGGATGCGGATGCGGACGCCGGCGCCGCCACGGCCTTCACCGGACCGGTGCCGCGCAGCTTCTGGAAGCCGTCGACCATCACCTGCTCGCCGGCCTTCAGGCCATCGAGCACGACCCACTGGCTGCCCTGCGCGCCGCCCAGCTTGACGGGCCGGTTGGCCACCATGCCGTCGGCGCCGACGACCTTGACGCTGTCGCCCTGCGGCGAGCGCGTCACCGCCTGCTGCGGCAGCAGGATGGCGTCGGGCGCCTCGGCCTGCTCGAGCTGCACGCGCACGTACAGGCCCGGCAACAGCGCGCCCTTGGGGTTGGGCAGTTCGGCGCGCAGCGTGATCTGGCCCGAGCTCGGATCGACGCTCAGGTCCGAGAACAGCAGCTTGCCGGGCAGCGGATAACGGCTGCCGTCCTCGAGCAGCACGCGCACCGAGGCCGCGTCGCTGCCGCCGGCGCTCTTGAGCTTGCCGGCGGCGATGGCCGCACGCAGGCGCAGCACCTCGGCCGCCGGCTGGGTGAAGTTGACGTAGAGCGGATCGATCTGCTGCACCAGCGCCAGCTGGGTCGCCTCGCCCTGCCCCACCAGCGCGCCCTCGGTCACGAGCGCACGGCCGATGCGGCCCGCGATCGGCGAGCTCACCGCGGCATAGCCCAGGTTGATCTGCGCCGACTGCACCGCGGCCTTGCCGGAGGCCACGTCGGCCTCGGCCTGCTTCTGCGCGGCGACCGCGTTGATGTAGTCCTGCTTGCTGATCGCGTTGGCGTCGAGCAGCGGCTTGTAGCGCTCGGCCTGCGCGGCGGCCTGCAGCAGGTTGGCCTCGGCCCGGGCGAGCGCGGCCAGGGCGCTGGCGAGCGTGGCGCGGTAGGGGGCGTCGTCGATGCGGAACAGCGCCTGCCCGGCCTTGACGTCGCTGCCTTCGCGGAACAGGCGCTGCTGCAGGATCCCGGCGGCGCGGGCGCGCACCTGGGCCACGCGCGAGGCCTCGGTCCGCCCCGGCAGCTCGGTCACCAGGCCGACCGCGCCGGGCGCCACGGTGACGACGCCGACTTCCACCGGGGGCGGCGCGGCCGCGGTTGCCGGCGTCGCCTGCGGGCTGCAGCCGGCCAGCAGCGCAGCGACCAGGACCAGGGCAGGCGCCACGCCCGACGCCGGGTCGCGCAACGACAACAGGGGATCGGCCGCGAAGCCCATCGACGCAGACATGCGAGCACCTTTCGAGGAACGGCCGGGGGCGCGGCGGCAAGCGGCTCGCCGGCACCGACATCGGGAGGCTGGCCCACCCGACCGATGGACGCACTATACATACACCGATGAATGTATGCTGAAGGCTTTACGGATCTTCATCGTCCATGGCCCGCCGCACCAAGGAAGAAGCCCAGGTCACGCGCGACCGCATCCTCGACATGGCCGAGCAGGAGTTCCACCGGCGCGGCGTGTCGCGCACCTCGCTGCAGGACATCGCGCGCGCCGCCGGGCTGACGCGCGGGGCGATCTACTGGCACTTCCAGGACAAGGCCGACCTGTTCGACGCGATGATGAAGCGTGTGACCCTGCCGCTGGAGCAGGAGATCAAGCGCAGCGACGAGCCCGGCCTGGACGACCCGGTGGGCCACATCCGCCGCAGCTTCACCGCCGCGCTGCGCAAGACGGTCGAGGACGCGCAGGCGCGCCGCGTGTTCGAGATCGCCGTGCACAAGGTCGAGTACGTCGATGAACTGGAAGCCGTGCGCGAACGGCGCCTGAGCGGGCTGCGCGAGCGCCTCGCCCATGTGGAGCGGGGGCTGCGCCTGGCGGCCCGGTCCGGCGACCTGGGTGGCGGCGTCCCCGCGCGCGCCGCAGCGCTGGGGCTGCACTCGCTGATCGACGGCCTGATCCAGAACTGGCTGCTCGACCCCGAGGCCTTCGACCTGCTGCGCGTCGGGCGCCAGGCCATCGACGCCTACCTGGCGGGGCTGGGCGCCCGGCCGCGCCGAGCTCGCCGCCCGCCCGTCACCGGTAGAACGCCTCGACCCTGCCCTTGAGCTTGATCATCACCGGCTTGCCCTTGCGGTCGACGGTGCGGGCCGAAGGGACCCTCACCCAGCCCTCGCTGATGCAGTACTCCTCGACATCGAAGCGCTCCTTGTCGTTGAAGCGGATGCCGATCGGATGCTCGAAGACCGCCGCCACATAGTGGGGGCTGGCCGGTTCGATGGACAGGCGGTCGGGCAGCGATGGGGTGTCTTTGGCATCGGTCATGAGGCAGTCTCGGGTCGGGTCCGTGTCGCGAGGCCTGCATTCTGGAGGACACGCCGCCGCACTACCTCGCCACGCCCGTCACCCACGCCTGCCGGATGAGCCGCCCGCACTGCACCGACTCGTAGCCCGGCTGGCCACCCAGCGAGGCACGGGCCAACACGCCGTAGTAGCTGCGCGTGGCATCGATCCACGGATAGAAGCCGAAGGCACCGGCGCTGCTGAACGCGCCGTCGCCCACGGTCGGGTCGCTCTCGACCCAATGGCCCAGGCCATAGCGCCAGCTCTCGCTGGCGGGGATGGGCGTGGCCACGGCATCGGCCGGGCAGGTCGTGGGGCTGGCGCAGACCGAGGGCGACCCCAGCTGGCTGCCCAGGCGCAGCGAGCCGTCCAGCAGCTTGCGCAGGTAGCGCGCGTAGTCGGCGGCGGTGCTGACCGCGCCGCCCGCCAGCTGGGGCTGGGTGTAGGCCAGGTCGACGTCGACGCCCAGCTGCGACCGCATCTCGGCAGCCAGCGCCGCATTGCCGAGCCCGCCCAGGCCCAGCCGGCTGGCGTGCTGCTGCATGTGACCGCCGTCGTAGAAGAAGCGGTCGTCGTTGGTCGGCGTGTAGACGCCGTTGCTCAGGTAATTGACGCAGCCGTCCACGGTCTGCCCGGGCAGGCAGGTGCTGAAGCTGGTGTAGCCGCTGCGGAAGGTGAGGAACCTGATGTCGTCGGCCGTCAGGCCGGCCACGCCGCGCCGCTGCGCCACGTAGCCCGCGTACAGCCACTTCGAGGCGGACGCGATGTTCATCGAGCTGGCCGCGGTGTAGGTGGGCGGCCCGCCCGCACTGGTGTTGACCGAGCCGGAGACCCGCGCCGCCGTGCGGTCGCCGATCTCCCAGTAGAACGGCCGGATCGCATTGCAGGCGTTGCTGCCGCTCTGCGCCGTGCTGGTGGCCGCAGCGACGCGCTGCATCTCGGTGGGTGGTCCGCTCGGCGGGGGCGACACGACGGGCGCACTGCCTCCGCCGCCGCAGGCGGCCAGTGCCAGCAAGGCGGCGCCGGCCCCGGCCAGCGCGAGCGAACGTGACTTCGGGATGTCGTTGGGCATGCGGCGAGAATAGCGGGCCCGTGCCGCGGCCAGCGGTTTGGCGCCCACGGCGCCGGTTTCCAATTGCATCCTCGTCGCCATGTCCACCATCCTCCAGCACCTCCCCACCGGCCAGCGGGTCGGCATCGCCTTCTCCGGCGGCCTGGACACCAGCGCCGCGCTGCACTGGATGAAGCAGAAGGGCGCCACGCCCTACGCCTACACCGCCAACCTCGGCCAGCCCGACGAGCCCGACTACGACGAGATCCCGCGCAAGGCCCTGCTCTACGGCGCCGAGCAGGCACGCCTGATCGACTGCCGCGCCCAGCTGGTCGCAGAAGGCATCGCCGCGCTGCAGGCCGGCGCCTTCCACATCTCGACCGCCGGCGTCACCTACTTCAACACCACGCCGATCGGCCGCGCCGTCACCGGCACGATGCTGGT
>CAZTTC010000218.1:0-4949 GCA_964616015.1 uncultured Methylibium sp. | reverse complement strand
TGCCGCAGTTCGGCGAGACCGACATCAACTTCCAGCGCGTGCCGGTGGTCGACACGTCCAATCCCTTCATGGCGCGCGACATCCCGACCGCCGGCGAGAGCATGACGGTGATCCGCTTCAAGAATCCCCGCGGCATCGACTTCCCCTACCTGCTGTCGATGATCGGCGAGTCGTTCATGAGTCGCGCCAACACCATCGTCGTGCCCGGCGACAAGATGGACCTGGCGATGCAGCTGATCCTCACGCCGCTGATCCTGCGCTTGATGGAGATCCGCCGGGCGCAGCTCCAATGAGGGCGGGACTGCGGCTCGTGAGCTTCGACCTCGATGGCACGCTGGTCGATACCGCCGGCGAGATCGCCGAGGCCGTGCACCGGACCTTCGACGACGTCGGCCTCGAGCGGCGGCCGCAGCAGGAGATCACCGGGCTGATCGGCAAGGAGGTGCTCGGTCACTTCGGCGTCGGCGCCGGCGAGGCCGTCCACGTCGGCGACTCGTCGATCGACGTCGAGACCGCCCGCAACGCCGGCGTGCCGGCCTGGGCGCTGCCGCACGGCTACAACGCCGGCGTGCCCATCGCCGAGGCCGGGGCCGGACCCGCTGTGCGCGGTCCTGCCCGCGGTCGCGGCGCATGTCGCGGCGATGCGTGGATGAACCGTTGATGCCGAGGAGGCTGCGATGCTGGCTGCGCTGATCTGGGACATCGACGGGACCTTCGCCGAAACCGAGCGCGACGGTCACCGCGTCGCCTTCAACGCGGCCTTCGAGGCGCTGGGCCTGGCCTGGCGCTGGGACGTGCCTCGCTATGGCGAGCTGCTGCGCGTGGCCGGCGGCCGCGAGCGCCTGCTGCACGACCTGGCCTCGCGGCCGGATGCGCCGGCCGATCCAGCCGAACGGGAGGCCCTGGCCGCTGCGCTGCACGCCGAGAAGAACCGCCGCTACGCGCTGATCGCCACGAGCGGTCGCATCCCCTTGCGCCCCGGGGTGGCGCGGCTGCTGCGCGAGGCCACGGCCGCGGGCCTGCAGCATGCGATCGCAACCACCACATCCCGCACCAACCTCGAGGCGCTGATGCGGCATCACTTCGGCGCCGTCTGGCCCAGCCTGTTCGCCGCCGTGGTCTGCGGCGAGGACACGCCCGTCAAGAAGCCCGATCCGCAGGTCTACCGGATGGCGCTGGAGCGGCTGTCGCTCGATGCCGAGGAGGCGCTCGCGATCGAGGATTCGCCCAACGGCCTGGCGGCCGCCTCGGCCGCCGGCCTCGCGACGCTGGTGACGCGCAGCCTCAACTTCGCCGGCCAGCCCTTCGATGGCGCCCTGGCCGTCTGCGACGAACTCGACAGCCCGGCCGCCCCGTCCTCGCGGCTGCGCGGCGCTCGATCGGCGCATGTCGACGTCGCGCAGCTGGGCGTCTGGCACGGCGCCTGGTGGCGCGAGCGCCACCAGGCCTGACGGCAGCGCCCGCTCAGGACTCGCGCTCGACCACCCAGGCCTGGTAGCGCAGCGCCGCCACCGCGCCGGCGACGATGCCGGCCACCGCGATCATCGAGCCGACCGACAGCAGCGACAGCCCGCTCACGCCCTGGCCGATCGAGCAGCCGAGCGCGGTCACGCCGCCCACGCCCATCAGCACCGCGCCGATCAGGTTCTGCGCGGTGTCGCGCGCGTCGCGAAAGCCTTCCCAGCGGAACTCGCGCCGCCACAGCGCCATCGCAGTGGCGCCCAGCAGCGTGCCCAGCGCACTGGCGACGCCGAAGCTCAGCACCGTGCCGCGGTCGGTCCACAGCGTCAGCAGGTCCAGCGCGTGCGCGGTCGGGGCGACGAAGCTCAGCGCCTCGGGACGGCGCGAAGCGGTGCCCAGCCAGGCCGGCTCCAGGGTCTCGGGATGCTCGGCCAGGTGCCCGAGCTGGCCGGTCACCAGCCAGGCCAGCACGACCACGGCGCCGACGAGCAGCCCACCGACCCACATCGCGGGCTGCATGAAGTCGCGGCCGCGGCGCAGCCACAGCAGCAGCGGCACGGTCAGCACGACGCACAGGCCGAGGCGCAGCGCGCCGGTGTCGATGGCGCTCAGGCGGCCCAGCCAGGACGGCAGGTCCTGCGGTCCGGCCAGCAGCGGGGCGACCGGGTCCAGCCACTCGGCGCGCGGGGCCGCGAAGACGCCGCGCAGCGTCATCTGCGCCGCCAGGCCGATCGCCAGCAGGACGATCAGCGCCTTCAGGCTGCCGCCGCCGGTGCGCACCAGCGCGCGCGACGGACAGCCCGACGCCAGCACCATGCCGAAGCCGAACAGCAGCCCGCCGAGCGCATGCGACAGCCAGGGCAGGCGCCGCCCGGTGTAGATCGAGGCCGACAGGTCGACGCCCCCCAGGCCGATGGCGGCCTGCGTGCCCAGCAGGGCGACCAGCACGGCCCAGACCCACAGCCGCAGGCGCGTCGCATCGCCGAAGTTGACGAGGTCGGCGATCGCACCCATCGTGCAGAAGCGTGTGGCCTGCGCGACCGCGCCGAAGGCCAGGCCGAGCGCGAACCCGCACAGCAGCACGAGCTGGGTCAGTGAGGCAGCGGTGGGATCCACAGGGGCAGGGCGAGTGACGAGGCGACGATTCTCGCCCGCGTCGACGCCCGCCTTGGCATCTCTGGGCTCAGGGTCTTGCGTCGACGTCGCGCCCGCGGCGGTTCAGACTGCCCTGCGACCCGGCTTGCGGGTCGGCGACCCAAGGAGCTTGCCATGCGCAGACGCATCTACTGGCTGCTGCCCGACCTGGGCAGCGCGCGGCGGACGATGAACGACCTGCTGCTGGCGCGCATCGAGGTGGCGCACATCCACTTCGCGGCGCGCGAGGGGTTCGACCTGTCCGGCCTGCATGCCGCCAACTTGCTGCAGACCTCGGACCTGCTGCGCTCGGCGCAGCGCGGCCTGGTGATCGGCGGCGGCGTGGGCCTGGGCGCCGGCATCCTGGCCGGGCTGCTGTTCCCCATCGTCGGCGACACCTCGGGCTGGGCCGCGCTGAGCGACGTGCTGCGCTCGAGCGACTGGACCGCGGGCGACTTGCACGCGGCGATCGACTCGCCGCAGTGGGGCATGACCTGGGTGCTGGCGGCCCTGGGTGCGATGGTCGGCGCGTGGTCGGCCAGCCTGGTCGGCGTCTCGGCGCCCAGCCACCGCCTGCACCGCTTCGAGGGCGCGATCGAGCAGGGCCGGATCCTGCTGATGGTCGACGTGCCGCGCTCGCGGGTCGAGGAGATCGAGGCCCTGCTGGAAGCCGCCCACCCCGAGGCGCACTTCGAGGGTGTCGAGCCGGACGTGCCGGCCTTCCCTTGAGTTGCCGAGTCGGCCGCGCGGCCGCCGTCAGGGCTGGACGCGGTCGATCACGACCTCGACCGGCTGGCCGTCGGGCACCAGCGGGCCGGCCTGGCCGAGCAGGTCGCCGGCGCGTGGCGTCGCCTCGCCGCTCTTGGATACGCGGGCGCTGACGATCACCTGCGGGAACTTCGACAAGCGGAACTCGGGCGTCATGGCCGCGCTGTCGTCGAGCGTGAAGCGAATCGGCAGCTCGGCCGCGCTGCGTCGCACGATGGCCAGCGGCATGCGCGGTCCCTCGGCGGCGCGCGCGACGATGAAGACGGTGTCGGTGGGTGCGACCTTGTCCTTGAGCGCCGGCGCGAGGCTCAGCGTGCCGCTGACGGTGGCCGACGCAGCGCGGGCGACCGTGGCCGGGCCGGGTGACGGTTTCGCCGCGCCGCCGGCCGCCGCCAGCGCCGTGCGCGCCTCGGCGAGGCTGCGGTCGAGGTTGCGCGCGAACTCGCTGTCGGCCGGCACCCGCTCGCGGGCGCGGGCCCAGTGGCGCACGGCCGTGGCGAAGTCCTGCTTCTCGAAGGCGGCACCTCCGGCCAGCGCGAGCGCCTTCAGGTTGTCGGGCTCGAGCTCGAGGGCGCGGGCGATCAGGCGGGCTGGCTCGCCATCGGCCGCCTGGCCGGGCAGCATGGCCATCACGTCGGCGCGGTCGGCCAGCAGCTGTGCGTTGCCGGGGGCCAGCGTGGTCGCGCGCTCGTAGGCCTTGGCAGACTCGGGGAAGCGCTGCAGGGCCGCGTAGCTGCGCGCCAGCATCACCCAGCCCTGCAACTCGTCGGGCTGGCCGGCCTTGGTTTCCATCACCTTGGCCAGCTGCTCGACCATGGCTTCGACCTGGGCCACCGTCACCTCGGGGGCCGAGGCCGCCTGCGGCGGGGGCAGCAGGGCATCCCGGCTCCCGAGCCGCGCGTAGAAGCCGGCGGCGAACAGCGGCAGCAGCACGCCGACGGCGATGGCCGTCACGGTGGCGCGGCCCGGGCGCGCAGTGCGAGCCGGCCGGTCGTCGGCGACGTCCTCGTCGAGCGCGCGGCGCTCGATCTCGGCGCGCGACTCGCGGTGCTGGTCGGGCGTCAGCGTGCCGGCGGCCAGTTCGGCATCGAGCTGCGCGAGCTGGTCGCGCAGCACCTGCAGGTTGTCGGCGCGCGCCGCATCGGGCGGCGCCGCGGCTTCGCGGCGGCGCGTCAGGGTGGGCAGCAGCAGGGCCAGCGCGAGCGCGACCATCGCGGCCGCGGCGATCCAGAACAGGGTCATGGCGTGGGGGCGTTCTCTTCGCCGAGCAGGCGGCGGGCGCGTTCGGCTTCGGCGGGCGTCAGTGGGTGCGCGGCGATCTGCGCGCGGCGGCGGCGGATCTGCCGCAGCAGCAGCGTGCCGGCGACGAGCAGCAGCGCGAACGGGCCCAGCCACAGCAGCAGCGTGGTGGTCTTGAGCGGTGGGCGGTAGAGCACGAAGTCGCCGTAGCGCTGCACCATGAAGTCACGGATCTCCGCGTCGCTGCGGCCCTGGCCGATCTGCACGCGGATCTGGTTGCGCAGATCGACCGCGAGGTCGGCGTTGGAGGCGGCGATGGTCTCGTTCTGGCAGACCAGGCAGCGCAG
>CAZTTC010000217.1:0-4967 GCA_964616015.1 uncultured Methylibium sp. | reverse complement strand
GTTTCGCGACCGACGGCCAGGGCCGCAAGATGAGCAAGTCGCTCGGCAACACGGTCGCGCCGCAGACGGTGAGCGAGAAGCTGGGCGCCGAGATCATCCGCCTGTGGGTCGCGAGCACCGACTACTCGGGCGACCTCAACATCGACGACAAGATCCTGGCGCGTGTGGTCGATGCCTACCGCCGCATCCGCAACACGCTGCGCTTCCTGCTCGCCAACACCTCGGACTTCGACCCGGTCCAGGACGCCGTGCCCGACGCGGACCTGCTGGAGATCGACCGCTACGCGCTGGCGCGTGCCGGGCAGTTGCAGACCGAGATCCTGGCGCACTACGAGGTCTACGAGTTCCATCCGGTGGTCGCCAAGCTGCAGGTCTACTGCAGCGAGGACCTCGGCGCCTTCTACCTCGACGTGCTGAAGGACCGGCTCTACACCACCGCGCCCAAGTCGCTGGCGCGGCGCAGCGCGCAGACGGCGCTGCACCGGATCACGCACGCGATGCTGCGCTGGATGGCGCCCTTTCTCAGCTTCACGGCGGAGGAGGCGTGGGCGATCTTTGCACCGGGGGTATCGCCGTCGATCTTCACCGAGACCTATGCTTCCTTGCCGCAGTCCGAGACCGGCCTGGACTACAACTGGCTTCGCATCCGGGCGATTCGCGCCGAAGTGAACAAGGCCATCGAAGCCGTGCGTGCCGATGGTCGAGTGGGCTCATCGCTCCAGGCCGAAGTGGTCCTTGGCGTCGGCAAGGACGATCGCAAACTCTTGGACAAGCTCGGCGACGAACTGCGCTTTGTCCTGATCACCTCGAAGGCAAGCCTGGTCGATGCCGACGCACTGGAGGTCAGTGTCATACCGAGCACCGCCCCGAAGTGCGACCGCTGCTGGCACTACCGCGACGACGTGGGCACAGACCCGGCCCGCCCGACGATCTGCGGGCGCTGCGTCAGCAACTTGCCCGGCGGCCAAGGCGAGGAGCGTAGAGTCGCATAGGCCATCGCGAGGATCGGAGCATGAACCAGCCCTCCCCTGAATTCGCCCACCTGTTCGAATTGCCGCTGGCCGAGCGTCTGCAACTGGTCGAAGACCTTTGGGACAGCATCGCGGCCGAGCGTAGGCACGAGCCCGTTCCTGAGCCGATCCTGGCGGAACTGCGCGAACGCAAGGCGCGCTACGACGCCAATCCCGCCTCTGGCGTCACCTGGAGCGACGCGCAGCGCCGGCTGCGCGAGGGCTGATGTCGCGCGAGCTGGTTCTCGCGCCCGAGGCCTTCGACGACCTGCGCACCGCCTACCGCTGGTACGAAGAGCGACGCCGCGGACTCGGGGCCGCTTTCGAACAGGCCGTCGAGGCGGTCCTCACGAGAATCCAGCGCGCCCCGGAGTCCAGCCCGGAGGTGGCGCCGCCGTTCAGACGCGCTATCGTGCGGCGCTTTCCCTACGACCGGTACTGCACCTTCGATGACCGGCAAGTGCTGGTCGTCCTCGTCTTTCACACCGCGCGCGATCCGGCCGCGATCCTGCGCCGGCTCGGCCAACACTGAATCCCCGATGGCCTTTCGCAACCAATCCTCGGCCTCGCGCCTCCTCACCTGGCTCGGCATCGCCGTGCTCGTGATCGCGCTCGACCAAGTCACCAAGACGCTGATCCTGGGCGCCTTCCAGTACGGCGACTCGCGCCCTGTCACCGACTTCTTCAACATCGTGCGGGTGCACAACACCGGCGCGGCCTTCAGCTTCCTGGCCGGCGCCTCGGGCTGGCAGCGCTGGTTCTTCGTCGGCCTCGGCGTCGTCGCGTCGGTCTTCATTCTGTGGATGCTGCGCACGCAGGGGCACCAGAAGCTGTTCGCCTTCGCGCTGTCGCTGATCCTCGGCGGCGCGGTCGGCAACGTCGTCGACCGGCTGCTGCACGGCTATGTCGTCGATTTCCTCGACTTCCACTGGAGCGGCAGCCACTTCCCGGCCTTCAACGTGGCCGACAGCGCCATCAGCGTGGGCGCCGCGCTGCTGATCTTCGACGAGATCCGCCGCGTGCGGCGCGGCTGAGGCATGCCGCCCGCTCCCGTTGCGGCTGCGCGCTTGGCCGGCCCCTGCGAGGCACGCCGCGCGGCGTGCGATGGTCGAGCAGGCCTCGTCAGGGAATGAGCACCGAGCACCCGGTCGTCAGCCGCGCCTCGAGGTCGCGGTGCGCCTGGGCGGCATCGGCCAGGGCGTAGCGGCGCTCGACCGGGATCTTCACCGCACCGCTCATCACAGTGGCGAACAGGTCGTCGGCCATGGCCTGCGTGCTCTCGCGCGTCGCGATGTGCGTGAAGAGGGTCGGCCGGGTCAGGTAGAGCGAGCCCTTGGCTGCCAGCACGCCGGTGTCGACCGGCGGCACCTTGCCGGAAGCGTTGCCGAACACCGCCAGCAGGCCGAAGGGCGCCAGGCTGTCGAGCGATCCCTCGAAGGTGTCCTTGCCGACCGAGTCGTAGACCACCTTGACGCCGCGACCGCCGGTGATCTCCCTGACCCGCGCGGCGAAGTTCTCGCGCCGGTAGTTGATCGTGAAGGCCGCGCCGTACTCGGCCGCCAGCGCGCATTTCTCGTCGCTGCCCGCGGTGCCGATCAGCTGCAGGCCGAGGGCACGCGCCCACTGGCAGGCGATCAGGCCGACGCCCCCGGCGGCGGCCTGGAACAGCACGAAGTCGCCGCGTTGCAGACCGCCCTGCGGCAGCGTCTTCTTCAGCAGGTACTGTGCGGTGAGGCCCTTCAGCATCATCGCCGCGCCGGTCTCGAAGGCTATGCCCTCGGGCAGCTTGACGACGCACCGTGCCGGCATCACGCGCGCCTCGCAATAGGCGCCCGGCGGCTGGCTGGCGTAGGCGGCGCGATCGCCGGCCTTCAGGTGCGCGACGCCTTCGCCGACGGCCTCGACGACACCGGCGCCCTCCATGCCCAGCGTCAGCGGCATCGGCAGCGGGTACAGGCCGCTGCGCTGGTAGACGTCGATGTAGTTCAGCCCGCAGGCATGGTGGCGGATGCGCACCTCGCCCGCACCGGGCTCGCCGACCTCGATCGGCACGACGTGCATCGCCTCGGGCCCGCCGGCCTGCTGCACCTGGATCGCTTGGACTTTTGACATGGGGGCTCCGGGTCGAGAGAGGATTCTCCGGTATCGTGCCAGCGTTCCCTGTCCCTTGCACATGCGCCGACTTTGCCCAGCTCCCAACCTCGCCATCGCGACGCTGTGGACCGACCTGCTGCGCGAAGCCGGCATCGCCGCCAGCGTGCAACGCGCCTTCGCGAGCGGCAGCATGGGGCTGATCCCGCCCGACCAGGCGCTCCCCGAGGTCTGGGTGCAGCACGACGAGCAGTTCGCGCGCGCCGAGACCCTGCTGGCCGACGCGCAGCGCTGCCCGCAGCACCTGTGGACCTGTCCCGGCTGCGCCGAGCGCATCGAAGGCCCCTTCCAGCAGTGCTGGAACTGCGGCCACGCGATGCCTGCCGCGGACGCCTGAGCGCCACCCGATGGCCCTGCCCAGCGCGAAGATCGCCCTGCTGATGACCGTGCCGCCCCTGCTGTGGGCCGGCAACGCGGTGGTCGGCCGGCTGATGGTCGGCCAGGTGCCGCCGCTGACGCTGAACGCGCTGCGCTGGAGCCTGGCCTTGCTGTTGCTGCTGCCGCTGGGCTGGCGCGTGCTGCGCGCGCCGCACGAGCTCAAGACCCGCTGGCGCCACCTGCTGCTGCTCGGAACGCTGGGGGTCGGCATGTACAACGCCTTCCAGTACCTGGCCCTGGTCAGCTCGACGCCGATCAACGTGACCTTGATCGCGGCCAGCATGCCGGTGTGGATGCTCGCGGTCGGCGCGCTGGGCTACGGCGTGCAGCCGCAGCGCCGGCAGATCCTTGGCGCCGCGCTGTCGCTGGCCGGCGTGGCGCTGGTGATCGCGCGCGGCGATCCGGCGACGCTGGCACGCGTGCAGTTCGTGGCCGGCGACTTCTACATCGTGATCGCGATCATCGCCTGGTCCTTCTACAGCTGGATGCTGGCGCGGCCGCCCGCCACGCTGCAGGGCGACGGCCAGCCGCGGGTGCAGGACGGCAGCTCGTCGCGGCCCTGGGACTGGTCCGAGACGCTGCTGGTGCAGGTGCTGTTCGGTCTCGTCTTCGCGCTGGGCGCCGGCGGCCTGGAGCAGATGGCCGGCGCCGCGGAGATCCGCTGGAGCGCCGCGGTCGTCGCCGCGCTCGCCTACGTCGCCATCGGGCCGGCCGTCATCGCCTACCGCTGCTGGGGCCTGGGCGTGTCGCTCGGGGGACCGGCGCTGGCCGCGTTCTTCAGCAACCTGACGCCGGTGTTCGCGGCGCTGCTGTCGGCAGCGCTGCTCGGCGAATGGCCGCAGTGGTATCACGGCCTGGCCTTCGGGCTGATCGTCGCCGGCATCGTCGTCTCGTCGGCACGCCGTTGAAGCGGGCGCCGTGGCGCGGCGGCCGCAACCCCTTGGGGGGAGGAACTCCCCGAATGCACCCCCGGGCTCACGTCCTCTTGGGGGAAGCCGCGACATCGAAGCAGCGCTAGCGCCTGCGCTGGCTATGATGGTTCCACACCTCGCCGCACGATGAACACGCCTGCCGCCATCGCCATTCCTTTCGAGCACGACTGGGAACAACTGCCCGGGATGATGATGGCCATCGGCCGCGACGCGCGCCTGCTGGGCCTGAACGACGCACTGGCCCAGGCCACGGGATGGAGACGCGGCGCTTCGGCCTGGCTCGACCGCCTGGGGCCGGTGGCCCGCGAGGAGTTGCGCGCGGTGCTGGCCAACCCCGGAGCGCCGGCGCGCTTTCGCCTCGAGCTCGACGCGCTGCTCGACGACGGCAGCATCCTGTGGCTGGACTGCCAGGGCCGCTGGGGCGGCGACGGTGCGGCGCTGTGCCTGTGCTCGCTGCACGACATCAGCGCCGGCAAGCAGGTCGAGCTGGCGCTGC
>CAZTTC010000216.1:0-4980 GCA_964616015.1 uncultured Methylibium sp. | reverse complement strand
AGATCGACGCCGGGCTGCTGAACATCTGGCGCGTGATGCAGGCCTGCGTCGAGCGGGGGCTGAGGAGCGAAGGCGTGCTGCCCGGTGGCTACAAGGTCAAGCGCCGCGCCGCCAAGCTCTACCGCGATCTGACGGCCGAGCCCACGGCAGCGACCGGCGGGGCAGCCGGTCGCCCCTGGGACGATCCGCGCGACCCGCTGCAGGTGCTGGACTGGGTCAACCTCTACGCGCTGGCCGTCAACGAGGAGAACGCCGCCGGCGGCCGCGTCGTCACGGCACCGACCAACGGCGCCGCCGGCATCGTGCCGGCGGTGCTGCACTACTACGCGCGCTTCGTGATGAAGGAGGCCCACGTCGCTGCGCTCCTGCCCACCGGGGGGGCGCTGCCGGGCTCGGGGCAGCCCGGCACCGGGCTGGGCGCCCGCGACCAGGGCATCGTCGACTTCCTGCTCACCGCCGCCGCGATCGGCATCCTCTACAAGGAGAACGCCTCGATCTCCGGCGCCGAGGTCGGCTGCCAGGGCGAGGTCGGCGTGGCCTGCTCGATGGCCGCCGGCGCGCTGTGCGCGGTGCTCGGTGGCACGCCCGAGCAGGCCGAGAACGCCGCCGAGATCGGCATGGAGCACCACCTGGGCCTGACCTGCGACCCGGTCGGCGGGCTGGTGCAGATCCCCTGCATCGAGCGCAACGCCATCGCCTCGGTCAAGGCCATCAACGCTGCGCGCATGGCACTGCGCGGCGATGGCAGCCACCACGTCAGCCTCGATCAGGTCATCAAGACCATGCGCGAGACCGGCGCCGACATGCAGACCAAGTACAAGGAAACCTCCCGCGGTGGCCTGGCGGTCAACATCGTCGAGTGCTGAGCCGGCTCAGCGCGCCGCGGCCAGCACGCGATGCACCAGGCCCGCGAGTTCCTCGACCGTGTTCTCCTTGTGCAGCAGGGCGCGCACGCCCCAGCGCTGCGCGTCGGCACGCAGCGGCTCGGAGATGTAGCCCGAGCTCATGACCACCGGCAGCGCGGGGTTCAGCGCCGCGAGCTCGCGCGCCACGTCCAGGCCCGAGTGGCCGGGCATGTTGAAGTCGGTCACCACCAGGTCGAAGGCGGCCGGCTGGCCGCGCACGGCCGCCAGCGCGGCCTCGGCCTCCTGGAAGCAGGTCACGCGGTAGCCGGCGCGCTGAAGCAGGCGCTCGACCGTCAGCACCATGATCTCGTCGTCGTCGATGTAGAGCACGTGCTGACCACCGCCGCGCGGTGCCGCGCCACCGCCGGCGGCCGCGGGCGCGGTGGCCGGCGGCTCCACCTGCGGAAGGTAGATGTGGAAGCTGCTGCCCTGCGCCGGCGCGCTGTCGACGCTGATCGCGCCGCCGTGGGTCGCCACGATGCCGTGCACCACCGACAGCCCCAGCCCCGTGCCCTGGCCGACCGGCTTGGTCGTGTAGAAGGGCTCGAAGATGCGGGCGCGGGCGGCCGCATCCATGCCGCAGCCGTTGTCGCTGACCCAGAGGTGGACGTGGCGACCGGGCACCAGGCCCGCCGGGACGGCGCGCTCGAGCAGCACCGGCTCCAGCCCGACGACGATGCGGCCCGCGCGGCCCTGCAGCGCGTGCCAGGCGTTGGTGCACAGGTTCATCAGCACCTGCTGCATCTGCGTGCCGTCGGCCATCGCATGCAGGGGTCGCTCGGACAGCCGGGGTTCGAGCTCCACCCCCGCCGGCAGCGTCGAGCGCAGCAGGGCGAGCGCTTCCTCGACCAGCGGCCGCATCGGCTGCTTGAGCAACTGCTGGTCCTGGCGCCGGCTGAAGGCCAGGATCTGCTGCACGAGGTTGCGCGCCCGCTGGCTCGCCTGGTGGATCTGCTCCAGGCTCGCCAAGGCGGGGTGGCCCGGCCCGAGGTCCTGCTGCGCCAGCTGGACGTTGATCAGGATGCCCGCCAGCACGTTGTTGAAATCGTGGGCCACGCCCCCGGCCAGGGTGCCGATGGCCTCCATCTTCTGGGCTTCGCGCAGCTGCGTCTCGAGCCGCGCGCGCGTGGCCTCGGCCTGCTTGCGCTCGGACAGGTCGGTGTGCGTGCCGACCAGGCGCAGCGCCCGCCCGGCGGCGTCACGGCTGACGACCAGGCCACGCGACAGGATCCACTTCCATCCGCCGTCCTTGCAGCGCAGCCGGTACTCGATGGCGTAGTTGGGCGTCAGGCCCTGCAGGTGGTCGCGCAGGCGGTCGCGCGCCGGCCCGAGGTCGTCGGGGTGGATGCGGCCCCGCCACTCCTCGATGTCCGGGCCGATCTCGTCGTCGCGGTGGCCGAGCATCTGCTTCCAGCGCAACGAGAACAGCACCTCCCGGCGCGGCAAGTCCCAGTCCCAGACGCCGTCGCCGGCGCCCTCGATGGCGAACTTCCAGCGCTCCTCGCTGGCGCGCAGCGCGCCCTCGGACTCGACCTGCGCCGTCACGTCGCGGTTCATGCCGACCAGGCGCTGGGCGCCGCCCTCCGCGTCGAGCTGGAGGAAGCCATTGGCCTCGACGTGGCGCACCGCGCCGTCATGAGCCCGCACGATCCGAAAGCGCAGGTGATCGACGCGTCGTCCCGCCTTCAGGTCGGCGAATCGCGCATCGACCTCGTCCCGGTCGTCCGGGTGGATGCCGCGCCGCCAGGCTTCGCTCGACCCGTCGAAGCTGGCCGGGGTGTGGCCGTACAGCGCGAGCATCTGTTCGTCCCAGATCAAGCGCCCGGTCCGCAGATCGAACTCCCAGACCCCGTAGCCCGCGCCCTGGATGGCCAGCGCCAGGCGCTGCCGCAAGCTGTCGATGCGCTGCTCGGCCAGCTTGCGCTCGCCGATGTCACGCACGATGCCCAGCACCGCGGGCGCACCGCGGAAGGAAAAGCGGTTGGCGCGCAGATCCAGCCAGAGGCTCGACGCCCCGCCCCGGCGCACAAACCGCACCTCGTAGTACCGCGGTGGCTCGGGGTCGGTGCTGACCCGCCGGTCGAAGCGCTCGGTCCACAAGGCCAGAAAGTCGGGATGCACGACCTGGTCGAAGTGCAGGCCGACGAACGCCTCCAGGTCGTAGCCGAGCATCGCGGGCAATGCCGGGTTGGCGAACACGAATCGATGGTCCTGGGCCACGAAGACGCCATCGGCCATGGCCTCGAACAGCGCCTGCTGCCCGGCCTGACTCTCGCGCAAGGCGGCTTCGGCCTGGTGGCGCGCAGTGAGGTCGGTGTTGGCGCCCGACAGGCGCCACGGCTGACCGTCGGGGCCGCGCACGATGTGCCCGCGAGACAGCACCGGCACGTAGTGCCCGTCCTTGTGGCGCAGGCGAAACTCGACCTCGGCGGTGTCGGGGCCGTGGGCCAGCAGATCGCCGAGGAGGCGCTGCACGCGCTCGACGTCGTCCGGGTGCATCAGCCGCACCCACAGGGCCTGATCGGCCGGCAGTTCGTCGGGCACGTAGCCCAGCATGGCCCACCAACGCGGCGAATAGAAGAGCTGGCCGGCGACCAGGTCCCAATCCCACCAACCGTCGTTCGAGCCCTTGAGCACGAGGCTCAGGCGCGTCTCGCTCGCCGCCAGGGCGTCCTTGGCCCGCTTCAGTTCACTGATGTCGTCGTCGGCCACGTCGGCCTGCCTCTTTGCTCTGGGGCCGCCACTCGCGCCTGCATCCAGCAGGTCGCTCCTGCGCGAGTCGCGGCCGCCGCCCCAACGCCGGGATCTTACGGGGCTGGCCGCCCGCTGTCGCGCGCCCGCCCGGCGGGCACCGGCCTCCCGGCGGCCCGCTCGATGGTCGGCCCGCGGGCCGATCGCTACACTGTGTCGCCTTGCCGCCACGCTGCCACGAGCCGCGCCCCGCGGTCCATTCAGGAAGGTCCTCCGATGCTCGATCAGCTCGAATCCACCGCCCGCCGCGCCGCCGCGGGCCTGCCCTCCTCGGTCTCTCACTGGGCCGTGCGCGGCGTCAGCGAGGTCTCCGAGCAACTGAGCGTGCGCGACGGCGTCGCCGAGGCCCCGAAACGCAGCCGCGACGAGGGCGTGATGGTGACTGTCGTCGACGGCGGCATGGGCTACGCCGCCACCTCCGACGGCTCCGAGGCCGGCCTGACGGCAGCCTTGCGGCAGGCGCAGGCGCTGGCTCGCGCAAGCACCGGCAAGACGGTGTTCGACTATGCGCAGGCGCCGCGGCCGCGCGACAGCGGCCGCTACGCAAGCCGCGTCGAGCGCCCGGCGCGCGATGCATCACTCGGCGACAAGCTGGCGCTGCTGGCGCGCGTCAACCAGGCCGCACGCATCGACGCACGCATCGTCGATGCGCAGACCAGCCTGTGGTCGGTGGTCACGGACCAGCTGTTCTTCACCAGCGAGGGCATGCGCGCCGAGCAGCGCTTCGACTTCCTGACACCGGCGGTGCAGGTGACGGCGCGCGACGGCAACGTGACCCAGGTGCGCTCGAGCGCCGGCCAGTACAACGGCTTCTGCCAGCAAGGCGGGCTCGAGGTGCTGGACCGCGCGCACTTCGAGGGCGAAGGCCCGCGCGTGGCCCGCGAGGCGCTGGAGCTGGTGGCGGCAAAGCAATGCCCGACCGGCACGATGGACCTGGTGCTGATGCCCGACCAGATGATGCTGCAGATCCACGAGAGCATCGGCCACCCGCTGGAGCTCGACCGCATCCTCGGCGACGAACGCAACTTCGCCGGCACCAGCTTCGTCACGCCCGACATGTTCGGCAGCTACCGCTACGGCAGCGAGCTGCTCAACGTCAGCTACGACCCGACGCGCGCCCACGAGTTCGCCGCCTTCGCCTTCGACGACGACGGCACGCCGGCCGTGCGCGAGATGCTGATCGAGCGCGGCATCCTCGAGCGCCCGCTCGGCGGTGCGCTGTCGCAGGCGCGCGCCCGCGCGGCCGGCTTCGATCTGGGCGGCGTCGCCACCACGCGCGCCTGCAGCTGGAACCGCGCGCCGATCGACCGCATGAGCAACCTCA
>CAZTTC010000215.1:0-5131 GCA_964616015.1 uncultured Methylibium sp. | reverse complement strand
CATCACGGTCATGCCTTCCTGCAGCGCGTAGCGCACGCCCTGGCGGCCGTTCAGGCGGGTCTGCTCGGACAGGCTCTCCGTCGCCCAGCTGCGGCGCTTGACCGCCACGGCCGCCGGCCCGTAGACCTCGGTCAGGCCGTAGACGTGGGTGATGTCGAAGCCGATCTTGGCCATGCCCTCGATCATCGCAGCCGGCGGCGCGGCGCCGGCGACCATGCCGCGCACCTTCTGCACGATGCCCTCGCGCATCGCGGCCGGCGCGGTGATCAGCAGGTTGTGGACGATGGGCGCGGCGCAGTAGTGGTCCACGCCGTGGGTGCGCATCGCCTCGAGGATGGCCGCGGCTTCGACCTTGCGCAGGCACACGTGCGTGCCGCCCAGCATCGCCACGGTCCAGGGGAAGCACCAGCCGTTGCAGTGGAACATCGGCAGCGTCCACAGGTAGGTCGGAAAGTGCGGCATGGTCCAGGTCGCCGCATTGCTGACTGCGTTGAGGTAGGCCCCGCGGTGATGCGTCACCACGCCCTTGGGGTCGCCGGTGGTGCCGGAGGTGTAGCTGACGGCGATGGCGTCCCACTCGTCGCGCGGGCCGTCCAGGCGCGCCAGCGGCGCGTGGTCGGCCAGCAGGGCCTCGTAGTCGACGCGCCCGAGCCGCGCGCCGGGGCCGGTGTACTCGCTGTCGCAGACGTCGATGACGATGGGCTCGCGCCCGTGTTCGACCTTCAGCAGGCTCAAGGCCTCGGCCATCACCGGTGCGAACTCGCGGTCGGTCAGCACGACCTGGGCTTCGCAGTGATTCATCTGCCAGGCCAGCAGGGGCGCGTCCAGCCGCGTGTTCAGCGTGTTGAGCACGGCGTTGAGCGCCGGCACCGCGTAGTGCGCCTCCACCATCTCGGGCGTGTTGGGCAGCATCACGCTCACCGTGCTGCCGCGCGCCACGCTCAAGGCCTGCAAGGCCGCCGCCAGCCGCGCCGCGCGCTCGCGCGTCTGCGCCCAGCTGTAGCGGCGCGCGCCGTGCACGACCGCCGGCAGGTCGCCGAAGACCTCGGCGCTGCGCTCGACGAAGCTGACGGGGCTCAGCGCCACGAAGTTGGCCGGGTTCTTGTCCAGGCCCTGGTCGTAGATGCTCATGCGGGGTTTTCCTGGGGGACGTTCACTCGATGGTCAGGCGCTGGAACCAGCGCGCGCCGACCGGCACGTCGTCGCGCAGCGTCGCCTTCAGCGGCGGTTTCGCGTCGGGCGGCGGCACCCCCATCGCGGTCAGGTCGACCGCCTGGAGCCGGCCGTCGAAGCCGCCGGCCGGCGTCGGCGTCAGCGCGAAGTACACGCCCTCGGACAAGCGCGCGCCATGGTCGCCGGGCCGGTTGCGCAGGAAGATCAGCGAGTGCTCCAGCCAGGCCAGGTCGGCCGGGCCGATGGTCGCGGGCTGCGGGTAGGGGTAGGGCACGACGCACAGCTTCTCGCCCTGCCCGGCGACGCACTTGAACTCGCGCATCGACAGGAAGTGGTCTTCGAGACCGGGAAAGCTGAGCTGGATGCGGAAGGCCGTGCGGCCATCGGCCTGCGGCGAGAAGACGACCTGGCCCAGGTCGACCCGCGAGCCGTCGCGCGCGTGGAGCACGATCTGGCGCGCGCCTTGCGGCAGGTCGGCGGCCGGGTGGGCGGCGCCGGCCAGCGCCGCCGCCACGAGCACGCCGGCACGAAGCCCGGGCAACAGGCAGCGCATGTTCATGCCGCCAGTATGGTGCGCGGCCCGCCGGTCCGCTGCTAGGGAAGCCGCTAGGCCCTCGCCGCGGCGAGGGCCTGGTCGATGTCCCACAGGATGTCGTCGATGTGCTCCAAGCCGACGGAGATGCGCACCATGTCGGGCAGCACGCCGGCGGCGCGCTGCTGGGCCTCGTCGAGCTGGCGGTGGGTGGTCGAGGCCGGGTGGATGATGAGCGTGCGGGTGTCGCCGATGTTGGCGAGGTGGCTCATGAACTGGGCCGCTTCGATGAACTTCACGCCAGCCTCGAGTCCGCCCTTCACGCCGAAGGCCAGCAGGCCCGAGGCGCCGCGCATCTGGCGCCGTACCAGGGCCTGCTGAGGGTGGTCGGGCAACCCGGGATAGTTGACCCAGCTCACGCGCGGGTCGGCCTGCAGGAACTCGGCGACGCGCTGCGCGTTGGCGCAATGCCGCTCCATGCGCAGGGGCAAGGTCTCGACGCCCTGCAGGATCTGCCAGGCGCTCATCGGCGACAGCGCGGCGCCGTAGACGCGCAGCGTCTCCATGCGAGCGCGCATCGTGAAACCGAAGTCGCCGAAGGTCTCGTAGAAGCGCACGCCGTGGTAGCCCGGCGAGGGCTCCGTCATGCCGGGGAACTTGCCGTTGTCCCATGGGAACTTGCCGCTCTCGACGACAAGGCCACCGAGCGTGGTGCCGTGCCCGGCCAGGTACTTGGTGGCCGAATGCACGACCAGGTCCGCGCCGAAGGCGATCGGATTGCACAGGAAGGGGCTGGGCACGGTGTTGTCGATCACCAGCGGCACGCCGTGGGCATGCGCGACCTCGGCAACCGCCGCGATGTCCAGCACGACGAGGCTGGGGTTGCCCAGGCTCTCGGCGAAGACGGCCCGCGTGTTGGGCTGCATCGCCGCGGCAAAGGCCTCGGGCTTCGTCGCGTCGACGAAGCGGGTGGTGATGCCGAACTTGGCGAGGTTGGTCGCCAGCATCGTGACCGTGCCGCCGTACAGCGCGCCGGCCGCAACGATGTGGTCTCCGGCCTGCAGGATGGTCATCAGCGCCATCGCCTCCGCGGCCATGCCGCTGGCCGAGGCGATGGCGGCGCGCCCGCCCTCGAGCGCCGCGACGCGCTCCTCCAGCGCCGCCACCGTGGGGTTGCTCAGGCGCGAGTAGACGTTGCCGAAGGTCTGCAGATTGAAGAGGCTGGCCGCGTGATCGGCGTTGTCGAACACGAAGCTCGTGGTCTGGTAGATCGGCAGCGCGCGGGCGCCGGTCGCGGCGTCGGGGATCTGGCCCGCGTGGATGGCCAGGGTCTCGGGCTTGAAGGCGTGGTCGGGCATGTCGGGCGCGGATCTCAGACGGGACGCTTGGCGGAGATGACGCGCGTGTTGACGCCCGCCCAGTGGAGGCCGCCGAAGAGTCGCGCGTGCTCGATCTTCACGCAGCGGTCCATCACCACGTCCAGGCCGGCGGCCCGGGCCTGGCCGGCGGCGGCCTCGTTCCTGACGCCGATCTGCTGCCACAGGCACTTCGCACCGATCGCGATCGCGCTGTCGGCGATGGGGCCCACGTCCTGGGTGCGGCGGAACACGTCGACCATGTCGATGGGCTCGGGGATGTCCTCGAGCCGCGCGTAGCAGCGCTCGCCGAGGATGCTGTCGTAGCGTGGGTTCACCGGCACGACGCGGTAGCCGTGCTGCTGCAGGTACTTGGCGACGAAGTGGCTGGGGCGGAACCAGTCGGCCGACAGGCCCACGATGGCCACGCGGCGGTGGTTGCGCAGGATGCGGCGCAGGCTGCTGATCTCGTCGCTCATCGCTCGGTCTCCGGACCGGCGAACCATACCCGAAGGCCGCCAGGGCGGTGCTTCTCCGCCGTTCGGGCCGCGAAACCTGAAGTACACTGCCGCCTGTCAGGAGAGCGCTCTTCACGGAGCCGCCGAAGGCGCAGAGGCCGGCTTCAAGAGAGCCCCCTCGAACGCTCAGGCAAAAGGACTGACAAGCGCTTCTGCGGTCGCAGGATCCGGAAGCGTCCTCACTGGAGAGAGGCCGTCGCGAGGTGGCCCACCGAAGGGGCAAGCGGCCGAGGTGTCATGCACCGGGCCGCCAATCTCTCAGGTAAAGCGGACAGCGAGGGCAGAGGTTCCACCGGCGACGGTGGTGCACGCAAGCCCTTGGAGTCTCGATGTCCGCCACCGCCAGCCCCGTTCCTCCGCTGCTGACCACCCCGCTGCATACGCTGCACCTCGAGCTGGGTGCCCGCATGGTGCCCTTTGCCGGCTACGAGATGCCGGTCAGCTACCCCCGGGGCATCCTCGCCGAGCACCGCCAGTGCCGCGACGCGGCGGCGCTGTTCGATGTCTCGCACATGGGTCAACTGCGCCTGGTCGGCGACGACGCGGCGCGCGCGCTCGAGTCGCTGGTGCCGGTCGATGTCGTCGGCCTCGGCGTCGGCAAACAGCGCTACGGCTTCTTCACCGACGCCGGCGGCGGCCTGCTCGACGACCTGATGATCACGCGCCGCGAGGATGACCTCCTGGTCATCGTCAACGCCGCCTGCAAGGACGCCGACACGAAGCACCTGGTGACCCACATCGGCCACCGCTGCACCGTCGTGCCCCTGCCCGAGCGCGCGCTGCTGGCGCTGCAGGGGCCCAAGGCCGTGACCGCGCTGTCGCGCCTGGAGCCCGGCGTCGCGAAGCTCACCTTCATGACCGGCGGCGCCTTCCGCCTCCACGGCATCGACTGCTACCTGACCCGCTCCGGCTACACCGGCGAGGATGGCTTCGAGATCTCGGTGCCGACCGAGCACGCCCAGACCCTGGCCCGCCAGCTGCTGCAGCAGCCCGAGGTCGCCCCGGCCGGCCTGGGGGCACGCGACACGCTGCGGCTCGAAGCCGGCCTGTGCCTCTACGGCCACGACATCCACGCCACCACCACGCCCGTCGAGGCGGGCCTCACGTGGGCAATCCAGAAGGTCCGCCGCGCCGGCGGCGCGCGGGCCGGGGGCTACCCGGGTGCCGACGTGATCGACGGCCAGCTGGCCACCGGCCCCAGCAACCGGCGCGTCGGCCTCGTCGGTCTGGAGCGCGTGCCGGTGCGCGAGGGCACGGAGCTCGTCGATGCGCACGGCCACCGCCTCGGCCATGTCACCAGCGGCACGCTCGGCCCCACCGTCGACCAGCCGATCGCCATGGCCTACGTGGCCAGCCACCATGCCGCGATCGCCCACGAGGTCTACGCCATCGTGCGCGGCAAGCGCCTGCCGATGCGCGTGACCGCCCTGCCCTTTGCGCCGCACCGTTACGTGCGGGGCTGAAGCCTTCCCCTGCCGACCCACCCTCCAGGAGCGACCCATGACGACCAAGTTCACCGACGACCACGAGTGGATCAACATCGAGGACCACGA
>CAZTTC010000214.1:0-5148 GCA_964616015.1 uncultured Methylibium sp. | reverse complement strand
CCAGCGCGCGCATCGACGTCATCAGCGGCACCAGCGCCGGCGGCGTCAACGGCGCGGCGCTGGCGCTGGCCCAGGTGCACGACGCCAGCCTGTACGGACTGCGCGACGTGTGGCTGGCGCGGGGCGGGCTCGAGCAGCTGATGCGCGATCCCGACGAGGCCGACCCGCCCTCGCTGCTGCGCGGCGACGACCACTTCCTGCCGGCGATCGAGCGCGCCCTGGCCGGCATCGCCCAGGGCCCCGCGGCCGACGCCGCCAGCGTGCCGATGGTGCTGTCGCTGACGACGACGCTGCTGCACGGCGTCGGGCACGCGCAGCTCGACGACTTCGGCGCGGTGGTCGAGGACACCGTGCACCGCGCCCATTTCCTGTTCGAGCGGCGGGCCGAAGGCCCCGTCGATGCCTTCCGGCCCGGCAGCGACATCGTCAAGCAGCTGGCCCGGGCGGCACGCGCGAGCGCCTCCTTCCCCGTGGCGTTCGAGCCGTCGCTGTACGAACCCGGCAAGCCGCCGTTCAAGGGCACCCCGCTGCGCCCGCGCGGCGGCGGCGGCCATCCGATCACCGACCCCGTCTACCTGCTCGACGGCGGCATCCTGGACAACAAGCCCTTCGTCGCGGCCCTCGAAGGCATCCACAAGCTGCCGGCCGACGGCAACGCGCGGCGCGTGCTGGCCTACATCGTCCCCGACCCCAAGGCCGCGGTCGAGCCGCTCGAGCCCGATCGCGACGGCCGCCTCCCGGTGCCGACGCTCGCGGCCGTCGCGTTCCAGAGCACGGTCGGCATCCCCGGCACGCAGTCGATCGCGGACCAGCTGGCCGACATCCGCGAGCACAACGACTTCATGCGCCGCCGCTGGCAGCGCATCACCGGCCTGCTGGCCAGGACGCCGCGCGCCGACGTGCTGTCGACCGCGCGGCTGCTGTTCGCCTCCTACCGCGAGCGCCGCCTGGACGGCGCGATCGACTACCTGCTGGGCGAGCTGGAACGCAGCCTGGCCGAGGTGCGCGACGCCCAGCCCCTGCGCCTGCGGCGCGCGACGCGGCTGTGGCTGCGTGCGCTCTGGCTGCGCACGGCCGACCGTGCCGCGCTGTGGGACAGCATCATCCCGACGCAGTTCGCGCCCTACGAAGCGCTGCTCGAGGGCGATGACGCCACCTGGCAGTGGGGCCAGTACACGCTGGAGTTCGCGGCCGGCGTCGTGATCGACGTGCTGCGCCGGACCCAGCGCCTGATCGACCTGGTGGGCCGCTGGCAGCAGGCCGACGGGCAGGCGGTGCCCGGGCCCGCGCTGCCCACCGACAGCGCGCTGCGCCCGCAGTCCTGGGAGCAGATCGACCGCGAGCCCTCGCCCGCGGCGGCGCGGCAGCGCCAGCCGGACGGCGGAGCCTGGAGCCGCGCGCTGCGCCAAGCCTGGCAGGACACCTACGCGATCAACCTCAAGCTGCGCGGGCGCCGCGAGGAAGGCAGCCCCGAGGTGCGCGAACGCGGCCGCGCGGCCTTCGTGCGACTGATCGAGGCCTGGCGCGCGCTGCCGGCCGGCGAGCAGCCGACCGAACTCGCCATCGGGCTGATCGAGGCGCTGCGCTCGGGCAGCACGACCACGCCCGCGCAGCGCCTCGCCGATGCGCGCACGCTGTGCCGCCGGCTGGCCGAGCTGGCCGGACCCATCCGCGCGATCCTGGCGGCACGCGCCGCGCTGCCGCAGACCGCGCTGCGCGCCGACGTCGAGGAGGCGCTGAACGAGCTGGCGGCCTACCACGACTACTTCTACGAGGCCGGCGATGCGCCCACGCCGGTCGACCGGCTGGCCTGGCGGCTGCTCGCGCTGGAGGTGATCGAGGTCGGCGCCGGCACGCGCGACCACCGCATCAACGTCGGCGCCGAGCTGGTCCAGATCAGCGCCCGCCAGCACTCGCCCTGGGGCGGGCCGGGCGAGCCGGGCCGCAAGCTGGCCGGCATGGGCCTGGCCCACTTCGCGGCCTTCTACAAGCGCTCTTGGCGCGCCAACGACTGGCTGTTCGGTCGCCTCGACGGCATCGACCGTGCGGTGCGCATCGCGCTCAACCCCGACCGGCTGCAACGGCTGTACGGACAGCGCTGCGTGCAGCCGCGGGGCAGCGGCGCGACCCTGGGGGCCTCCGACTACGTCCTGCAGGTGCTCGAAGGCCTGGCCGTGAGCGGCGCCGCCCCCGCGCTGCGCGCCACGCTGCGCGCGGCCTGGGACCGCGATCGGCCGCTGATCGTGGAGGAGCTGGCCTGGCTGGCACGGCCGTCAACGGTGGCCCCGCAGGTGCTGGAGCACTGTGCGGCGGCCCTGACGCGGCGCCTGCACCTCGAGGTGCTGATGCACGAGCTGCCGGGCCTCGCCGATGCGATCGACCAGGACGAAGCCATCGGCGCGTCGCCCTCCCCCGCCGGCGAGCAGCTGCGCGCGCGCGTCGCCCGCATGGCCGAGGACCCCGCGTGGGCGCCCGACATCGCGCTGTCGCTGCTGGACGAGGGCCTGCTGGGCTCGGACACGCTGGCCCGGGAAGCCGGGACCGACCACTTCACGCGCACCGTCGCGCAAAGCGTCGCCGTGATGCATGCGACGGCCTCGTCCAGCCGCAGCGGGCTGAAGGCCCTGAACATCCTGCTCAAGATCACCGAGTGGCCGATCGCGGTCTTCCACTGGCTCGCCGGGCGCCTGTCGCAGGGCAGCCGCACGGCGGTGGCCGTCGAGGCCGCCGCACTGGGCACCGGCATCGCGCTCGTCGCGGCATCGCTGCTCGCCAAGGAGATGCCGGGCGCCGCGACGGCCACCGGCTGGGGCTTGATCGCCGGCGGGCTGGCGGCGTCGCTGGTGCGCTCCTGGCGCCTGGGCCTGGCGATCGCGATCGGCATCGTCGGCCTGATGGTGAGCCTCGGCGCCTCGAAGCTGCTGCCCGCCGTGGCCTTGCTGGCCGTGCTCTACGTGCTGCCGGCGCTCGGCTCGCTGCTGCTGGTGCTGGCGGCCGTGTGGTGGTCCGCCGGCGTGCCGGCCTCGGCGCTGAAGGCGGTCCCGTGTACTGACGCCTTCGCGTGGCTGCCGCTGTGCCGCGGCACGCCCGACGCCAGCGAACTCGAGGCCGCCGAGCGCCTGCTGGCCGTCGGCGTGCCGGCCCTGATCGCGCTCGTCGTGCTGGCCCTGGTGCTGGCGACGCGCCGGATCCGCCGCCGGCGGCCGATGCGCCGGCCCGGACCCGACGCCTGACTGGCGCCGGCGGCGCGGCGGGGGCGCGACGCGGCGCTCTGAGGACCGCCGGTGCTCAGAACTGCGCCGGCAGCGGCGACTCGCTCGCGCGGCGCTGCTGTTCGGCGTACTGCGCCGGCAGGTAGGTCGCGTCGGTCGACACGCTGGCGACGGCCTGGATCGCCGGCGCGGCGACGACGGTCGGCTGCGCGTTGAAGACACCGACACCGACCACTGCGGTCAGCAGCACGGTGGCGATGGTGGAGGCGGGGGCGTTGCGGATGGGGTTCATGGTGTGGGCTCCAGTCGAAAGAGGGTCTGTGGGATCGCTTCAGAACCGATCGACGTCTAGCGCCGGACCGTGACGCCAATGTGTGGCCTGCGCGCCGTCGTGTGTCGCCGCTGGCGCCGTTGCAACGGCGCGATGTCGATTCGTCACGCCCCGCGTTCGCGGGGTGAGCCGAGGCTTCGTGAACGATTCGTCGGTCGGCGTGCATCCGCCCGACGCCGATGCACACTGCGCGCATGCACGACGACGCCCCCTGGCTCGTGGCCTGCCTGTGCGCCGCCTGGTGCGGCAGCTGCCGCGACTACCGCGCCACCTTCGAGGGCCTGGCGCGCGCGCGCCCCGGCCTGCGCTTCGCGTGGGTCGACATCGAGGACGAGGCCGATGCGCTGGCGCCCTTTGGCCTGGACATCGAGAACTTCCCGACGCTGCTGATCGCGCGCGGCGACGAGCTGCGCTTCCTCGGCACGCTGCTGCCGCATGCGGCCACGCTGCGGCGCACGCTGGACGCCGCCGAGGCCGCGGCACTGCCGGGCCTGAAGGTCGAGCGGCCGGCGGCGCTGGTGGCCGCGGTGCGCGCGGTCGGCGAAGCGGTGTCCTGAGCGCGGCGGCATCGCTCGCTGCGCGCATAAGCAAGCGCGCATTGCTTCGTTCCCGCGGCGGGCGGCAGTTCCTAGCATCTCCATCAGTCCGCAATTCCGGCCCGCCGCCATGACCGCATCCTCCTTGCTGCGCAGTCTCATCGCCCCCTCCGTCCTCGCGCTGGCCGCCGGCACGGCCGCCGCCAAGGACGTGACCCTGCTCAACGTGTCCTACGACCCGACGCGCGAGTTCTACGTCGACTTCAACAAGGCCTTCGCCAAGCACTGGAAGGCCAAGACCGGCGACCAGGTGATCGTCAGGCAGTCGCACGGCGGCTCGGGCAAGCAGGCGCGGTCGGTGATCGACGGACTGGATGCCGATGTCGTGACGCTGGCCCTGGCCTACGACGTGGACGAGATCGCCGCGAAGGCCAAGCTCCTCCCGGCCGACTGGCAGAAGCGCCTGCCGCACAACAGCGCGCCCTACACGTCGACCATCGTCTTCCTGGTGCGCAAGGGCAACCCCAAGGGCATCAAGGACTGGGACGACCTGGCCAGGCCGGGCGTGTCGGTGATCACGCCCAACCCCAAGACCTCGGGCGGCGCGCGCTGGAACTACCTGGCGGCCTGGGGCTACGCGCTCAAGAAGAACGGCAACGACGAGAAGAAGGCGCAGGCGTTCGTCGGCCAGATCTTCAGGAACGTGCCGGTGCTGGACTCGGGCGCGCGCGGATCGACCACCACCTTCGTCGAGCGCGGCATCGGTGATGTCTTCATCTCCTGGGAGAACGAAGCCCTCCTCGCCGTCAAGGAGCTGGGGCCGGACCGGTTCGACATCGTCGTGCCCAGCCTCAGCATCCTGGCCGAGCCGCCGGTGACCGTGGTCGACAAGAACGTCGACAAGAAGGGCACGCGCGCCGTCGCCCAGGCCTACCTCGACCACCTGTATTCGCCCGAAGGCCAGGACCTGGCCGGCCAGAACCACTACCGGCCGACCGATCCCAAGGTCGCGGCCAAGTACGGCAAGGCCTTCACCCAGGTCCAGCTGTTCACGATCGACGAGGTGTTC
>CAZTTC010000213.1:0-5158 GCA_964616015.1 uncultured Methylibium sp. | reverse complement strand
GACAACACGCAGTTCCTCTTCATCTCGCACAACAAGATCGCGATGGAGATGGCCGGCCAGCTGATCGGCGTGACGATGCAGGAGCAGGGCGTGTCGCGCATCGTCGCCGTCGACATGGATTCGGCGGTGTCGATGGCCGAGGCGGCCTGAGCCCATGACCTCGCTCCAGCTCTCGCTCGCGATCGCCGGCGGGCTGGTGCTGGCCGGCGTCGTGGCGCACGGTGCCTGGCAGGCGCGGCGCAGTGAGATCAAGCGCGCCACGGCCGATCCGGTCGGCCCGCCGCTGCCGCAGGAGCCGAGCTTCGAGGTCACACCACCACCCGCCGCCGACGCCCCCGCCGGCCACCGGGTGCCGCGCATCGAGCCCACACTGGGTCGGCGCAGCGCCGGGCCGCGGCTGGACGCGCTGATCGACGCGATCGCGACGCTGGCGGTCGACACCCCGGCCAGCGGGGAGACCGCCGTCGCCCACCTGCCGCCGGCGCGCCGCGCCGGTAGCAAGCCGCTGCTGGTCGAAGGCCTGAACGCCGAGACCGGCGAGTGGGAGGCCCCGTCTGCCGGCCAGCGCTACGGCGAGTTCCAGGCCGGCGTGCAGCTGGCCAACCGCAGCGGGGCGCTCAACGAGATCGAATATTCCGAGTTCGTGCAGAAGGTGCAGTCCTTCGCCGAGTCGCTGGGCGCGCTGCCCGACTTCCCGGACATGCTGGACGTCGTCGCCCGGGCGCGCGAGCTCGATGCCTTCGCGAGCGAGCACGATGCCCAGCTGGCGCTGCGGCTGGTGTCGCGCGGCGCGGCATGGTCGCTGGGCTATGTGCAACAGCACGCCAGCCGGCATGGCTTCGTCGCCGGGCAGCTGCCGGGTCGCCTGGTGCTGCCGGGTGGCGAGGAGGGCGCACCGCCGGTGCTGAGCCTGCAGTTCGACCCGCAGGCCGCGCTGGCCGACGAGCCCAGCCAGGCCGCCGTGCGCGAGCTGACGCTGGCCTTCGACGTGCCGCAGACCGCCGCGGGCGAGGCGCCGTTTGGGGCCTGGTGCGCGGCCGGCGAGGCGCTGGCGCTGGCGCTCGACGCCGCGCTGTACGACGACAAGGGACAGCCGCTGCCACCGGCCGCCTTTGCCGGCATCGGCCAGGCGCTGGAGCGGCTCTACGCGGCGCTGGCCGAGCGCGATCTCGCGGCCGGCTCGGCTGCGGCGCGCCGCCTCTTCAGCTGAAGCCCGGGTCATCCGGCGACCCCTAAACTCGGCCGCATGCCCGTTCCCGAAGCACTGGCCGAGCAGGCCGCGCGACTGCGCGAGCAGCTCCAGCATCACGCCCACCGCTACTACGTCCTCGACGCGCCGGAGATCCCGGACGCCGAGTACGACCGCCTGTTCCAGCAGCTCCAGGCGATCGAGGCCGAGCACCCCGAGTTGCGCACGCCGGATTCGCCAACGCTGCGTGTGATCGGCCAGGTGCTCGACGGGCTGCAGCCGGTCCGGCATGCGCTGCCGATGCTGTCGATCCGCACCGAGACCGACACCAGCGCCGCCGGTGCGGTGGCCTTCGATGCCCGCGTGCGGCGCGAACTCGAGCTCGGCGACGATGCACCGCCGCTGGACTACAACGCCGAACTCAAGTTCGACGGCCTGGCGATCAACCTGCGCTACGAGGACGGCGTGCTGGTGCAGGCGACGACCCGCGGCGACGGCGAGACCGGCGAGGACGTCACGCACAACGTGCGCACGATCGGCCAGATCCCGCTGCGGCTGCGGGGAGCGGCGCCGCCGCTGATCGAGATCCGCGGCGAGGCCTACATGCGTCGCGACGACTTCGAGCGTCTCAACGAGCTGCAGCGGGCCAGGGGCAGCAAGACCTTCATCAACCCGCGCAACACCGCCGCCGGGGCGATCCGCCAGCTGGATTCGAAGGCCCTGGCCGACAAGAAGCTGAGCTTCTTTGCCTACGGCGTGGGCGACACGCGCGGCTGGGAGCAGCCCACCACGCACAGCGGCACGCTCGACGCCATCGCCGCCTTCGGCGTGCCGGTCAACGGCGACCGCCGCGTGGTGCAGGGTGCTGGCGGCCTCGTGGCCTTCCACCAGGCCATCGCCGCCCGGCGCGATGCGCTGCCGTTCGACATCGACGGCGTGGTCTACAAGGTCGACGATGTCGCGCTGCAGAAGCGCCTGGGCTTCGTGACGCGCGAGCCGCGCTGGGCCGTGGCCCACAAGTACCCGGCGCAGGAACAGCTGACGCGGCTGAACGGCATCGAGATCCAGGTCGGACGCACCGGCAAGCTGACGCCCGTGGCCAAGCTGGCGCCGGTGTTCGTCGGCGGCACGACGGTCAGCAACGCGACGCTGCACAACGTGTTCGAGTTGCGGCGCAAGGGCGTGCGCATCGGCGACACCGTCATCGTGCGGCGCGCCGGCGACGTGATCCCCGAGGTGGTCGGCCGCGTGCCGGGGGTGCGCAAGTCCTACGTGCCCAACTTCCGCATGCCGCGCACCTGCCCGGTGTGCGGCAGCCGGGTGCTGCGCGAGAAGGGCGGCATCGACCATCGCTGCAGCGGCGGCCTGTTCTGCGCGGCCCAGCGCAAGCAGGCGATCCTGCACTTCGCCGGCCGGCGCGCGATGGACGTCGAGGGACTGGGCGACAAGCTGGTCGAGCAACTGGTCGACGGCGGCATCGTCAAGAGCCTGCCGGACCTGTACCGGCTGGCAGCCCGTGATCTCGCTGACCTTGACCGCATGGGCGAGAAAAGTGCGACCAACCTCGTGGCGGCACTGCAGCAAAGCCGGCGCACGACGCTGGCGCGCTTTCTCTACGCGCTGGGCATCCGCCAGGTCGGCGAGACCACGGCCAAGGACCTGGCGCGCCACTTCGGCTCGCTCGACCGCATCATGGACGCAACCGAGCTTCAGTTGCTGGAAGTCAACGACGTCGGCCCGGTCGTGGCGCAGAGCATCCGGACCTTCTTCGAGCAGCCGCACCACCGCGAGGTCGTCGGGCAGCTGGTCGCCGCCGGCATCCGCTGGGACGAGCACGACGGCGAAGCCGACCTCAGCCCGCAGCCGCTGGCCGGCAGGACCTTCGTGCTGACCGGCACGCTGCCGACCCTGAGCCGCGAGCAGGCCAAGGCGATGATCGAGGCCGCCGGCGGCAAGGTCGCCGGCTCGGTGTCGAAGAAGACCCACTACGTCGTCGCCGGCGCCGAGGCCGGCAGCAAGCTCGACAAGGCGCGCGAGCTGGGCGTCGCGCTGCTGGACGAAGAGGGCCTGCGGCGCCTGCTGCCGGCGAGTTGATGTCTTGGGGGGAGGCGGGAAAGCCTCTAGAAGCGGGGCCTCCGGCGGGCCTATCCTGCGTCGACGGTCGTCGGCCGAGGCGTCGGTATGCTCACCGCTTCGCTCGCCGAGATCGTCTCGAGCAGTACGGGGGTCTCGCATGGACAAAGCACTTTTCGATATCGCGGCAAGCCAGGGTTTCTTGCCGCACGGCGTGTGCTTCCAATGGGATCAGTCGCTGCTGACGATGATGGTCGTGGCCGATCTCTCGATCGCATTGGCTTACTACTCGATTCCGATCGGCCTGCTGGTGTTCGTCAGGCGGCGCGCCGATCTGAAGTTCAAGTGGATCTTCGTGCTGTTCTCGGCCTTTGTCTTCATGTGCGGCACGACGCACCTGATCGACATCCTCACGATCTGGTCGCCGCAGTACCGGCTCGACGCGGCTCTCAAGCTGGCGACCGCGACCGTCTCGGTCGTCACCGCCGTGATGCTCTGGCCGTTGATCCCGCGCGCGCTCAGCCTGCCCAGCACCGCCCAGCTGGAGGCCGTGGTCAAGGAGCTGGAGCGCGAGGTCCAGGACCGGCGCGCTGCCCAGGCCAAGCTCGATCAGCTGAACCGGGAGCTCGAGGCCCGGGTCGCCGAGCGCACCCGCCAGCTCGAGGTCGAGGTCGCCGAAAGGATCCGGCTGCAAGGCATCGAGCAGGCTCGCCTCGCCGCGGAATCCGCCAGTCGCGCCAAGAGTGAGTTTCTCTCGCGTGTCAGCCACGAGCTGCGGACCCCGCTCAATGGGGTGCTCGGGTTCGGCCAGCTGCTCATGTCCCAGTCCGACCAGCTGCAGTCGCAGCATCGCGTCTGGGTCGATCACATGGTGCGTTCGGCCTGGCACCTGCTGCACCTCATCGACGACGTGCTCAATGTGTCGGGCATCGAGTCAGGCAACATGAAGCTGTCTTCGGACAGCGTCGACGTGAAGCAGGTGCTGCAGGATTGCGAACAGGAACTCAAGGCCACCGCCTTGGCACAGGATGTGACCATCACGGTCCGCGCGGAGGCTGGCCCGGCGCGCTGGCGCGGCGACCTGCGCCGCCTGCGTCAGATCTGCACCAACCTCATCAGCAACGCGATCAAGTACAACCGGCCCAACGGCCAGGTGCGCATCGAAACCGGCGTCGATGCCGATGGCGCTCTGACGTTGGAGGTTTGCGACACGGGGATCGGCATCGACCCGCAGCAGCAGGCGCAGTTGTTCCAGCCGTTCAACCGCCTGGGTCGCGAGCGGGGTGCGATCCCCGGCACGGGCCTGGGGCTGGTGGTGGTCAAGCAGTTGGTCGAGGCGATGGGCGGCCGCATCCTTGTCGACAGCCAGCTGGGCAGGGGCACCTGCTTCAAGCTGGATCTGCCGTTTGCGCCGGCCTGATCCTGACGGAGCGATCCGATGAGCGTTCGTGAGATCCTGAAGATGGGCGATCCCCGCCTGCTGCGCATCGCGCAGCCCGTGCGCGAGTTCGACACACCCGCGCTGCACGCGCTGATCGCCGACCTGTTCGACACCATGGAGGCCGCCAACGGCGCCGGCCTGGCCGCGCCGCAGATCGGCGTCGAGCTGCAGGTGGTGATCTTCGGCTTCAGCCGCAGCGAGCGCTATCCCGAGGCGCCGCCGGTGCCGCGCACGGTGCTGATCAATCCGGTGATCACGCCGCTGGCCGATGCGATCGAGGAAGGTTGGGAGGGCTGCCTGTCGGTGCCCGGCCTGCGCGGTGTGGTGCCGCGGCAGGCGCACATCCGCTACACCGGGTTCGATCCGAAGGGCGCGGCGATCGAGCGCGAGGCCGAGGGCTTCCACGCGCGCGTGGTGCAGCACGAGTGCGACCACCTGGTCGGCATGCTCTACCC
>CAZTTC010000212.1:0-5175 GCA_964616015.1 uncultured Methylibium sp. | reverse complement strand
CGATGCCGCGGCCGTAGAGCGGCCGCACCAGGAAGCGCTCCAGCACCAGGCCGATCAGGCCGACGGCCAGCGGCGTCAGCACCAGGCTGAACCAGAAGCTGCCGGTCAGGCCCAGGAAGTAGACGCCGAGGAAGGCCCCGACCATGAAGAAGGCGCCGTGCGCGAAATTGACGACGGTCAGCATGCCGAAGATCAGCGACAGGCCGATCGCCAGCAGCGCGTAGACCGAGCCGAGCGCGATGCCGGTCACCAGCTGCAGGGCGAGGAGGTTGAGGGTGATCTCACCCATGGGGGCTCCGGGCGGAAGGACGAAGGAGCCGGGCGCAGCACGGCGCCCGGCCGGTGGTGAGGGGCTTCAGGTGCTGACCTTGTGCCCCATCTCGTCGCAGCTGCGCAGGTTCTTCTCGTCGGCGGGCTCGATGGCCAGCACGTTGAAGACGTCGTTCTTGTCCTTCATGCCCTTGGACTTGCTCTCGACGATGACCACCGACTGGATCGACTGGTGGTCGCACTTGCGGTACTGCTGCGGGCCCTTGTACCAGTCGTACTTCAGCTGGCGCAGCGCGATCGACACCGGCACCGAGTCGACCGACTTGGCGTTCAGCACCGCCTGCAGCACGCTGCGGATGCCGGCGTAGCCGAGCGCGCCGTAGTCGCTGGGCACGGCGCCGCCGTAGGCCTTGCGGAACTTGTCGTTGAAGGCCTTGGCGGACGGGATCTTGTCCTCCATGCCCCAGTAGTAGGAGGTGCCGCCGCCGATGCCCTCGAAGGCCTCGGCGCCGCCGGCCAGCCGCGACGTGAACAGCAGCACCGGCGTGATGATCTTGGTGCCCGACTTGATGCCGAAGTCGGTGGCCTGCTTGGCCGAGTTGACGAGGTCGCGGCCGAAGTTGCACAACACCAGCACGTCGGGCTTGAGGGCCTGGATGCGCGGCAGGAAGGCGGAGTAGTCGGCCGTGCCCAGCGGGTGGCGGATGTCGGCCAGCGTCTTCATGCCCAGCGCGTTGCCGGCACGCTGGAAGCCGCGCACCATCTCGTGGCCGTAGGCGTAGTCGGCGGTCAGGTAGACCACGCCCTTGTTGCCGCCGGCCTTGGGAAAGAAGTAGCGGCCCACCGCGCCGGCGGTCAGGTGCGGGTTCAGCGCCTCGTGGAAGGTGTAGAGGCTCCAGTCCTTGGCCTCGTTGATCGCATCGGACTGGCTGATCGAGTTGAAGATGATCTTGCGATCCCGCGCCACCGCATTGATCGACAGCTGGGTTGCCGCCGACAGCGAGCCGACGATGAAGTGCGCCTTGTCCTTCTCGATCAGTTCCAGCGTGCGGGTCGCGGCCTCGCCGGGGTTGAGCTTGTCGTCGCGCACCAGCAGCTCGCACCTGCGGCCATTGAAGCCGCCGGCGTCGTTCCACTCCTTCACCGCCAGCTCGGCGGCGCGCACCTGGTCCTGGGCCTCGGCCGAGAAGGCGCCGGTCAGCGGCACCGGAAAGCCGATCTTGATCGGATCGCCGGCTTGCGCGCGCGCGATGTTGAACAGCATCGGGCTGGCGGCCGCGGCGGCGCCGGTGGCGATCAACTGGCGGCGGCGGCGATTCGGGAAGGTCGGGCTCATCGTCGGGTCTCCTGGGTGGGGTGGGCGGACTGGTCTCTCGGGACCGTGGGTTCAGAGCATCAAGGCCGTTCGCCCCGAACTCGTCGAAGGGCCGCGCGGCGCTTCGACAGGCTCGGCCCGAACGGCGTGCATGAGATCGATCGCGGTCTCGCGCAGCACGGTCATCGCATCGCGGGCCGACTCGGCCGCACCACGCTCGGCCTCGCCGCGGCCCTGGGCCTGCATGTAGGCACCGAGCCGGCGACCGCGCTCGACGACGGCGCACCCGGCCGGCAGCCGCGCGGCCTGGTAGCGCTGCAGCGCCGCGGGCGTCGCGCCAAGCTCGCCGATGGCGGCGCACAGTGCCAGCGCGTCGTCCCCTGCCTTGGTGACGCCCATGCCGACATGCGGCCGCGCGACAAAGGCGGCATCGCCCATCAGCGCCACGCGGCCGAAGGCCAGCTGCGCGGACATCAGGTCGTGGATGGGCTGGAGGAAGGGCTGCGCGGTCTTCTCCAGCACCTCGGCCCACTGCGGCGCCAGCAGCTCGCGGGCGGCCTCGCGCATGCGCGCGATCTCGCGCCAGCTCACCTTGTGCGGCGGGATGCCGGCAGCATGGTGCATGCCGTCGGCATCGGTCATCAGGCGCTTCAGCTCGACCGCCTCGTCGGCCGGGCGGTACCAGACGAAGTTGTAGCGGCGCTGGCCGCGTGCCGTCGCGTTGCCGGGGCCGGCGACCGGGTAGCCGATCATCTGCTCGCCGCGCGGCAGGCCGAAGCCGAAGCAGTCGAACAGCGTGTCCAGCGTGCGCTGCGACAGCAGGCCCTCGTCGCAGACGCCGCGCCAGGCCACGTAGCCGGCGTACTCGGGCTGGGCCTGCGGCACGAGCTGCGCGCGCACCGCCGAGCGGATGCCATCCGAGGCCACCAGCAGCTCGGCCTCGAAGCGCTCGCCGCCGGCGCAGTGCACCTGCACGCCGGCCGCGTCCTGCTCGATGCGCTCGACCGCCCGACCGCGCAGGTAGCGATCGGCCGGCAGCGCGGCCAGCAGCAGCGCGTACAGCCGGCTCCACGAGGTGAGCACCTGGGCATGGTCACCCCGCGCGACCACCTCGCCGTCTGCGTCCAGCGCGACGCGCGCGGCGACCGGCACGCCCAGGCTGTCGTCCACCGTCACGCCGGCCGCGCGCAGGGCCGTGACCAGGCCGCTGTGCGTGACGATGCCGGCGCCGCGGCCGTCCAGCGAGGCGCCGGCCTTCTCGAGCACCGTCACCTCGTGTCCGGCGCGCAACAGCACGCCCGCGGCCATCAGGCCACCGAGCGAGCCGCCGGCGACGAGGATGCGGGCCATGTCAAGCTGCCACCGCCTGTTCGGCAGCCGGGTAGTTGAGTTCGATGACGACGCCGTTCGGGTCGTCGATGAAGATCTGGTGCAGCCCCAGCGTCGGCACGGTGCGCTCGCGTCGCATCACGCCCAGGCGCTCGAGCCGCTCGCGCATCGCGGTCAGGCCGGTGGCGAAGAAGGCGATGTGGTCGATCGCGCCGGTGCCGTGCAGGGCGGCCTCGTCGCGGTCACCGAGGTAGGCCTTCAGCCCCTCGGGATCCTTGCGATCGATGCCGATGATGTGAACCACCGAGTTGGACCACTGACCGGTGTCGCCCTCGTAGAGCCACAGCCCCGGGAAGGGAAAGGCCGGTCGCGGGCCGACCTGCAGGCCGAGCACGTCTTCGTAGAAGCGCCGGCAGGCGTCGAGATCCAGCGTGCGGACCGAATAGTGGTTCAGCGCCAGCGCCATCGGGTGCGCCTCCTCGTCAGGCCGCGCGCGCAAGCCGCGGCTTGTCGCCGGCCTGCTCGGCGAGCAGCACCCCGACCTGGGCCAGGTAGCCCTGCACGCGGTCGCGGATGTAGGACTCGACCAGGGGCGCGTCGCCCTCGCCCCGGTAGCTCTGTGCGTAGCACAGCGGCAGGATGCCGAGCTGGTAGATCAGGCCGCCGTGCAAGCCCATCAGCAGCGCCTCCTCGCGTGCCGAAGGCTTGCCGCGGCCGGTGAGGCCATGCGCGCGCCGCGCCTCGCGCAGCACCCGCGGGAACAGCCGCTCGCGCAGCAGGGCGAAGTAGCGCTGCGGGATCAGCCCGTCGCTCATGCCGGAATACATGAAGATGCGCAGCCACTCCGGCGTGAGGATGGCGCTCAGGTATTCGCCGTAGAAGGCGCAGAGCTTGCCCTCGGCGGGCATCGGGCCGTCGAGCAGCGCCTCCCAGCGTGCGTCCCAGCGGTTGGCGATGACGGTCTCGTAGACGCGCTCGATCAGCGCCTGCTTGGTCGGGAAGTAGTGGTACAGCAGCGCGTGGGTGACGCCGATCTCGGCGGCCAGCTCGCGCGTCTGCGCCTCCAGGCCGTGGCGGGCGAAGAAGTCGACCGCGCCGCGCAGGATCTGCTGCTCGCGGTCGGCCGCGCTCAGGCGCTGGCGCGCCGGGGCGGCGGTCGCCGGGCGGGGGGGGCGGGTTTTTGCTGTATTAACCATTTGCTCAACACTGCGAACATTGTTGAGCGCTTGCTCAATAACGATCCATCCCGACAAACCCGCAGCGCCCCTGGAGTCCGCGATGAAGGCCCCCTCTTTCGACTACGTGCGCGCCGCGTCGCTGCCGCAGGTCTTCGAGCTGCTGCGCCAGCACGGCGACGGTGCGCGCCTGCTGGCCGGTGGACAGACGCTGATGGCGACGCTGAACATGCGCCTGTCGGAGCCGGCGCTGCTGGTCGATATCAACGCCCTGGCCGAGCTGCGCGGCATCACGCTGGCCGGCGGCACGCTGCGCATCGGCGCCTTGACGACGCACACGGAGATCGAGGCCTCGCCGCTGGTGGCCAAGCATGCCCCGCTGCTGGCGCAGGCGGCCCCGCACATCGCGCACCGCGCGATCCGCAATCTGGGCACCTTCGGCGGCTCGCTGGCCTACGCCGATCCGGCGGCCGAGTGGCCGGCCTGCGTGCTGGCGCTGGACGCGATGCTGGTGCTGACGAGCGCACGCGGCGAACGCCGTGTCGCCGCGCGCGACTTCTTCCAGGGCCTCTACACGACGGCCCTCCAGCCCGACGAACTGCTGGCCGCCTGCGAAGTACCGCAGCTGGCCGCCGACGAGCGCCAGGCCTTCGACGAACTGGCGCGCCGCCACGGCGACTACGCGATCGCCGGGCTGGCCGCACGCGCGCTGCTGCGCGGCGCCAGGCTGCACGAGGTGCGCCTCGCCTTCCTGGGCCTGGAAGACCGCCCGGTGCGCGCCCCGAAGACCGAGGCGCTGCTGAACGGCAAGCTGCCTGACGACGCCCTGCTGGCCGACGCCGAGCGCCAGCTTCGCGCCGAGCTCCAGCCGATGGGTGACCTGACCAACGGCCCCGAGACCAAGCGCCAGCTCGCCGCCGTGCTGATGAAGCGCGCGCTGCGCCGGCTGGCCGCCTGACCGAGAGACGACGATGGCCCACGACACCCCCCCGCGACGCATCCGCGTCGAGATCAACGGCAGCCCGACCACCCGCGAGGTCGAGCCGCGCCGCCACCTGGTCGACTTCCTGCGCGAGAGCTGCGGCC
>CAZTTC010000211.1:0-5206 GCA_964616015.1 uncultured Methylibium sp. | reverse complement strand
GGCATGAACGTCGCGATCCGCAATGCCAACGACGGCATCTCGCTGGCGCAGACGGCCGAAGGCGCGCTCGGCAAGCTGGGCGACATGCTGCAGCGCATGCGCGAGCTGGCCGTGCAGTCGCGCAACTCGACCAACAGCGACGGCGACCGCGTCAACCTGCAGCGCGAGTTCACGCAGTTGCAGGAGGAGATGGACCGCGTCATCAAGTCGTCCAACTTCAACAACAAGGCGCTGTTCGACGGCACCGCCGGCACGCTGGAGTTCCAGGTCGGCGCCAACGCCGCCGCCACCGACCGCATCGCGATCACCTCGATCGACCTGCTCGGCAGCGCGATCACCGCCGCCTCGGCGATCGACACCACCGGCACCGTGGCGGCCGACGCCGACGTGCTGGCGACCGTGGTCGGCGGCTGGGACGGCTCGGCCGGCACCGGCGTGGCCATCGGCGGCATCTCGTCGGCCGGCACGGCGATCGCGGGCAGCACCGAGATCGACAACGCGATCAACGTCATCGACCGCGCGCTGGGCATCATCAACGACAAGCGAGCGATCTTCGGGGCGGTGCAGAACCGCTTCGAGGCCGTGATCGGCAACCTGCAGACCGCGGCCGAGAACCAGACCGCCGCCCGCAGCCGCATCATGGACGCCGACTTCGCGGCCGAGACCGCGATGCTCTCGCGCGCCCAGATCCTGCAGCAGGCCGGCAACGCGATGGTTGCGCAGGCCAACCAGCTGCCGCAGCAGGTGCTGCAGCTGCTGAGTCGCTGATCGGCGCGCCAGGCACGCCGACCCGGGCTCGCACCGAGCCCGCACGAGCCCCGTCGCCGCCGTGATGCCCTCACGGCGGGCCGCCGGGGCTCAAGTTCTTCTGCCAACGGCCGAAGACCCCGTCGAACCCTGAGAGTCCCGTATGGCCACCATCACCTCCCCCGGCGTCGGCAGCGGCCTCGATGTCAGCGGCATCGTCTCGCAGCTCGTGGCGCTGGAGCGCCGGCCCATCGACAAGCTTGAGCAGGCGGCGTCGACCATCCAGACCCGCATCTCGGCCTACGGTCGGGTGCAGAGCCTGTTCTCGACGCTGCGCGACGCGAGCGCGGCGCTCGGCCGCAGCACGCAGTGGCAGCAGACCACGGCCACCGCCTCGGACGCGACCGCGCTGTCGGTCAGCGCCAGCAGCGGCGCCTCGGTCGGCAGCTACGGGGTGACGGTGAGCAGCCTGGCGCGCGCGCAGAGCCTGGCCTCCACCGCCTTCACCGACAGCGCGACGGTCGTCGGCGGCGGCACGCTGCAGATCGAATTGGGCAGCTGGAACGGCGGCAGCAGCAGCTTCACCCCCCGGGCCGGCGCCACGCCGGTCAGCGTCACGGTGGCGGCCGACGCGACGCTGCAGCAGGTGCGCGACGCGATCAACGGCGCCAACGCCGGCGTCAGCGCCGCCATCGTCACCGACGCCAGCGGCGCGCGCCTGACGCTGCGCTCGCGCGACACCGGCCTGACCCAGGCGATGCGCATCACCGCGACCGACGGCAACGGTGCCGCACTGACCACCGGCCTGGGCACCCTGGGCTACAACCCGCCGGGCGGCGCCACTGCGATGAGCCAGACCCAGGCGGCCGCCAACGCCGCCGCCACCATCAACGGCCTGGCGGTCAGCTCGGAGAGCAACACCCTGTCCGGCGTGCTGGATGGCGCGTCGATCACGCTGCTGCGCGAGACCGGCGCGACGCCGGTCAGCGTCAGCGTGACCAGCGACCGCAGCGCGATGAAGACGGCCATCCAGGCCTTCGTCACCGCCTACAACGCGCTCAACAGCTACCTGGCCGAGCAGACCAAGTACGACGACGCCACCAAGACCGCCGGTGCGCTGCAGGGCGACAGCGCGGCGCTCGGCATGCGCACCCAGATGCGCACGCTGCTGCGCAGCACCAGCGGCGCCAGCACCACGCTGACCAGCCTGTCGGCGGTCGGCTTCAACGTGCAGCGCGACGGCTCCATCTCGATCGACAACAAGAAGCTCGACGCCGGGCTGGACCAGCTGCCCGAGCTGGCGCGCCTGTTCAGCAACAGCGACGCCAACGTGCCCGCCAACGTCGGCTTCGGCGAGCGCTTCCGCACCATGATCGACCAGATCGTCGGCAGCGCCGGCACGCTGACGACGCGCAGCGACGGCCTGAAGGCCTCGCTCAAGCGCAACGAGAAGGACCAGGAGAAGCTCGAGGAGCGCGTGCTGCGCGTGCAGGACCGCCTGCTCAAGCAGTACACCGCGCTCGACACCCAGATGGGCCAGCTCAGCGCCCTGTCCGGCTACGTGAACTCGCAGGTCGCGCAGTGGAACCGGAAGCCCACCTGACGGTGGCGCCGCGAATTGACCGGTAAATGCCCCTGCGGGGCGGCTCAAGCTGACGGAATGGATGGCCGATAAACATCCAGCAACCACTCGAACCCGTCGCCTCGCCATGTTCGCCGCCACCGCCGCCCCCATGACGTCACGCTCGCAAGCCTCCAGCCACGCCTACCGGCAAGTGGGGGTCCAGACCGGCATCGACGGCGCCTCGCCGCACCAACTGGTCGCGATGCTCTACGACGGCCTGCTGGAGACGCTGGCCCTGGCCCGCGCTGCGCTGCGCCAGGGTGACATCGCCCGCAAGGGCAGCGAGCTGACCCGCGCCGTGCGCATCATCGACGAAGGCCTGAAGTCCGCGCTCAGCCCCGCCGGCGGCGAGCTGACCGGCCACCTGGGCGAGCTCTATGCCTACCTCGGCCTGCGCCTGACGCAAGCCAACCTGCGCAACGACGAGTCGGCCATCGAGGAGTGCGTGCGCCTGATCGAGCCGCTGCGCGAGGCCTGGGCGGCGATCCGCCCCCAGGTCGACGCGGCCGCGGCCCGTCGGTGATCTGCCACCGGGTCGGACTGGGAGTCAACAACGTGAGCACGACCTTGTTGCAACACTACGAGGCGATCGAGCAGGCCAGCGAGCAGATGCTCGAGGCCGCCCGCGGCGGCGACTGGGACCGCGTCGTCAAGCTGGAAGGCGCCTGCGCAATGCTGATCGCGCAGCTCAAGACCGCCGCCGGCACGCAGGCGCTGGGCCAGGACGAGCGCCAGCTCAAGAGCCGCATCATGAAGCGCATCCTCGTCAACGACGCCCAGATCCGTCACCTGGCCGAACCCTGGCTCGAGGAGCTGGATCAACTGATGGCCGGCAAGCCGCGCGTGCTGCACTGAGCCGCACACGCAGCGACACGCACGACCCACTTCCCGCCGGAGCCGCGCCCCCCCATGAGCCAGGAAACGCTGCCGATGCCGCTGTCGGCGATGAGCGGCTCGCCCGCCGGGCTGGACGAGTTCCGCGTCGGCTCGCCGGCCGAGGTGCTGAGCCTGCTGAAGCAGTGCGCCGACGGCAACGTGCTGCTCAACCTCAGCGCCCCCGACGGCGCCGGCACCACGAGCACCGTCTGGGCCATCGACGCGCAGCGCGGCATCGTCTGCCTGAGCGCCGACGCCAACGACGTGAGGCTCCAGCACCTGCTGGAGACCGACGAGGTGGTGGCGGTTTGCTACCTCGACAGCATCAAGCTGCAGTTCGACCTGCACGACCTGGTGCTGGTGCACAACGGCCGCAACAGCGCGCTCAACGCGCGTTTCCCGCGTGAGGTCTACCGCTTCCAGCGCCGCTCGAGCTTTCGCGTGAGGCCGATGCTCAACACCCGCCCGACCGCCACCCTGCGCCACCCGGCGCTGCCCGACATGCAGCTGTCGCTGCGCGTGCTGGACGTGAGCATCGGCGGCGTTGCCCTCTTCCTGCCCGACGACGTGCCGCCCATCGAGCCCGGCGTGCGCGTGGCGCAGGTGCTGGTCGAGCTGGACGGCGACACGCGGCTGCAGACCGACCTCATCATCCACCACATCACGCAGCTGCACCACGAGTCCAAGGGCGCACGCCTGGGCTGCGAGATGGTCAAGCTGGGCGGCGACGGCGAGCGGGCGCTGCAGAAGTACATCGATCAGACGCAGAAGCGCAGGCGCTTGCTGTCGATCTGAGGCCGACTGGCCGCTGCCCGCTGGCCGCGGGAGGGCGCGCCGGGTCTCGCCCCGGCGGGCGAGTCACTTTCATTTGCAGGCCCAAATGAAAGTAACCAAAGCAAAGGGCCCGAACGCCAGCCATCTGGACTGAGCGCCCCGGTCGCTGCGCTCCGAACTTCTGCTGGCCTGGGCTCGCCCGCAAGGGGCTCGAACAAGGCGGTTGTTGGAGGCGCCAGACTTGCGTACTGCTGGTCGAGGAGGTGCGGCTGCTGGAAGCGCGTATCGGCGCGCTCGAGCGCGAACTGGCCGCCCTGGTGCGCCGCAGCCCGGCCTGCACCACGCTGCTGAGCATCCCCGGCGTGGGCCTGCTCACCGCCACGGCGATGGTGGCGGCGACGTCCGGCGATGTGACGCACTTCGAGGACGCGCGCCACTTCGCGAGCTGGTTCGGCCTGACGCCCAAGGAGAGTTCGTCGGGCAACCGACGCAAACTCGGGCGCATCAGCAAGCAGGGCGACATGTACTTGCGCATGCTGCTCACGCACGGCGCCAGGAGCGTGCTGCGCGCGGCCACTGCGGCGCGCAATGCGGGCAAGAACGTCGAGGGCCTGCGCGCCTGGGCGCTGGCAGTGCAGGCCCGCACGAACCACAACAAGGCCACTTGCGCGCTGGCCAACAAGCTTGCGCGCATCTGCTATGCCTGCCTGCGCGATCACGCCGCCTACGGCGAGGCCGTGCGCATGAACAAGAAGACCGACCGCCAGACCTTCACGCTGCCAGCCGGCGCGCTGCCAGCCTGAAGACGCGCACGCGGTCTTGACGAAACGACTTCCCCAGCCAGCCTTGCGCAGAGATTGATCGCCCAACATGGCACCCCGGGTCACCCCCACAGCGCTTGTCGCCGATAACCCTTCCGGCAGCACCGACCGCAAGGTCACGCCTGCCGCTTCGAACGATTGGACAGAAGAGAGTGAGATCTTTGGGCATGATTGGCCGGTTCCATTGGTTGGTGCTGCTCGCGGTTCGCCGACTGTTGAGGGCGCCGCTGCGGTAAGTTTGCCAGCCGTTGATTGGCGCGCGTTGGAAAATGACTCGGGACGATCACCTACTACGTGGCCCTGACGCCCAACGAATGAAAGGGACTTCCCCGTCCCGAGGTGCGCGCATTGAAGCGCAGTACGG
>CAZTTC010000210.1:0-5212 GCA_964616015.1 uncultured Methylibium sp. | reverse complement strand
TCGCTGTCGGTCGAGCTGCGCTACCGCAACAGCTTCGAGTCGGTGTCGGCGCTGGCGCGCGGCGAGTGCGACCTGGCCGGCTTCCACGTGCCGATCGGCGAGTTCGAGGCCTCGGCCGCCAAGCGCTACATGCAGTGGCTCAAGCCGCAGGGCCACAGCCTCGTGCACCTCGCGGTGCGCACCCAGGGCCTGTTCGTCGCACCGGGCAACCCCAAGCGCATCCGCGCGCTGGCCGACCTGCAGCGGCCCGACGTGCGCTTCGTCAACCGCCCCGAAGGCTCGGGCACACGCATGCTGACCGAGCTGCTGCTCGGCAAGGCCGGCGTGAAGCCGACCGAAGTCAGCGGCTACGACAGCACCGAGTTCACCCACGCCGCCGTGGCCGCCTACATCGCCAGCGGCATGGCCGACGTCGGCATCGGCGTGCAGACCGCGGCCCAGCGCTTCGGCCTGCCCTTCATCCCGCTGGTGAAGGAGCGCTACTTCTTCGCGCTCAACAAGTCGGCCCAGTCGCAGCCGGCAATGAAGACGGTGCTGGCGCTGATGCAGTCGCCGGCTTACCGCTCGTCGGTGGCTTCGCTGGTCGGCTACGAGGCCGGCGAGACCGGGCGGGTCATGACGGTCGCGGAGGCTTTCGACCGCTGATTCCACTAATGCACTATCGTGCATGCTTGTGAGCGCCCCGAGGACGACGGGCGACCAGCTTCGTTCATGTCCCCCGGCCGGCTGCGCCGGCCTCCTCCTTTACTTCACTGCGCTGGTCACCCATCGCCCTCAGCGGTCGAGCACCTGAGCCTTGCGATCCGGGGAACACCCTGGGCGGTGCCGAAGCGAAGCGGGCTGGGGCGCTGTACGGAGCGAGGTAAAGGAGGAGGGACGGGCGCAGCCCGTCCCGGGGGACACGAGCTCCGTACAGCGCCCCAGCCCGCTTCGCTGCCCGCTCCAAACAATCAGCGACGAGCGGCCTTCGCCAACGCCACCTTCAACGCATCGCTCAAGCCCGCATAGGCCTCGGCCAGCACCAGGCCGCTGGTGTCGAAGCTCAGGTCGGCCTTGCCATAGAAGGCGGCGCGGCCGGCGAGGATACGGCGCAGGTCGTCCATCGCCTCCTGGTTGCCGCTGTTGCCGGCCATCGGCCGCAGGTCGCCCTGGGCGATGACGCGCTGCATGTGGTCCTCGGGCGAGGCCTGGAGCCAGACCGTGAAGCAATGCGTCAGCAGCAGACCGAAGGTGGCGGGGTCCGAGACGATGCCGCCCGGCGTCGCGATCACCGCGTCGGGGTAGAGCTCGATCGTCTCCTCGAGCGCGCGGCGCTCGTAGCGACGGTAGGCGTTGGGACCGTAGAGGTTGTGGATCTCGCTCAGCGAGCAGCCGGCCACGCGCTCGATCTCGCGGTTCAGCTCCACGAAGGCGACGTTCAGCTCGTCGGTCAGCATCTGGCCCAGGGTGGACTTGCCGGCGCCGCGCAGGCCGACCAGTGCGATGCGACGCTGCCGGTTGGCCGCCGCGGGGGCGCCGCCGCCGAACAGTGGCGTCAGCGCCAGGCGAGCGCGCTGCAGCTCGGGGTCGGAGCGGCCGGCCAGCAGGTCGCGGATCAGCAGCCATTCGGGCGAGGCCGTGGTCTCGTCGCCCAGCAGCTCGGCCAGCGAGCAGTCCAGCGCCAGCGCCACCTGGCGCAGCACCAGGATCGACGCGTTGCCCACGCCCAGCTCCAGGTTCGCCAGGTGCCGCTCGGACACGCCGGCGCCCTGCGACAGGCCCTTGCGCGTCAGCCCCTTGCGGGCGCGCAGCATGCGCACCCGCTCGCCCAGCGCAACCAGGAAGGGCGCGCGCTCGTCGGTGGGTTCGGGGCCTGGGACGGCCTCGCTGCCGGCGGCTGGCATGTCGGTCAGAGGACGATCCATCGCAGGTGTTTACCCCAGAACATGCACTATACTGCTTGACGAAGGTCAAGGCGTGCGCTAATTTTCATGTCAATGCCACTTCGATTCAAGGCCCGTTCGTGGACTTGAGCCGTGCCAGCCCAGGAGCTCCCATGAGTCAGCGACCCACCGCGCCGCCGGAGCGCTTCAATTTCGCTGCCCATGTGCTCGCGCTCAACGCCGGCCGGGCCGGCAAGGCGGCCTACATCGACGACACCGGCCCGCTGAGCTACGGTGAACTGGCCGAGCGCGTGCAGCGCTTCGCCTCGGGCCTGGCCGACCTGGGCCTGCGCCGCGAGGAGCGCGTGCTGCTGCTGATGCTGGACGCCATCGACTGGCCGGTCGCCTTCCTCGGCTGCCTGCATGCGGGGGTGGTGCCGGTCTGCGTCAACACCCTGCTGACCGCGGCCGACTATGCCTACATGCTGTCGCACAGCCGCTCGCAGGCGGCGCTGGTGTCGGGCGCGCTTCTCAAGACCTTGCAGGCCGCGATGGAGCTCGGCCCACACGAGCTGCGCCAGCTGGTGGTGTCGCGCCCCGTCGATGCGCTGCCGGCCGGTGCGCGCAGCTTCGAGTCGATGCTGGCCGCCGCGCCCGCGGCCACCGCCGCCGACACCGCGGCCGACGACATCGCCTTCTGGCTGTACTCGTCCGGCTCCACCGGCCGCCCCAAGGGCACGGTCCACACCCACGCCAATCCGTACTGGACGGTCGAGACCTACGCCAAGCAGGTGCTGCAGCTGCGCGAGAGCGACCTCGTGTTCTCGGCCGCCAAGCTGTTCTTCGCCTACGGCCTGGGCAACGGCCTGAGCTTCCCGCTGTCGGCCGGCGCCACGACCGTGCTGATGGCCGAGCGGCCGACGCCGGCCGCGGTCTTCCAGCGTCTGAAGCAGCACCGCCCGACGGTCTTCTACGGCGTGCCCACGCTCTACGCCGGCATGCTGGCCGCGCCCGACCTGCCCCAGCGCAACGAGGTAGCGCTGCGCGTCTGCACCTCGGCCGGCGAGGCCCTGCCCAAGGAGATCGGCGAACGCTTCGCCGCGCACTTCGGCTGCGACATCCTCGACGGCATCGGCTCGACCGAGATGCTGCACATCTTCCTGTCCAATGCGCCGGGGGACGTGCACTACGGCACCAGCGGCCGCCCGGTGCCGGGCTACGAGGTCGAGCTGCGCCGGGATGACGATCGCGACGACGGCCCGGTCCCCGACGGCGAGGTCGGCGACCTCTACATCCGCGGGGCGAGTGCAGCGCTGATGTACTGGAGCCAGCGCGAGAAGTCGCAGTCCACCTTCCAGGGCGGCTGGACGCGCAGCGGCGACAAGTACAGCCGCGACGCGCACGGCATCTACACCTACGCCGGCCGCAGCGACGACATGCTCAAGGTCAGCGGCCTGTATGTCTCGCCCTTCGAGGTCGAGGCGGCGCTCATCCAGCACGCGGCCGTGCTCGAGGCCGCGGTGATCGGCATCGTCGACGACGACGGCCTGACCAAGACCAAGGCCTACGTCGTGCTCAAGCCCGGGCAGACCGCCGGCGCGGAGATGGAAGCCGCGCTCAAGGCCTTCGTCAAGGACAAGCTGGCGCCCTACAAGTACCCACGCCGCATCGAGTTCCTGGCCGAGTTGCCGAAGACGGCCACCGGCAAGATCCAGCGCTTCAAGCTGCGCGAGCGCGAGGCGGCCGCGTGACGCAGCGCGTCCGCATCGAGGTCGACGGCCGGCCGCTGGACATCGAGCACGTCTTCGTCGGGCCGGCCGACGGGCCGTGGCTCGTGTTCCTGCACGAGGGCCTGGGCTCGGTATCGATGTGGCGCGACTTTCCCGCGCAGCTGTGCGAGGCCACGGGCCACCGCGGGCTGGTGTACTCGCGCCCCGGCTACGGCCGGTCCACGCCGCGGCCGGCCGACGAGCACTGGGCGCCCGACTTCATGCACAGCCAGGCGCGCGGGGTGCTGCCGGTGCTGCTGGCCGCGCTGGGCGCCCCGCCGCGCTACGCGCTCTTCGGCCACAGCGACGGCGGCTCGATCGCGCTGATCCACGCCGCCGCGGCGCCGCACGGCGTCGAACGCTGCATGGTGCTGGCCCCGCACATCCTGGTCGAGCAGGAGTCCGTCGACAGCATCGCCGCGACGCGCGAGACCTACCTCAGCACCGACCTGCGCGGCCGCCTCGCGCGCCACCATGCCGACCCCGAGTCGGCCTTCTGGGGCTGGAACGACATCTGGCTGGACCCGGCCTTCCGCGACTGGAACCTGGCGGCCGACCTGCCGGCGATCCGCTGCCCGGTGCTGGCTGTGCAGGGCGTGGACGACGAGTACGGCACGATGGCCCAGATCGACGGCATCGCCGCCGCCCTGCCTGAGGGACAGTGCCGATTGCTCAAGCTCCCCGACTGCGGACACTCCCCCCATCGAGACCAGCCGCAGGCCGTGATCAGCGCGGCCGCGCAGTTCCTGCATCCCGCAACGCCCCGACACTGACAACAGGAGACCCCACCATGCCCCGCCGCCGTTCGTTCGCCCCCCTCGCCCTGGCCACGGCACTTGCCCTCGCCGCCCCGCTCGCCGCGCACGCCCAGGCCGGCGGCAAGCTGAAGGTCGGCTTCATGCTGCCCTACACCGGCACCTTCGCGGCCCTCGGCGTCGCCATCGAGAACGGCTTTCGACTGCACGTGCAGGAGCAGGGCGGCAAGCTCGGCGGCCGCGAGATCGAGTTCGTCAAGGTCGACGACGAGTCCGACCCCGCCAAGGCCACCGACAACGTCAACAAGCTGATCAAGCGCGACAACGTCGACGTGCTGGTCGGCACCGTGCACTCCGGCGTCGTGATGGCGATGGCCAAGGCCGCCAAGGACAACAACACCCTGCTGATCGTGCCCAACGCCGGCGCCGGCGCCGTCACCGGCCCGATGTGCGGGCCCAACATCTTCCGCAGTTCCTTCAGCAACTGGCAGCCCGCCTACGCGATGGGCGAGGTCGCGGTGAAGAAGGGCTACAAGAAGGCCATGACCATCACCTGGAAGTACGCGGCCGGTGACGAGTCGGTGGCCGGCTTCAAGGAGGCCTTCGAGAAAGGCGGCGGCACGGTGATGAAGGAGCTGAACCTGCCCTTCCCCGGTGTCGAGTTCCAGGCCCTGCTGACCGAGATCGCCGCGGCCAAGCCCGACGTGGTCTACACCTTCTTCGCCGGTGGCGGCGCGGTGAAGTTCGTCAAGGACTACGCGGCCGCGGGCCTGAACAAGACCGTGCCGCTGGTCGGCGCCGGCTTCCTGACCGACGGCACGCTCGA
>CAZTTC010000209.1:0-5226 GCA_964616015.1 uncultured Methylibium sp. | reverse complement strand
TGCCTGTGCTCGCTGCACGACATCAGCGCCGGCAAGCAGGTCGAGCTGGCGCTGCTGGAGCAGACCACGCAATTGCGCGTGCTGGCCGACAACGTGCCGGCGCTGATCGCCTACTACGAGCTGAAGGACTTCCGCTGCACCTTCGCCAACCGGCACTACGCGCAGGCCCTGGGCTGGACCACCGAGAACATCCTCGGTCGCACCGCGGCCGAGATCGTCGGCGAGAAAGGCTGGCAGCAGATCCGCCCCTACATCGAGGCCGTGGTCGCGACGCGGCGCCAGGTCTCCTACGAGCGCGAGCTGGCCGACGCCGCCGGCCGCCTGCAGTGGCTCGAGGTCGACGTCCTGCCCAACCTGGGCGAGCAGGGCGAGCTCTATGGCGCCTTCGTGCGCGTCACCGACATCACCAAGCACCGCCTGGCCGAGCGCGCGGTGCGCGAGTCGGAGGAGCGCCTGGCCAAGTTCATGGACGCCAGCGCCGAGGGCATCCTGTTCCACCGCGACGGCACCGTGCTCGACGTCAACGGGCCGATCTGCGAGCTGACCGGCTACTCGCCCAGGGAAGTCATCGGGCGCCGCACCTCGGAGTTCCTGGCCCCCGACCACATCGACAAGGCCCAGCGCGTGCTGGCCGCCGGCGCCGAGACCAGCTTCGAGAGCATGGCGCTCGGCAAGCAGGGCCAGCGCATCCCCGTCGAGCTGATCACACGCTCGATCGAGCGCGGCGGCGAGAAGCTGCGCCTGGTCGTCGTGCGCGACATCCGCGAGCGCGTGGCGGCGCAAGCGCGCATCCACCACCTGGCCCACCACGACGCGCTGACCGGCCTGCCCAACCGCCTGTCCTTCGTGCAGCAGCTCGAGCAGCGCACCGCCTCGCACCGCGCCGGCGACGCGCAGATCGCGCTGCTGTTCATCGACCTCGATCACTTCAAGCGCGTCAACGACTCGCTCGGCCACCTGGCCGGGGACCTGCTGCTCAAGACGGTCACGGCGCGCATCCTGTCCTGTCTGCGTGGCGACGACCTGGTGGCGCGCTTCGGTGGCGACGAATTCATGGTGATGATCGCCGGCGTCACCGACCGCGCCGTGATCGAGCAGGTGGCGGGCAAGCTGCTGACCGCCATCGAGGCGCCGCTCGACGTGGCCGGCCGGCCGATCTCGGTCTCGCCGTCCATCGGTGTGGCCCTCTTCCCGGAGCATGGCCGCACGCCCGACGAGCTGATCCAGCACGCCGACGCCGCGATGTACCTCGCCAAGTCGCGCGGCCGCGCCAATGTCCAGTTCTTCGACCGCACGCTCGCCACCGCCGCCTACGACGCGCTGGTCGTCGAGAGCGAGCTGGCGCAGGCGCTCGAGGCCCAGGCCTTCGAGCTGCACTACCAGCCGCAGCTCAACGCCAGCACCGGGCGGCTGGTCGGCGTCGAGGCGCTGATCCGCTGGCGCCACCCGAGCCGCGGCCTGCTGCTGCCCGAGCACTTCGTGCCGGTGGCCGAGGAGCGTCGCCTGATGCTGCCGATCGGCCAGTGGGTGCTGCGCGAAGCGCTGCGCTGCGCGAAGCGATGGCGCGCCGACCTGGGCCTGACGATGCCGGTGTCGGTCAACCTGTCGAACGTGCAATTCCAGCAGCACGGCTTCGTCGAAGGCCTGACACGCCTGCTGGACGAAGAGCAGGCCTGCGGCGACTGGCTCGAGCTCGAACTGACCGAACGCATGCTGATGGACGACCTCGACGAGGTGAAGGCAGCGCTCGCGCGGCTCAAGGCGCTGGGAATCCGGCTGTCGGTGGACGACTTCGGCACCGGCTACTCATCGCTCGGCCACCTGAAGGAGTTGCCGATCGACAAGGTCAAGATCGACGGCTCCTTCGTGCGCGACGTGCCCCAGCGGGCCGACGCCTGCGCGATCGTCCGCGCCATCGTGCAGCTGGGTCACAGCCTCGAGCTGGCGGTGATCGCCGAAGGGGTCGAGACCGAGGCCCAGCGCGACTTCCTGCGGCAGCTCGGCTGCGACGAGCTGCAAGGGATGCTGGTCGGCGAGCCGCTGCCGGCCAGGGCCTTCGAGGCCTGGGTCGCCGCCCGCGGCTGACGCGCCGCGGCGCGCCTCAGGGTCGTCGGGGCCAGTGCCGGTCGAACACCGGCGCCACACGCGGGTGCGACTCCACCCGCTTGAGCAACGTCAAGAAGGCCGGCCGCGACCTCGCCAGGTGCTGACGCGTGCCCGACCATTTGGACACCACCGTGGCCAGCAGGTCGAGCGCATCCGGCGCCGCCCCGCCGAGGAAGGGATCGCCGTCGCCGAACTGATCGGCGAAGGCGTCCCACAGCGCGTGCAGCCGCTGACGGCTGCCCTGGCGCAGGCGGTCGCGCGTCACCTGCCGCGGCTGGCCGGCGAGCCAGCGCTCGGGAAAGTCGATGACGCCGATGGCCGCATAGCAGTTGGCCACCACGTAGACCAGGCCGCGCAGCGTGCGGGCACGCGCGCCGGCATCGGACGGCAGCAGCCCGCTGCGCGGGTGGACCAGGCCCAGGTGCGTCAGGATCGCGGCACTCTCGGTCATCACCGTTCCGTCGGGCAGCAGCAGCGTCGGGATCTGCGCCAGCGGGTTGACGCGCTTCAGCGCCTCCAGCCCCGGCCCCGGCTCCCAGGACGCGGCATCGATGCGTGCCCAGCGCGCGCCGGTCCAGTCGAGCGCCACTTCCACGGCGGCCGAGCCCGAGCCGTCGGCGCCGTAGAGGGTGTAGCTCGCGCTCATCAGAACGTCCCCGGGTAGGCACCCCCATCCATCAGCAGGTTCTGCCCCGTGATGAACCCGGCCTGGGCGCTGCACAGGAAGGCGCAGGCCGCGCCGAACTCGGCCGCCGTGCCGAAGCGCCGCGCCGGGTTCTGCAGCGCGCGCTGCGCCATCACCTCCTCGATCGGCTTGCCGGCGGCCTGCGCGGCACCGGCCATCGTCGCCTTCAGCCGGTCGGTGTCGAAGGGGCCGGGCAGCAGGTTGTTGATCGTGACGTTGCGCGCCACGGTCTTGCGCGCAAGTCCTGCCACGAAGCCGGTCAAGCCCGAGCGCGCGCCGTTCGACAGGCCGAGGATGTCGATCGGCGCCTTCACCGCCGCCGAGGTGATGTTGACGATGCGCCCGAAGCCGCGCGACATCATCGGATCGACCACGGCCTTCATCAGCTCGATCGGCGCGAGCATGTTCGCGTCCAGCGCGCGGATCCAGGCGTCGCGGTCCCAGTCGCGAAAGTCGCCGGGTGGCGGCCCGCCGGCGTTGTTGACCAGGATGTCCACCTGCGGGCACGCCGCCAGCGCCGCGGCCCGTCCCTCGGGCGTGGCGATGTCGCCCGCGACCGCGCGCACCTCGATGCCGGCGCGGATCGCGCGCAGCTCGCGCGCGGTCGCCTCCAGCGCGCCGGCGCCGCGCGCGGTGACGACCAGGTTCACGCCTTCGCCCGCGAGCGCCTGCGCGCAGCCGCGGCCCAGGCCCTTGCTCGCGGCGCACACCAGGGCCCAGCGTCCTGCGATCCCGAAGTCCATGGCCTGCCCCTCGTCGACAAGAGCGGATGCTAAGTGGTCAGCGCGCCCGCGCCAGCAGCCAGATGCCCACCAGCACCAGCAGCGTCCCGGCGGCGATCCACGGGGTGAAGGGCTCGCCGAGGAGCACCACGCCCATCAGCAGCGTGCTCATCGGGCCGACCATGCCGGTCTGCGCGGTCAGCGTCGAGCCGATGCGCTCGATCGCCATCATCACCATCAGCACCGGCGCCACCGTGCACGCGGTCGCGTTCAGCACCGACAGCCAGACCCCCGCCGGCGGCACCGCGAGGGCGACCTCGACGGAGCGCAGCACGAAGAACTGGACGATGCACAAGGCACAGGCCACCGTGCTGGCCAGCCCCACCAGGCGCAGCGAGCCCAGGCGCTGCACCACCGCGCCGCTGTAGGCCAGGTAGACCGCATAGCTCACCGCGCTGGCGAACACCAGCGTCGCGCCGAGGGCCGCGTCCGGCCCCTGGAAGCCGAGCTCGTGCCCGAACACCAGCGCCACGCCGGCGTAGCTGATGCCGATCGCCGCGAGCTGCCGCGCGCCGACCCGCTGCTTGAACATCACGACGCTGATCGCCAGCACCAGGGTCGGGTTCAGGTAGAGGATCAGCCGCTCGAGGCTGGCGCTGATGTACTGCAGACCCAGGAAGTCGAGGAAGCTGGCCAGGTAGTAGCCGGTCACGCCCAGCAGCACCACCATGCGCTTGTCCTGCGCGCTCAGCGGCGCCTTGCCGCGGCTGGCCCACCAGGCCATCGCCAGAAAGAACGGCAGCGCGAACAGCATGCGGAAGAACAGCACCGTCACCGCGTCGAGACCGTGGCGGTACAGCAGCTTGGCGACGATGGCCTTGCCGGAGAAGGCGATGGCGCCGGCGATCGCCAGCGCCAGGCCGGCCCAGGGCAAGCGCACGGCGGGCGCGTTCAGAACCCCGCCGCCTGCCCGTCGCGCCGCGGATCGCTGGCGGCGACGTAGCCCTCGCTGCCCGGGTCGCCGAGGCGCCAGATGAACTGGCCGGCCCCGAAGTCCTGGTAGCTGTCCTGGATGACTTCCATGCGGTGGCCCAGTTCCGCCAAGCCGCGGACTGCGGCCGGGGCCATGCCGGCCTCGACGTTGATCTCGAGCCCGGCGTTGTAGCGCCAGCGCGGCGCGTCGCAGGCGGCCTGCGGCGGCTGGCCGTAGTCGACCATGCGCACGAGGGTCTGCAGGTGCCCCTGGGGCTGCATGTTCGCGCCCATCACGCCGAAGCTCATGCGCGGCGCACCGTCGGCATCGGTCAGGAAGGCCGGGATGATGGTGTGGAAGGGCCGCTTGCCGGGTGCGACGACGTTGGCGCTGCGTGCGCCGAGGCTGAAGCCGTGGCCGCGGTTCTGCAGCGACAGGCCGTACTCCGGCACCACCACGCCGGAGCCGAAGCCCATGTAGTTGCTCTGGATGAAGCTGACCATCATCCCGGACTCGTCGGCCGCGGTGAGGTAGATGGTGCCTCCCTTGACGGGATTGCCGGCGCCGAAGTCCTGGGCCCGCTTCGGGTCGATCAGCTTCGCGCGGCTGGCCAGGTAGCCGTCGTCCAGCAGCTGCTCGGCCGTCACCTCCATGCTCGCCGGCTCGGCGACGTAGCGGTAGGTGTCGGCGAAGGCGAGCTTCATCGCCTCGATCTGCAGGTGCTGCGAGGCCACGCCGTC
>CAZTTC010000208.1:0-5231 GCA_964616015.1 uncultured Methylibium sp. | reverse complement strand
AGGCGCCGTCGGTGCACTGGGTCAGGAAGGCCAGGCCCCAGCGCCACTGCCAGGGATCGAGCCTGGGGCGAAAGAGCAGCGGCGAGTCGTCGCGCGCCAGCCACTTCAGCACCTTCAGCGGCGCGTCGGGGTGGGCCCAGGGCTCGCAGAAGCTGACCGAGATTTGCGCGCCGTTGGCGAAGCTGGTCTCCAGCGCCGCGTCGGGCTGCCGATCGACCACCGTCACCTCGTGGCCCTGCTCCAGCAGGTACCAGGCAGTGCTGACGCCGACGATGCCGGCCCCCAGGACGACGACTTTCATGTTTCGCTCCTACTCAAGCGGACCGCCATGGGGCCGCCAACAACTGCAGCGCCACCGTCCACATCACCACCGCGACCAGCGCGTCGATGGCGCGCCAGACCGACGGTCGGCCCAGCCAGCGCGCGGCGCCGGCCGCCCCGAAGCCCAGCACCGCGAACCACGCTGCCGATGCGAACCAGGCGCCGGCCACGAAGGCCAGGCGCGCCGCACCTTCGTGCCGGGCGCCGACACCGCCGACCAGCACCACGGTGTCGAGGTAGACGTGGGGATTCAGATAGGTCATGGCCAGCGCGCTGCTCAGCGCACCGGCCAGCGAGCCGCCGCGACCGGCCAGCTGCAGCCCGCCCGGCTGGCCGAGCCAGGCGCGTCGCGCGGCCAGCGCGCCGTAGCCGGCCAGGAAGGCCGCGCCGCCGTAGCGGAACGCCTCCATCAGCAGCGGCTGGTTCGCGATCAGCGCGCCCAGGCCGAACACGCCCACCGCGACCAGCAACCAGTCCGACACGGTGCACAGCGCCACCACCGGCAGCACGTGCGCGCGCATCACGCCCTGGCGCAGCACCAGCGCGTTCTGCGCGCCGATCGCGACGATCAGCCCGGCCATCATCAGCCCGCCCTGCAGCAACGCTGCCGGGACGGCTGGCGTGAGCAGCTGCGAGGTCACATCCATGTCGGGATTGTGTTCAGCGCACGGGTGCGAGTGAAGCGAGATTCAAGTTCTTCGTCTTATATTAGGACGACTGATATTCAGATCGACCGCCCCGGAGCCACCATGCAGGACCTCGACCCCGCCGCCCTGGACTGCCTGGCCGCGCTGTCCGACGACGGCAGCTTCGAGCGTGCGGCGCAGCGCCTGTCGATCACGCAGTCAGCCGTGTCGCAGCGGCTGCGGGCGCTCGAAGCGCAGGTCGGGCAGCTGCTGGTGGTGCGCTCGCGGCCCTTGCGCCTCACCGAGCCGGGCAAGGTGCTGCTGCGCTTTGCGCGTCAGCTGCAGGCGATGCGGGCCGATGTGGCGCGCGAGCTGGGCGAGCAGGTTCGCGGTCAGGCGCGGTTGCCGATCGCCGTCAACGCTGACAGCCTGGCGACCTGGGTGCTGCCGGCGCTGGACGCGCTGGTGCAGCAGGGGCTGCAGGATGGGTTCGGCCTCGAGCTGATCGTCGACGACCAGGACTTCACCCACGAGTGGCTGCGCCAGGGCCAGGTGCTGGGCTGCGTGTCGACGGTGCCGCAGGCCTTGCGCGGCTGCCGCGTCGAGTCGCTGGGCGTGATGCCCTACATCGCGGTCGCGAGCCCGGGCTTCGTCGGGCGCCATCTGGGTGGCGATGCGACCGCCGGGCTGCACCGCGGCAACTTCGCCCGGGTGCCCTTCCTCGTCTTCAACCGCAAGGACGACATGCAGGCGCTGTGGGTGTCGCGGGCTTTCGGGGTGAAGGCGCCGCGACTGGAGGAACGCTTCGTGCCCTCGTCCGAAGCCTATGTGCATGCCGCGGTGCTGGGCTGGGGCATCGGCGTCGTGCCCGAGCTGCAGGTGCGCGAGCGGCTCGCGCGCGGCGAGCTGCTGCGCCTGCGGCCCGACGTGGCGATCGAGGTTGCGCTGCACTGGCACCAGTGGAAGCTCGGCGGCGAAGGCGCGGCGACGGCACGTGCGGCCCGGCTCGACGAGGTGGGCGCCGCCCTGATGCGCGGCGCGCGGGCGGCGCTGGGCGGCTGAGCGCCAGCGCCTCAGGGGCGCTGGGGGCGCTCCGACGGCGCCGACCCGGCCGGGCGCGCCTGGCGCAGCGACGGCGACTCCGGGCGTGGACCCGGCAGCAGCCGCGGGGCCGGGTGCGGACCGGCCGAGGGAGGCTCGTAGCGCAGGGCGGCCGCATGCTCGTCGCCGGCGACGGCCAGCAGCATCGCGCTGGCGATCGCAGCGCCCACCGTGCCCCAGGTCAAGGCTTGCAGCGAGAGGTGGTTCATGCCCTTGCTCCTGCGCATTGCAACTCCATGCAAGTAGCCTAGACCACAGGCCTCGGGGCTCCAATCGTTCCGAGTGGGGAAATCGTGACCGAAAGCTGCCCGCGGTCCCCACCCCCGCGCGGTCGGCCCGGACCCGGCGGGCACAATCCTCGGGACCATGGACCGCCGCCTCCTGCTTGCTCGCGTCGGGGGCGGTGCTGCGGCGCTGGCCCTGGGGGCGCTGTTCGGCCCCGGCCTGGGCAGCGACCGCGTCGAGCGCCTGCCGGCCTCGGGCGACGATCCCTTCACGCTCGGTATTGCAAGCGGCATGCCGACGCCCGACAGCGTGCTGCTGTGGACCCGGCTCGCGCCGCGCCCGCGCGAGCCGCTAGGGGGCCTGCCCGACGCCGCGATCGAAGTGCACTGGGAACTGGCCGAGGACGAGGCCTTCACGACAGGACTGCGCCGCGGCATGGTGCTGGCGCGCCCCGAGCATGCGCACAGCGTGCACGCCGAAGTGGCCGGGCTGCCGTCCGACCGCCGCTACTTCTATCGCTTCCGTGCCGGCGATGCGCGCAGCCCGGTGGGGCGCACCCGTACCGCGCCGGCGGTCGACGCGCCGGTCGATCGACTGCGCATCGCGCTGGCGTCCTGCCAGCACTACGAGCAGGGCGAGTTCGCGCTGCATCGCGAGATCGGCGATCGCGACATCGACTTCGTGCTGTTCGTCGGCGACTACATCTACGAGTCGAGCAACGCGCGCTACCGCGTGCGGCCGCACGAGGCCCTGTTGCCGGCCGACCTGGCCGGTTACCGTCAGCGCCACGTCACCTACAAGCTCGACCCGTCCCTGCGCGCGGCGCATGCCGCCCATCCTTGGGTGCTGACCTGGGACGACCACGAGGTCGAGAACGACTACGCCGGCGATGCCTCGCGCTTCGAGGACCGCTCGCCGAGCGACTTCCTGGTCCTGCGCGCGGCGGCCTACAAGGCCTACTTCGAGCACATGCCGGTGTCACCGCGCATGGCGCCGGTCGGCGCGGCGATGCGCATCCACGAGCACTATCGCTGGGGCCGGCTGGCCGACCTGTGGACGCTGGACGGCCGCCAGTACCGCTCGCTGCAGCCGTGCAACGCGCCCGGCATCGCCGGAGGCCGCGTGATGCGGGCCTGCGACGAACTGGCCGACCCTTCGCGCACGATGTTTGGCGCCGAGCAGGAACGCTGGCTCGCGGAGCAGCTGGCGGGCAGCCGCAGCGGCTGGCGCCTGCTGGCCCAGGGCACGCAGATCACGCCGGGCGGCATGGAGTCGCCGCTGGGGCGCAGCATCTTCAGCGACGGCTGGGACGGCTATCCGCAGGCGCGCCGGCGCCTGCTGCGTGCCATCGCGGATCAGCCCCAGGGCAATGTCGTCTGTCTGGGGGGCGACGTCCACCGGCACGTCGCCGCGCGCCTGCGTGCCGTGCCGGACGACGAGCGCTCGCTGGTGGTGGCCAGCGAGATCGTCACCAGCTCGCTGACCTCGCGCGGGCTGTCGGAGACGGCGACCGCGCTGATGCGTCGCACCAACCCCGACCTGCTGCACGCGCGCAGCGACGAGCGCGGCTACGTGCTGCTCGATCTGACGCCGCAGCGCCTCGTCGCCGAGATGCGCGCGACCGATTTCCCGGTGCCGGCCCAGGCGCGCATCCGCACCCAGGCGCGCTTCGTCGTCGAGGCCGGCCACGCCGGACCGCAGCGCGACGGCTGACGCCCCGGATGCCGGGCGAACTGGGCCGCCAAAGCCCCGCTACTTTGCCGCTCTCGACGCCGGCGGCCGCGCAGACTGCCGGCATGGACATGAGCCTGCACGTGAAACGACTGCTGATGCGCTGGCGCGTCGCGCGCGTCGACCGCGTGGCCGAGAAGCCCGCCCCCGATCCGGCCGATTGCGGCACGGCCTGGGGGCTCGAGCTCACGGTTGCGCCGCGCGAGACCCGCGACCGTGCCGCCCACGGCGAGCGTCGCCGACGCGGCTGAGCCGCCGCGCGATCGGCGCGCGCCTCAGACCTCGGTCCACAACCGCAGCAGGTTGTGATAGACGCCCGTCAGCTGCAGCACCTCGGCCTCGTTGCCCGCGCGGCCGCCCAGGCGCTGGAGCGCGACGTCCAGATCGAACAGCACCCGGCGCCGGCCGTCGTCGCGCACCAGGCTCTGCACCCAGAAGAACGACGCGAGCCGCTCGCCGTGCGTCACCGGCGTCACGTGGTGCAGGCTGGAGGCCGGATAGAGCACCAGGTCGCCGGCCGGCAGCTTGATGCGCTCGTGGCCGAAAGCGTGCTCGATCACCAGCTCACCGCCGTCGTAGCTGGCCGGATCCGCGAGGAACAGTGTGGCCGACAGGTCGGTGCGCAGGCGGATCGTCGTGCCAGCGACGGCGCGCACGGCATTGTCGACATGCGCACCGAAGGCCTGGCCGCCGCGGTAGCGGTTGAAGAGCGGTGGATAGACGCGCTGCGGCAGGGCCGCGGACATGAAGAGCGCGTTGCGCTCCAGCGCCGACAGCACCACATCACCGAGCCGCTGAGCGAGCGGCGAGACCTCCGGCAGCTGCTCGTTGTCCTTCGCACGAGCCGACTGGTGGCCGGCCGTGACGCGGCCGTCGACCCAGTCGGCGTCGGCCAGCGCCTCACGGCAGGCCGCGAGCCGCACGCCATCCAGCACGCGCGCTACCTGGATCAGCATGTCAGTGGCTCCAGCGCGCTTCGCGCCGCCCCAGCGGCATGAACCGGCGAGCCCGGCAGCCGCCGCGGACCGGCGTTGCCGGGCCGCCAGCGGCGCCCCCTGGAGGGGGAGCGGCGAAGCCGCAACGGGGGTGGTTCATCTCAGTGGCTCCGCCGCGGTGTGCGCGACCCCCGCGGCATGAACCGGCGAGCCCAGCAGCCGCCGCGGACCGGCTTCGCCGGGCCGCCAGCGGCGCCCCCTGGAGGGGGAGCGGCGAAGCCGCAACGGGGGT
>CAZTTC010000207.1:0-5235 GCA_964616015.1 uncultured Methylibium sp. | reverse complement strand
GGCGCGACCATGAAGGAAATCACGCCGACGACCTCATGGACGCCCCCATCCCGCCCAAGCCGACCCCGCTGCCCCAGCTGGCGGCCTTCGACTCCAACCAGGCGGCCTGGAAGGCGCTCGTCGACGAGCTGACGCTGCTCAACGTCAAGCTCGAGTACCTGAAGCTGATGCTCAAGCTGCGCGCGCGACACCCGCAGTAGCCGCTCAGGCGTCGGTCCCGTCCAGCATCCTCACAGTCCAGCCCTCGCGCTCGGCCAGGGCTCGCAGCCGGGGGTCCGGGCGCACCGCCACCGGCACGCTCACGGCCCGCAGCAGCGGCAGGTCACCGCTCGAATCGCTGTAGAACCAGCTGCGTTCCAGCCCGCCGAGCGACAGGTCCTGCAGGCGCAGCCAGTCCTTCACCCGCGTCAGCTTGTGCTCGCCGATGCAAGGCGGGCCGGCGATCTCGCCGGTGAGCCGGCCGTGCGAATCGGCCAGCGCCTCGCTGGCCAGCACCTCGTCGATGCCGAAGGCGGCGGCGTAGCGCTGCGCGATGAAGCGCGGCGTCGCGGTGACCAGGCAGCACCGGTCACCGGCCTCGCGATGCCGGTCGACCAGCGCACGCGCCGCGGCCGGCAGCGATGCCGGCAGCTCGACGGCGAACTCGGCCAGCCAGGCATCGAGCTCGATCCGGGCCACTTCGCGCAAAGGCAGCAGCAGGGCGCGTTGCAGCGCCCGCACGTCAACCTCGCCCGCGACGTAACCCCGGCAGCGGTCGAGATAGACCTCGGCGGTCGCGGGCGGCAGGCGCTCGCGCGATGCCAGGAAGCGCAGCCAGGCCATGCCGCTGTCGAAGGGGATCAGCGTGTGGTCCAGGTCGAAGAGCGCCAGGCGCATTTCAGTGGCTCCACCGTGCTTCGCGCGACCCCTGCGGCATGAACCGGCGAGCCCAGCCGCCGCAACGAGGGGGGTTCATCACATCAGTCGTGCCGGCAGGACCCCGCGCAGCGCGTTGCAGACGGCGATGGCCTCGGCACGCAGCAGGTCGGCGTGCGTCAGCGAGCGCTCCGCCGCGTCCCAGACCGGATCCTCCAGTAGCTGGCCGCGCATCACGCCGGGCAGCGCGCCGTCGGTCAGCGGCGGCGTGAGCCAGCGGCCGTCGAGCCGCACGAAGACATTGCTGCGACCGCCCTCGACCAGCCGGCCCCCGGGCGTGAAGAACAGGCTGTCGAAGGCGCCCGCCGCCTCGGCGGCGCGCAGCCCGGCGTCGTACTCGGCGCGCAGCGTGGTCTTGTGGGCGGACAGCGGGCGCGCGGTGGGCAGTGGCCGCGGCTCGAGACGCAGCCCAACCGGGCCGTTGGGCAGGGCCGCGAGCGCCTGCACGATCAGATCGAAACGGCCACTGCGCGCCAGCCCCAGGCGCAGCCGCTGCGGCGCCGCGGGCGGCAGGCGGCTGCACTCGAACTGGATCGCCTCGCGCAGCTCGGTCTCGTCGATGACGAAGCCCAGCGCGCGCGCGCTGCGCCCCAGGCGCGCGAGGTGGCGCTCGAGGTGGCGCACGCCGCCTTCCCGCGTGGCGAACATCGTCTCGAAGATCGCGAAACCCGGGTCCAGCCCGGTGAGGAAACGACCCTTGAGCTGGCACTCGGCGTACTCGTCCTCGGCCACGCTGTCGAGCACGATGCCCGCGCCGATGCCCAGCCGCCCGCGGCGCAGGCCGTCGTGCGTGTCGTCGAGGGTGAGCGTGCGGATCGCGACCGACAGGCAGAAGTCGCCGAGCGCGGCGCCGGCCGCGGGCGCGTCGATCCAGCCGATCGCGCCGCAGTACAGGCCGCGGGGCGTCGACTCGAGCCCGGCGATCAGGTCCATCGTGTGCAGCTTGGGCGCCCCGGTGATCGACCCGCAGGGAAAGAGCGCACGCAGCACCTGCGGGAAGCCGGTCCCGGTTGTCGCGTCGGCCTCCACCGTCGACGTCATCTGGAACACGGTCGCATGCGACTCGACCTCGAACAGGCCCGGCACCCGGACCGACCCGGTGCGTGCGATGCGACCAAGGTCGTTGCGCAGCAGGTCCACGATCATCAGGTTCTCCGCCCGGTTCTTGGTGTCCAGGTGCAGGTGGCGCGCGGTCTCGCTGTCGCCTTCCATCACGGCGCGCCGCGGCGCCGTGCCCTTCATCGGCTTGGCGGTGAGCCGGCCTGCGGCATGGCGCACGAAGAGCTCGGGCGAACAGGACAGCACATGGGTCGGTGCGTCGGCATCGTCGCTGGGCGGCAGCGCGACGAAGGCGCCGAAGGGCACCGGCTGGCGGGCCCGCAGACGCCGGTACAGCGACACCGGCGCGCCGTGCGCGGCGAAGTCGAGCCGGTAGGTGTGGTTGACCTGGTAGGTCTCGCCGGCGCGGATGGCCTCGTGGATGCGCCCGATCGCGGCGTGGAAGGCCTGGCGATCCACGCTGGGCTGCACGTCCAGCACGCCGGCGGGGCGGGGCTCGTCGCTGTCGTCCTGCTCGGCGAGCCAGCGGTCGGCATCGTCGCGCGAGAGGCGCCGCAGTTCGCGGAACAGCAGCACGCGCAGCGCAGCGGTCTCGTCACCGGGTCGCCGGCCGGCGCCCAGCAGCTTGGCGCCCCACTCGTAGTCGATCAGCAGCAGCGCGTGCAGGCCGAGCCTCTGATCCGCCTGGACCTCTGCCCACATGGGATCGAGCGCTGCCGCATCGGTGCAGCGGCGCTCGTGGGCGTAGCCGGTGTAGAGCCGGCTCGTCGGCTGCTCGGCGCTCGCGGCGCGGTCGTCGAGCAGGGCGAGGACGGAGGGGGCGGGAGGGGCGCTCATGCGGCGTCGAACGAGACCGAGTCCGCGGGTGCCTTGCTGCGCAACGGCTGCCGCGACCGAGCCTCGAGCCGGCTCAGCTCCAGTCGTCCATGTCGTGCTTGATGGTCTTGCGATTGGCAATCAGCTCGTCGATCGACGGCTCGTCGTTCAGCGCGCGCTTGATCGCCAGCTTGGTCGCCTCGTAGTTGGTGCGGTACATGTCCTTCTTGTCGAGATTCGGGTCCTTGGCGCAGCGCGGGTCGATCCACACCAGGCTGATGATGCACAGCTCGTTGGCCACGGCCTTGGGGATGATGCCCTCGATCACGCAGTCGATGACCGCGTCGGCGGTGGCCGACTGGACCACGCCGCCGAACAGGTCGATGTTGGCGCTGTCCTTCAGCGTCACCTTGGGCACGGTGATCGTCGCCGGGCGGACCATCTGGTTGCAGGCGCGGATCGCGAACATCGCGGTGTGGCCCTTGCTCTGCGCCATCATGGTGGCGAAGGCGGTGCCGATCGGGCCATCCGTGCGGCCGATCAGGATCTCGGGCATCGCGTCGGTGAACTGGCCGTCGGCGGCGAGGACGGTGGCTTCGCCGGCGTGGAAGGTGTAGGGCTTGGTCATGATCGGTGGGGGTGGAGGTGAGAAAAATCAGCGCCGCATTGTCGGTGCATCTTGCTCCTTCCCCCAGCGGGGGAGGGGGTCAGAGCGGGCTCGCGATCAGCAACTCGCCCTTGCCGCCCGCCGCCAGGTCGCCCAGGTGGCGCCGCACGCGCCGCTTCGGCAGCGCGGCGAACGCGCCCCCATGGCGGGCCAGATCGCGCGACAGCAGCTGCCAGAACACGCCGATGTCGACATCGTTGCCGACGAAGGTCGGCGGCAGCGCCGGCGCCGGGCCCAACGCCAGCAAGCTGCCGCGCCGCATGCCGTAGGCCGGGTGCGCACCGATGCGGCCGGCCACCGCGATCGTGCCGGCCACCATGCGCGAGGCAACGAAGTCGCCTGCATCGCCGAACACCAGGGCCGTGCCGCGCCGCATGCGGTCGCCGAAGCGTTGCCCCGCGTTGCCGCGCACGAGCAGCGTGCCGCCGCGCATGCCGTCCATGCTGCCGGGCAGGCCGCTGGCCGCGAAGTCGCCGGCATCGCCGCCGATCTCGAGCCGGCCGCCCGACATCTCGCAGGCCGCCAGCAGGCCGGCGTGGCCGCTGGCGAGGATCTCGCCGGCGCTCATGCCGGCGCCGAGGTAGTCGCCGACGCTGCCCTCGATGCGGATCGCACCGCCGGCGAGCTGCCAGCCGATGCGGTCGAACCTCGCCAGCTCGCCCTCGAAGCGCAGTTCGCCGTCGGTGTGCGGCGTGATGGTGAAGAGATCGCCGAGTGCGACGGACTCGTTGCCGTGCCAGACACCGAGCCTGGCCACGTCGCCCGCCGGCAGCCCGGCCAGCGCGACCGGGGTCACCGACCGCAGGTCGATGCGCAGCGCCGGCGCCTGCTTGAGCGCGAGCTTCCAGCCGCTCATGCGGTGCCCTCCGCGCCCGGCAGCAGCTTGTGCAGGTGGTAGAGAAACGGCCCGAGCTTGCCGCCGTAGTTGCCGGCCCCGATGCGCCTGAGGCCCGAGCCGGCGCCGAGGGCGATCGTGGCCTTCAGGCCGGCACACATCGCGGCCGAGACGTCGGCATCGGTCAGGCCGTCGATCACGATCTCCATGACGCTGCCGATGTCCGGGCCGAGGTCGGACTTCTTCGCGATCTCGCGCAGGCTGGGGCAGTAGGCGTCGTTGGTCGACGCGCCGAGCGTCGGGTACTTGCTGCCGACCTTGGAGCCCGAGCGCACCACGCCGCCGGGGAAGGGCATGATGATGTTGGGCACGCGCTTCATCGCCGCCACCGCGGTCTCGGCGGCGCGCAGCGCGGCCGCGGTGTCGGTCGCCAGCAGCAGCAGGTTGCCGCCGCCGACGGCCTTGGTCGTGACCCAGGTCGTCTCCTGCGCGACGAACTCGCCGTCCATCACGGGGACGCGCCAGTAGCGTTGACCGGCGATCATCTTGCTCTGCTGCCAGCCGTCGCCGAAGAAGCGCAGGTTCTTGCCGAGCGGGATCGGGTCGGTGCCGTCGGGCGGCAGCAGCCCGGCGTAGACCGCCGTCGTCGGGCAGGTCAGCACGCACTGGCCGACGCGCTTCTCGACCTGCTTGGCCAGCTCCTTGCCGCTCATCGAGAAGATGAGGATGCTGATCCCCGGCCGCCCGTCGGGCGTCTCGTCGGGCGACAGCTCGCGCTCGATGCCGGCCTCGCAGCCGCAGGCGATCACCGAGGTCGCGAAGCCGGTGGTCGCGACCGCGGCATGGCGCGCCCAGGTCATGTCGTGGGCGGTGATGATCAGCCGCGTGCCCTTCATCGGAAAGGCCTCGGCGAAGCTGTCGTCGATGGTGATGCCGTTGAGTT
>CAZTTC010000206.1:0-5281 GCA_964616015.1 uncultured Methylibium sp. | reverse complement strand
GCCGCGCGGCACCGGCACGCCGAAGCCGGCGAGCAGCTCCTTGGCCTGGTACTCATGGATGTCCATGTCTGTCTCCTTGGTGTCGGGGTGAGGTTCAGCCCAGCTTGGCCTTCACGCGCTCGTGCACGCTCTCGGCGAGCGGCCGGCACTCGGCCAGCAGGGCCTGCAGTTCGGTCAGTGCGCCGTCGACCCAGGCGCGATCCTTGATCTGCGGCGCGTTGATCTGCACGTTGAGTGCGGCGCTGCGCAGCGCGGCCCACGAGGCCAGCACGCCGACGCCGACGTCGCTGATCACATTGAGGTTGCCGTGCTCGACCGCGCGCTCGGCCAGGCGCACGCCGCAGGCAGCGGCGCGGGCGCAGGCCAGCGGTGCCTCGGTCGCGGCCTTCAGGCCGGCCTGGATGGCGAGGCTGCGCGCGGCCTTCTGCTCGTCGGTGTCCTTGGGCAGCTTGTAGCCGGCCATCAGCGAGTCGAAGGCGGCGACGTCCTCGGCCACCATGCCGGTCAGGCGCAGGCGCAGCGCCTCGGACTCGGCCAGCAGCTGCCGCATCTGCGGCTCGACCGCCTCGTAGCCCTTCTTGCCGAGGGTCAGGTTGGCGACCATCGACACCAGCGCCGCGCCCATCGCCCCCATCACCGCGGCCGCGCTGCCGCCGCCGGGGGTGGCCTTGCCGCTGGCCAGCTCGTCGAGAAACCTGCTTGTCGTCAGATCGTCAATCACGTTCATGTCTCCTTCGCTCACCCCATGCGCATGCCACGGCCCACCGGGTGGCCGCCGCAGATCCGGCTCTGCCGGTCCGCCAGCGGCGCCCCCTCGGGGGAGCGGCGCAGCCGCAACGGGAGGTCGTCATCAGCCCACCATCGTCTTGGCGATGGCGTAGATCTCTTCGCCGTCGAGCACGAGGTCCTGCTGCTCGAACATCTTCGCGACACAGGCGCGGTGCAGCGCGATCTTCAGCGCACCGAAGCCGATGGCGCCGAACACCGTCTTGCCGTGGCGCTGCGCGCCCTTGTCCATCATGCCGATGCCCTCGATGCCGAGCGTCGGTGTCGCGTTGGCATCGGACAGCAGCTCGAGGTGCTTGTGGTCCTTCCACGCGCCCTCGTCCAGCAGCGGCACGCCGGCGGCACCGGTCGCGAAGACCACCTGCGCGCCTTCGATGGCGCGGGCGCGCGCGGCGTTGTCGGGTGCCTCGATCGCCTCGAGCTCGAGCTTGAAGCGCTCGGCGATCGCCTGCGCCGCCGCCTGGGCCCGCGCCAGCGTGCGGCTGGTGATCGCCACGCGCGCGCCTTCGCGCGCCAGCATCACCGCCGCGCGCTGGCCCACCGGGCCGGTGCCGGCCAGCACCACGGCGCGCTTGCCAGCGAGCGAGCGGCCAGGCGCCGCGTGGACCAACCACGCCACACCGGCCGCCGCGGTGGTGTTGGAGCCGTTGCTGTCCAGCATGACCGAGACGCGGAAGTTGGCGAAGAACTTCTTGCGCACGGCCTTGAACAGCGCCTCGCCTGCGGCCATGTCCGAGCCGCCGACGAAGATCGCGGTGTTCTTCTTGTCCTTGGGCGCGCGCGTGAAGATCGCGCCGTCGACCAGGCCGCCGACGTTGGCCGGCGTGATGCCGCCGTAGGCCGTCACATGATCGGCGCCGCCGTCGTAGGCCACGACGTTGTCGAACACCGCCGGGTGCGGGTCGGTGTCGAACTGGTAGAGCAGTTTCTTCATGATGGACTCTCGATCAGCGTGTCGCGCAGGGCTTCCAGCAGCCGCCGCGGGTCCGGCTCCGCCGGTCCGCCAGCGGCGCCCCCGGGGGGGAGCGGCGAAGCCGCAACGGGGGGGGTCGTCATGTCACCAGATGCTGCGGCTTGCCCTCGGCCCAACGGTCGATGTTGTCGATCAGCTGGTCGGCGAGGTACTGCATCGCGCCGTCCGAGGCCCAGGCCACGTGCGGCGTGAGGATGAAGTTCGGCCGGCGCAGGTCGAGCAGCGGATGGCCGTTCTTCGGCGGTTCGGTCGTCAGCACGTCGAAGCCGGCGCCGGCGATCAGGCCCTCGTCCAGCGCGCGAATGAGCGCCGCCTCGTCGACCAGGCCGCCGCGCGAGGTGTTGATCAGCAGCGCGTTGCGCTTCATCGCCTTCATCTGCTCGTAGCCGATGAGGTTGCGCGTGCCGGCCGTCAGCGGGCAGTGCAGCGAGATCACGTCGCTCTCGGTGATCACCTGCTCGAAGGGCGTGAACTCGACGCCCGGCATCTTGGGCGGCTCGTGGTCGGCGAACCGCACCTTCATGCCGAAGCCGCGGGCGATGGCCGCCGTGCCCTGGCCGATCGCGCCTTCGCCGATGATGCCCAGCGTGGCGCCGTGCAGGTCGCCGATCGGGTGGGTGAAGAAGCAGAACTGGTCCGACTTCTGCCACACGCCGGCCTCGACGTCCTGGCGATAGGCCAGGATGCTGCGGCGCAGGGCGAGGATCAGCGCGAAGGCGTGCTCGGGCACCGTGTGCACCGCATAGTTGCGGATGTTGGCGACGGCGATGCCGTGCTCCTTGCAGTAGGGCACGTCGATCACGTCGTAGCCGGTGGCGGCGACGGCGATCATCTTCAGCTCGGGCAATGCCTTCAGCGTCTCGGCCCGCAGCGGCACCTTGTTCGTGATCGCGACCGTCGCGCCCTTGAGCTTGGCGACGAGTTCGTCGACCGAGGTCTTCTCGTGCTCGACGTAGCTCGAGGCCAGTGCCGGCTTGCGGACGCGCGCCTTCAGCGAGGCGCGGTCCAGGAAAACGACGGTGTGGGTCATGGGAGTTCCTTCCAGCAGCCGCCGCGGATCCGGCTCGGCCGGTCCGCCAGCGGCGCCCCCTGGAGGGGGAGCGGCGAAGCCGCAACGGGGGTGGGCGTCATCAGTGCGCTCCTTCCGTCGAGCCCATCGACTGCGAGGCGTACACCACTTCGCTGCGCGCGACCTTCTTCTTCGGCACGTTGTCGTGGGTGCGGAAGTACTTCTGCGCCGCGGCCACGCCCGAGCCGGGCTCGACCTGGATGCCGACGTCGAGCATCGCCATCTCGGTGCCGGCCAGCGCGCCCAGCACCATCAGCTCGTTCAGGTCGCCGAGGTGGCCGATGCGGAAGACCTTGCCGGCGACCTTGCTCAGGCCCGCGCCCAGCGACAGGTTGTAGCGGCGGAAGGCCACGTCGATCACGTGCGCGCCGTTGATGCCCTGGGGCACGACGATCGCCGAGACGGTGTCGGAGTACCACTTCGGGTCCTTCGCGCACAGGCCGAGCTTCCAGCCTTCCAGCACCGCGGCGCGCACGCCGCTGGCCAGGTAGGTGTGGCGCCAGAAGATGTTCTCCAGGCCCTCTTCCTTGATCATCGTCAGCGACTCGCGCAGGCCGTAGAGCATCGGCAGCGCCGGCGTGTAGGGGAAGTAGCCGGTGGCGTTGGCCTTGATCATGTCGCCGAAGTCGAAGAAGCAGCGCGGCGCCTTCGAGGTCTCGCGCGCCTTAAGCGCCTTCTCGCTGGCGCAGACGATGCCCAGGCCGGCCGGCAACATCAGGCCCTTCTGCGAGCCGCTGACGCAGATGTCCACGCCCCACTCGTCCATGCGGAAATCGATGCTGCCCAGCGAGCTGACCGCGTCGACCAGCAGCAGGGCCGGGTGCTTGGCACCGTCGAGGGCCTTGCGCACGCCGGCGATGTCGCTGGTGACGCCGGTGGCGGTCTCGTTGTGGGTGGCGATCACCGCCTTGATCCTGTGGCCCTGGTCCTTGGCCAGGATCTCGGCGTACTTCTCGACCGGCACGCCCTCGCCCCACTCGCAGTCGACGGTCTCGACCTGGAAGCCCAGGCGCGTGATCATGTCGATCCAGAGGTGGCTGAACTGCCCGAAGCGCGAGGCCAGCACCAGGTCGCCCGGCGACAGCGTGTTGGTCAGCGCCGCCTCCCAGCCGCCGGTGCCGGTGGCCGGAAAGATGATGGGCGTGCCGGTCGTCGTCTTGAACACCGCCTTCAGGTCCTCGAGCACGCTCTTGGTCAGGTCGGGGAACTTGGAGGACCGGTGGTCTTCCATCGACACGACCATCGCGCGCTGCACACGCTCGGGCACGTTGGTCGGTCCAGGAACGAAGAGGAAGTTGCGGCCTGCCATGGAGGTCTCCTGCGTTGGAAGAATGAAGAAGGTGAAAGGTGAAAGGTGAACGCGCGGCTCAGCCCTGGAAGCGCGGGCCGTAGACGGGGAAGCGCCGGGTCAGCGCGCTGATGGCGGCGGCGACGCGCGAGACGACGGCCTCGTCCTCGGGCGCCTCCAGCACGTCGGCCATCAGGTTCGCGATCGTCGTGGCTTCGGTCGTGCCGAAGCCGCGCGTCGTCATCGCCGGGGCGCCGATGCGGATGCCGCTGGTGACGAAGGGCTTCTCGGGGTCGTTGGGGATCGCGTTCTTGTTGACCGTGATGTGGGCGCGGCCCAGCACCGCCTCGGCGGCCTTGCCGGTGATCTTCTTGGCGCGCAGGTCGAGCAGGAAGACGTGGCTGTCGGTGCCGCCCGAGACGATGCGCAGGCCGCGCGCCGTCAGCGCCGCGGCCATCGCCTGGGCATTGAGCTTGACCTGCTTCTGGTAGACCTTGAAGTCCGCCCCCTGCGCCTCCTTGAACGCCATCGCCTTGGCGGCGATCACGTGCATCAGCGGGCCGCCCTGGATGCCGGGGAAGATCATCGAGTTGAGCGGCTTCTCGAACTCGGCGCTCGACAGGATCAGGCCGCCGCGCGGGCCGCGCAGGGTCTTGTGGGTGGTCGAGGTCACGAAGTGCGCGATGCCGACCGGGTTGGGGTACTCGCCGGCGGCGATGAGCCCGGCGTAGTGCGCCATGTCGACCATCAGGTAGGCACCGACGCGGTCGGCGATGTCGCGCAAGCGCTGCCAGTCGATCACGCGCGAGTAGGCCGAGGCGCCGGCGACGATCATCTTCGGCTTGTGCGTGGCCGCCAGCTCGGCGACCTGGGCGTAGTCGAGCGTCTCGGTCTCGGGCTCGAGGCCGTAGGACACCGACTTGTAGAGCTTGCCGCTGAAGCTGACCGCCGCGCCATGCGTCAGGTGGCCGCCGTGGGCCAGCGACATGCCGAGGAGGGTGTCGCCCGGCTGCAGCATGGCCATGTAGACGGCGGCGTTGGCCTGCGAACCCGAATGCGGCTGCACGTTGGCATATTGGGCGCCGAACAGGGCCTTCGCCCGATCGATCGCCAGCTGCTCGGCGACGTCGACATGCTCGCAGCCGCCGTAGTAGCGCTTGCCGGG
>CAZTTC010000205.1:0-5355 GCA_964616015.1 uncultured Methylibium sp. | reverse complement strand
GTCGGCGAGGCCGGCGAGGGCCTGAAGTGCATGTTCCACATGATGAACGAGGCGCGCATCGGTGTCGGCCTCGGCGCGGTGATGCTGGGCTACGCGGGCTACGAGGCGAGCCTGGCCTATGCGACGCAGCGGCCTCAGGGTCGCCCGCTGTCCGCCGGCGGAAAGAACTCGGCGGCGCCGCAGGTGCCGATCATCGAGCACGCCGACATCAAGCGCATGCTGCTCGCGCAGAAGGCCTACGTCGAAGGCGGGCTGGCGCTGGAGTTGTACTGCGCCCGCCTGGTCGACGAGCAGCAGACCGGCACGCCCGACGCGCGGACCGAGGCCGGCCGCCTGCTGGAGCTGCTGACGCCGATCGCCAAGAGCTGGCCCAGCGAGTGGTGCCTCGAAGCCAACAGCCTCGCCATCCAGGTGCACGGCGGCTACGGCTACACGCGTGACTTCCCGGTCGAGCAGTACTGGCGCGACAACCGCCTGAACATGATCCACGAGGGCACGCATGGCATCCAGGCGCTGGACCTGCTGGGCCGCAAGGTGGTCATGGACGGCGGGCAGGGCCTGCAATTGCTGGCGACGCGCATCAACGGGACGATCGCGCACGCCGGCCAGGTGCGCGGTCTGGCCGAGCACGGCAACGCACTCGCACGGGCGCTGCAGCATGTCGGCGCGGCGACCAAGGCGGCGTGGGCCAGCGGCAACCCGCTGGATGCGCTGGCCAATGCCACGCCCTACCTGCAGGCCTTCGGCCATGTCGTGCTGGCCTGGCTGTGGCTGGACGTGGCGCTGGCCGCCCAGCGCGGCCTGGACGCCGGCGATGCGCGCGGCGCCGACTTCCACCGCGGCAAGCTGGCCGCGGCGCGCTACTTCTTCCACTACGAGCTGCCGAAGATCGACGCCTGGCTGGCCGTGGTCGAGACCCGCGACACCACCTGCCGGGACACCGACCCGGCCTGGTTCTGACGATGAAGCCGGCGCGCGTCGAGACCCTGGTCTGGGTGCTGATCTACGGCGGCCTGGCCGTGCTGATGCTCGGGCTGTGGATCGGTGCCGCCGATGTGGCGGTCGGCCGGGTGCTGGCCTGGGGCGGCGGCGCGCTGGCTCTGGTCGGCGTCGTGCTGATCTGGCTGCGGTCGCGCATGCCCGGCGGGCCGACCTGAGCCGTCGCGGCGTCCGGCCGGATTCGCTGCATCTTCTTCGATCTCCTTGCCATCCTCCAGTGACTTGCCCCCGATGAAGTACCTTCCTGCCTGCCTCCTCAGCCTCGTCGCGCTGCTCGCGCTGACTCCCGCGGCCGGCGCCGCCGACAGCGGGCCGTTCGTGTTCCCGGACTATCGCAACGGTGCCGAAATCGCCGCGCGCTGCGAGGCCGCCCTCAAGGAGGTCGGTGCGATCGAAGCGCAGGTCGCGGCCGGCAGTGGGCCCGACAACGTGCTGGTCGGCATGGACCGTCTGAGCCAGGCCGTCGACGACAGCCTCGGCCCGATCTCCTTCATCGCCAACGTGCACCCGGACAAGGGCCGGCGCGACGCCGCCGAGGCCTGCGAGCTGCGCTACCAGGCCTTCGCGAGCACGCTGTACCAGAACGCCCGGATCTATGCGCGCGTCAAGGCCTACGCAGCCGCCGACCCCATCGATGCCCAGCTGCGCGACGACCTGATGGCCAGCTTCGACGACGCCGGCGTCGGCCTGCCGCCCGCGGCCCGCGCCCGCGCCCGCACGCTGAACAACCAGATCGGCAAGCTGGCGCAGACCTTCGAGCGCCGCGTCCGCGAGGACAAGACCCGCGTCCCCTTCACCGTCGCCGACCTCGAGGGCGTGCCCGAGGCCGCGTGGTCCAAGGCGCCGCGCGACGCCAAGGGCCGCGTGCTGGTCGGCCTCGACTACCCGAGCTACAACCCGGTGATCGAGAGCGCACGCAAGCCGGCGACGCGCGAGCGCATCTGGCGTGCCTTCCAGAGCCGCGGCGGCGCGGCCAACCTCAAGACGCTGGGCGAGCTGGGCCACAAGCGCCGCGAGTACGCGCGCCTCTTCGGGCTGCCCAGCTATGCCGACTTCACGCTGCGGCGGCGCATGGCCGGCAGCGTGGCCAACGTGCAGCGCTTCCTCGGCGAGGTGAAGGGCGTGGTCCAGCAGCGCGAGCTGCGCGACATCGCCGACCTGCGCGAGGCCAAGGCCGCCGACCTCGAGCAGCCGGCCGGGCGCACGAGCCTCAAGCGCTGGGACGCGCCGTACTACATCGAGCGCGTGAAGCGCGAGCGCTTCGCGCTCGACCAGAACAGCTTCCGTCGCTACTTCCCGCCGCAGGCCAGCGTCGATTTCGTGATGGCGCTGAGCGGTCAGCTGTTCAACGTCGGCTTCAAGCCGCTGGAGCAGAAGCTCTGGCACGCCGACGCGAAGGCCTACGAGGTGGTCGAGCTCGGCAGCGGCAAGCTGCTGGCGACGCTCTACGTCGACCTCTATCCGCGCGCCGACAAGTACGGCCACGCCGCGGTGTGGCCGATGCGGGGCTCGTCGACGCTGGTCGGCCGGCTGCCGACCGCGGCGCTGGTGACCAACTTCGACCGCAACGGCCTGACGCTGGACGAGCTCGAGACTTTGCTGCACGAGTTCGGCCATGCGCTGCACGTGGCCCTGTCGAACACCCGCTATGCCAGCAACGCCGGCACCAGCGTCAAGCTCGACTTCGTCGAGGCCCCGTCGCAGATGCTCGAGGAGTGGGTCTACGACGCCAAGGTGCTGGCGCTGTTCCAGAAGGTCTGCCCGAGCTGCGAGCCGGTGCCGGCCGACCTGCTGGAGCGCGCCGTGCGCTCGCGCAGCTTTGCCAAGGGGCTGCAGTTCTCGCGCCAGCACCTCTACGCGAGCTACGACCTGGCGCTGTATGCCAAGGCGGCGCCCGAGCCGATGGCGACCTGGGCGCGCATGGAAGGCGCCACCCCGCTCGGCCACGAGAAGGGCACGATGTTCCCGGCGGCGTTCTCGCACCTGGCCGGCGGCTACGGCGCCGGCTACTACGCCTACCTGTGGAGCCTGGCCACCGCGCAGGACCTGCACACCGCCTTCGCGGCGAATCCGCTGGACGCCGAGGTCGGCCGTCGTTACCGCGACATCGTGCTCGCCAACGGCAGCCAGGTCGACGCCAACCGACTGGTCGAGCGCTTCCTCGGCCGCGCGCCCGGCAACAAGGCCTTCTTCGAGTGGCTGAACCGCTGATCTGCAGGAGACCGTCATGAGCCGCTCGATCCAGCAACTGTTCGACCTCAGGGGTCGCACGGCCCTCGTCACCGGCGGCTCGCGCGGCCTCGGCCTGCAGATCGCCGAGGCCCTGGGCGAGGCCGGCGCGACCGTGCTGCTCAGCTCGCGCAAGGCCGGCGACCTGGAGGAGGCTTCCGCCCACCTGAAGGCGCGCGGCATCGCCGCGCAGTGGGTCGCCGCCGACGCCAGCCAGCCCGCCGAGGTGCAGCGCCTGGCCGACGAGGCGCTGGCGCGGCTCGGCCACGTCGACATCCTGGTCAACAACGCCGGCGCGACCTGGGGTTCGCCGGCGGCGGATCATCCGCTCGAGGCCTGGGACAAGGTGATGAACCTCAACGTGCGATCGATCTTCCTGCTGAGCCAGCAGATCGGCAAGCGCTCGATGATCCCGCGCCGCCACGGCCGCATCGTCAACATCGCGTCGATCGCCGGGCTGGGCGGCAACCACGAGGGCATGCAGACCCTGGCCTACAACACCAGCAAGGCGGCGGTCATCAACCTGACCCGCGCCCTGGCCGGCGAGTGGGGCGCCCACGGCATCACCGTCAACGCCATCGCGCCGGGCTTCTTCCCGAGCAAGATGACCCAGGGCCTGCTCGACAAGCTGGGAGTCGACAACATGGCCGCTCGCGCGCCGCTGCGCCGCATCGGCGACGACGAGGACCTCAAGGGCACGGCCCTGCTGTTCGCGTCGGATGCCGGCAAGCACATCACCGGGCAGACGTTGCCGGTGGACGGCGGCGTGAGTGCCATGATCGGCGGGTAGATGACGACCACCCCCGTTGCGGCTGCGCCGCGCCCCCTCGAGGGGGCGCCGCTGGCGGACCGGCGGAGCCGGATCCGCGGCGGCCGCTTGGCAGGCGGAGCCTTGCGGGTTGTCGAGTGATGAAGTTCCCTGTGCACATTCCCTTCGTCGAGCAGCTCGGCTTCGAGCTGCTGGCCATGGGCGAGGGCGAGGCCGAGATCGCGGTGACGCTGCGCGAGGCGATGTGCAACTCGTTCAAGGTCGCCCACGGCGGCCTGACGATGACGCTGCTCGACGTGGTGATGGCGCACGCGGCGCGCAGCGTCAACCGCGGGCAACCGAACTTCGGCCCCGGCGTCGTGACGATCGAGATGAAGACCAGCTTCATGCGGCCGGGCCTGGGTCGGCTGCTCGGCAAGGGCCGGCTGCTGCACCGCACCGCAACGCTGGCCTTCTGCGAAGGCAGCGTCCTCGGCGACGACGGCCGGCTGTGCGCCCATGCCAGCGGCACCTTCAAGTACCTGCAGGCGCTGCCGGCCGGCGCCCGTTCGACCCAGCCGCTGCAGACGCGCGACGCGCCGGCACCGCCCTTCGGTGGCAGCGGCTCCGACTGATCGACCCTTCCGGAGAACCTCATGGCCACCATGAACCAACAGATCCTGCTCGCCTCGCGTCCCGAGGGCGAACCGACCGCGGCCAACTTCAGGCAGGTCGAGGTCGCGCTGCCCGAGCTGGCCGACGGCCAGGTGCTGGTGCGCAACCATTTCCTCTCGCTCGACCCCTACATGCGCGGCCGCATGAACGAGGGCAAGAGCTACGCCCAACCGCAACCGCTGAACGAGGTGATGATCGGCGGCACCGCTGGCGAGGTGGTGGCCTCGAAGAACGCCAACTTCGCGGTCGGCGACCCGGTCGTCGGCATGGGCGGCTGGCAGCTCTACCAGCTGGTCGATGCCAGCCAGCGCGGCGTGCTGAACAAGGTCGACACGCGCCATGTGCCCCTGTCGGCCTATCTGGGCGCCGTCGGCATGCCCGGCGTGACGGCGTGGTACGGGCTGACGCAGATCATCGCGCCGAAGGCCGGCGAGACGGTGGTCGTCAGCGCGGCCAGCGGCGCGGTCGGCGGCGCGGTCGGTCAGCTCGCCAAGGCGCGGGGAGCGCGCGCCGTGGGCCTGGCCGGCGGGCCGGACAAGTGCGGCTACGTCACCGGTGAACTCGGCTTCGACGCCTGCATCGACTACAAACAGTACCCGGACCTCAAGTCCCTGAGCGCGGCGCTCAAGGCCGCCTGCCCGGGTGGCATCGACGGCTACTTCGAGAACGTCGGCGGCATGATCCTCGACGCCGTCATGCTGCGT
>CAZTTC010000204.1:0-5365 GCA_964616015.1 uncultured Methylibium sp. | reverse complement strand
CCGCGACCTCGACGCCGCTCTTGTTGTCGATGTTGAAGCTGGGCGGCAGCCAGCCGGACTTGCGCCTGTCCGACAGCGGGAAACTCAGCGCCGGTGCCGCGAGGATGGGCACGCCGTAGAAGCGCAGCACCGCCCCCTCGGCCCGGCCCTCGTCGGCGGCGGTGTCGAGGACGACGCGCTCGGTGCTCAGGAACCAGGCCGGATCCGGCGCCGGGCAGCTGGTGTAGGTCGCGCCGTAGGCGATGCCGCGGGACTCGTCGAGGAAGTCGAAGCGCTGCGCACTGCCGCCGGCATTGGTGCGGCCGAAGTGGTAGCTCGGCTCGAGGAAGTAGCCCTCGAAGCGCTGCACCTTCAGCTGCAGCTCGGGGCCGCGGAAGGTGTTGCCGTTGCGCTCGATCTCGACGTTGCCGGTGGCACGCGCGATGTCGCCGGCCTGCCGGTACTCGATGCGGTCGGCCTTCATCGTCAGCGGGCCGCGCTTGAAGCGCACGGAGCCCTCGGCGATGGTCTCGAGGTCGGGGCGGCCGAAGAGGCGATCGGCCTCGATGACCACGGGTTCGCCGGACTCGTCGCCCTTGAGCGTCGGGACGAAGCGTGCCGCCGCATCGGGCGGCAGTCGCAGGCCCGGACCCTCCGGACCGGCCTGTGCCAGCGCGCTGGTGGCACCGACGCCGGCATGCGCTGCGAACAGGGCCGCCACCACCGGTCGCAAGGGCCACGCGCGGCCCCAGGACGGGGCAGGCAAGGCGCGATCGTAGGTCGGCACGGGCGTGGCGGGATGAGGAGGGGCGCGCCGTGCGGCCACTGCCGCGGGCAGCGCCACCGCGGCGCCGGCAGGCAGATGCGGTTTGTAGAATCGATTATTCCACGCGCTCCCGCGTTCGCTGCTGCGGCCAACCCCGGTGCTGCGGTCTTCCGACCCTCTGTCGCCCCTCATCTTGAACGCCACGATCCGCTGGGCCGACCCGGCCCGCGAGCAGGCCTTCGCCGCCTGGCTCGCCGCGCAGAGTTCGCGCCACGCACTCGATCCCGACAGCCTGCGCCCGGCCAGCGCCGACGCGAGCTTTCGCCGCTATTTCCGCATCGATGGCCGCGACGGCTCGCGCATCGTGATGGACGCGCCGCCGACGCACGAGGACAGCCGCCCCTTCGTGCGGGTCGCGGCCCTGCTGCGCGGCGCGGGGCTGAACGCGCCGGAACTGCTGGACTGGGACGAGGCACACGGCTTCCTGCTGCTGGGCGACCTCGGCGCGACGACCTACCTGCAGGCGCTGACCGGCGGACCGGCGGCGCTGACGCCGGCCGAGGCCGCGCCGCTCTACCTGGCCGCGCTCGACACCCTGGTGCGGCTCCAGGGCATCAGCGCCGCCGACCACGTGCCGGCCTACGACCGCGCGCTGCTGCAGCGCGAGCTCGACCTCTTCCCCGACTGGTACATCACGCGGCATTGCGGCCAGGTGCTGGCCGATGCCGAGCGCACGCAGCTCGCAGGCTGCTTCGACCGCATCCTCGACGTCTGCACCGCGCAGGCGGCCGCACTGGTGCACCGCGACTACCACTCGCGCAATCTGATGTTGGGCACTGCCGGCGGCCCGCCCGGCGTGCTCGACTTCCAGGATGCGGTCTGGGGTCCGGTCACCTACGACCTCGTCTCGCTGCTGCGCGATGCCTACATCGAATGGGACGAGGAGGTCCAGATCGACTGGGCCGTGCGCCACTGGGAGCGCGCCCGCCGGGCCGGCGTGCCGGTGGCGGCCGACTTCGGCGACTTCTGGCGCGACTTCGAGTGGATGGGCCTGCAGCGCCACCTGAAGGTGCTGGGCATCTTCGCGCGCCTGTACCACCGCGACGGCAAGGACGGCTACCTCAAGGACCTGCCGCTGGTGTGGCGCTACGCACACCGCGTCGCGACGCGCTACAACGGCCTGGGCGCGCTGGCGCAGCTGCTCGAGCGCCTGGCCGGCACGCAGCGCGAGAGCGGCTACACCTTCTGAGGAGCGCCCGTCCAGCTGGGCGTCGCGCAACCGGCGGCCAGCAGCCACGGGTCCTGGTCCTCGCCGCCGAAGGTCTCGATCAGGAAATCGACGAAGGCTCGCGTGCGCGTCGGGATGTGCTTGCGCGTCGGCATGGCCGCCCACAGCGTCGCGCTCCACAGGTGCCACTCCGGCAGCACGCGCTCGAGCGCGTGCTCGAGCAGCGCGTCCTCGATGACGAAGCTCGGCAGCCCGGCAATGCCCAGCCCGGCCAGCGCGGCCGCATACATCGTGTCGATGTGCGAGGTGCTCAGCAGCGGGTGCGGCCGATCCGTGGTGTAGGTCTCGCCGCCCGGCTCGTCGTCGCCCCAGGGCCCGCGGAAGAACTCGACGCCGCGCTGCAGCTCGGCCAAGGGCGGCAGGATGGGCCGGTGCTTGGACAGGTCGCGCGGATGCTGCGGGCGGCCGTGGCGTTCCAGGTACTCGGGCGCCGCACAGGTGATCACCTCCGACCGCGCCAGACGGCGCGCGACGAACTCGCCGTCCAGCGGCTTGCGCACCGACAGGATGGACACGTCGTAGCTCTCGTCGACGGTCTCCACCGCGCCCGGCGCCGCGATCTCGATCGACACCTGCGGGTACTTGGCGAAGAAGCGCGGCAGGTGCTTGGCCAGCTGGTGCACCGCCAGGGCGGGCGAGGTCAGCACCCGCAGGTGGCCGCGGGGCTCCTGCACGGCGGAGCTGGTCAGCGCCTCGGACTCGTCGATGTCGGCGAGGATGCGCCGCACCTTGTCGAGGTAGGCCTCGCCGATCTCGGTCAGCGCGAGCCGGCGCGTCGTGCGGTTGATGAGACGCGCGCCGAGGTGATCCTCCAGCTCCGCGACCAGCCGTGTCACCGCGGCCGGCGACAGGCGCAGGGCGGTCGCCGCGCCGTTGAAGCTGCCGGCATCGATCACGCCGGCGAACACCCGCATCGCTCGCAACTGGTCCATGGCGCGATGATGCCGTGAAGCGGCCCGCCCGGCGGCCTGGGGCACACTCGGACGTTCCCGCCGCCCCACCCCTGCCTGCCCGCTCCCGCGCCCGTCGTGCCCCGCTTCCACGTCGACCTGCCGCTCGCCTCGGGGCTCGAGGCGCCCCTGCCCCTGGCGGTTGCGCGCCACGTCCAGGTGCTGCGATTGCAGCCCGGCGCCCCGATCACGCTGTTCGACGGACGCGGCACCGACTGGACCGCTGAAGTGCTGCGCATCGGCCGCAGCGAAGTGCAGGTCCGCATCGGCGAGCCTTTGGCGGCCCGGCAGGCCGAGTTGCCACTGGCCGTCACGCTGGCCGTCGGCATGCCGGCCAACGAGCGCATGGACTGGCTGATCGAGAAGGCGACGGAGCTGGGTGTGCACACGGTCCAGCCGCTGGTCTGCGAGCGCTCGGTGTTGCGTTTGAGTGGCGAGCGCGCCGAGCGCAAGCTGACGCACTGGCGCGGCGTCGCGGCGGCGGCCTGCGAGCAGTGCGGCCGCAGCCGGCTGCCGTTGCTGCAGCCCGTGCTGAGCTTCGATGCCTGGCGCGCCGCCCTGGCGAGCGAGTCCGCGACCACCGGCTTTGTCCTGAGCCTCGGCACCTCGACCCAGCCCTACTGCGAGGCGCTGAAGCCGGCGCTGCACGCGGGCCGCGATCTGCTCTTCCTCAGCGGTCCCGAAGGCGGACTCAGCCTCGTCGAGGACGCCGCAGCGCGCGATGCCGGCCTGCTGCCGGTCACCCTGGGCCCGCGCATCCTGCGCGCCGAGACCGCCCCACTGACGGCGTTGGCCGCGATCGCGGCACTGTTCGCCTGAGCCGCGCGTGCCCGGGACCCTGTCAGGGCTGACAGTGGCGGCCGTCACACCCGGCCCGCACAATGGTCAGCTCGAATGCCCCTACTAGGAGACTGCCATGGGCTTGCTGGACTCGGTCATCGGCGCTCTCGGGGGGGCACAAGGGGGCGGCGGCGGTGGTCAGGGCGACGCGCTCCAGGCCATCATCGCGATGCTGGCCCAGGGCAACGGCCCAGGCGGTGGCGGGCTCGGCGGCCTGATGCAGCAGTTCCAGCAGGGCGGGCTGGGCGACCTGGTCGCGTCGTGGGTCGGCACCGGCCAGAACCTGCCGGTCTCGCCCAGCCAGCTGCAGGATGTGCTGGGCAGCGACATGCTGTCCCAGTTCGCCAAGCAGCTCGGGCTGTCGCAAGGCCAGGCCGCGGACCAGCTCTCGCAGCTGCTGCCGCAGGTGGTCGACAAGTTGACCCCCAACGGTCAACTCCCCGACGCCGGCGGGCTGGGCGATCTGGGCAGCGTGCTCGAGCGCTTCAGCCGGCCCTGAAACGACGAAGCCCGCCGAGGCGGGCTTCGTGCAGCGGGCGCCCTACTTCTTGCGGAACTTGCGCAGCGCCGCCAGTTGCGCGGCCAGCGACAGCAGCTCGTTCTGGATCGCGGCCTGATCGAGTTCGCTCTTGGCGTTCTTGAGCGCTTCCTCGGCCGCCTTCTTCGCCTCCATCGCCTTGGCCTCGTCGAGATCGGACCCGCGGATCGCGGTGTCGGCCAGCACCGTCACGCGGTCCGGTTGCACCTCGAGGATGCCGCCGGCCACGAAGACGAACTCCTCCTGGCCGTTGTCGGCACGCTCGACCCGCACCGCGCCCGGCTTGATGCGCGTGATCAGCGGCGTGTGGCGCGGGTAGATGCCGAGCTCGCCCATCTCGCCGGGCAGGGCGACGAACTTCGCCTCACCGGAGAAGATCGAGGCTTCGGCGGAGACGACGTCGACGTGGATGGTTGCCATGATTTCCTGTGATCAGTGATCAGTGATCAGTGATCGATGGCGGCGCGGTGCTGATCACCGATCACCGATCACCAATCACTGCAGCTTCTTGGCCTTCTCGAAGGCCTCGTCGATGGTGCCGACCATGTAGAAGGCCTGCTCGGGCAGCGAATCGCACTCGCCGGCCACGATCATCTTGAAGCCGCGGATGGTTTCCTTCAGCGGCACGTACTTGCCCGGCGAACCGGTGAACACCTCGGCCACGTGGAAGGGCTGCGACAGGAAGCGCTGGATCTTGCGCGCGCGCGACACGGCGAGCTTGTCTTCCGGCGCCAGCTCGTCCATGCCCAGGATGGCGATGATGTCGCGCAGTTCCTTGTAGCGCTGCAGCACGGCCTGCACGTCGCGGGTGGTCTTGTAGTGCTCCTCGCCGACGACGTTGGGGTCGATCTGGCGCGAGGTGCTGTCCAGCGGATCCACCGCCGGATAGATGCCCAGCGAGGCGATGTCGCGCGACAGCACGACCGTCGCATCCAAGTGCGCGAAGGTCGTCGCCGGCGACGGGTCGGTCAGGTCGTCCGCCGGCACGTAGACGGCCTGGATCG
>CAZTTC010000203.1:0-5418 GCA_964616015.1 uncultured Methylibium sp. | reverse complement strand
GGCGGTGTGTGCGAGCCCGAGGCTTGCCACGAATACCAGCAGCGCGAATGCAACCTGACGGGCCGCTTCCTGTTCTTCGTGCCGGGCATCCGCTCGCTGAGCGCGTTCGAACTGCACACCACCAGCTTCTACGCGATGAACGCGGCGATCCAGAAGTTCGAGACCGTCGCCTTCCTGCGCGGCGGGCGCATCTCGGGATTTCTTGATCGGCAGCGCACGCCGTTCTTCCTGTCCAAGCGGCTGATGGAGGTCAGCCACATCGACGAGCAGGGCCGGGCGGTGCGGGTGCCGCAGTGGATCATCGACCTCGAGGCACCGGTGGACGTGAGCGCGCTGCTGCGCGACCGCGAGGACGACGAGGCCGTGGTCGTGCAGGCCCATGCAGCCTGCGGCGTGCTGGAAGGCGAGTCCACCACGCCCGCCATGGCGCCCACCGAGGTCGCAGACGCCGAAGTGGCTCCGTCGCGCGGCGAGCCGACGCTGGACAAGGTCTTGGCCCTGGCCGGCAGGCTCGGTGTCTCCGCCGCCGACTTCGAGGCCTACGCGGCGCGGCGCTGGGGGCCGGGCTGGAAACTCAACCCGCAGGGCCGGCGCCGGGCCTGGGACGAACTGGACCGCCACCACAACGACGCGCCGGGCTACGCCGACAAGGTCGCCGCGGCGCTGCGGGAGGCGTCATGACCACGCGCTCGGCGCTGCGGGTGGCGCACTTCTCCGACCTGCACTACGGGCCGCGAACCCTGGCCGAGGCCGACCGGTGCTTTGGCGCGGCGATCGAGCGCGCGGTGGAGGTCGGCGTCAACGTGGCGGTGATCTCCGGCGACAGCACCGATCACGCGCTCGATCTGCACTCACCGTCAGCGGTGGCGCTGGTGTCGCGTGTTCGACGGCTGGCGGATCACTGCCCCGTGCTGATGCTCCAAGGAACCTGGTCGCACGAGCCGCCGGGCACCTTGTCCGTGTTCCGCGAACTGGGCGGGCGCCATGCCGTGTACGTGGCTGATCGGATCGGGCAGGTGGGTCTGACCACCGCGGGCGACTGGGTCGTGTCGCCGGGATGGGGCTTCGACGCGCTGCCGAATGGGCTGGCGGCGCTCTTCACATGCCTGCCTTCGGTCAACCGCGCGGCAGTCGCAGCGGCTCTCGGGGCCGCTGACGCCGCCGCCGCAACCGGCGAACATGTCGCGACACTGCTGCGTGGGCTCGCACCGAGCCACGCGATGGCACGCCAGCTTGGTCTGCCGACCTTGCTCGTGTCTCACGGCACGGTGTTCGGCTGCATCACCGAGCACGGCGTGCCGATGGCCGGCTTCGACCATGAGTTCACGACCGGCAGCCTGTTCGATGCGGGCGCGCAGGCGGTGCTGCTGGGGCACATTCACCGCCACCAGTGCTGGGAACGCGACGATGGCACTGGCCGCCGCTGCATCGCCTACGCAGGGTCGATCGGCCGGTTCCACTACGGCGAGGCTGGCGACAAGGGCTTCCTGCTTTGGCAGGTCGGCCCCGACGCCGCTGCATGCCGCCTGGAAGCGACGCCGGCGCGGCGCACGGTCGACATCTGCTTCGACGGCAAGCCGGACCTCGGCGCACTGCGTGCCGCGCTGGTGGCACAGCCCGTCGAGGGGGCCTGGGTGCGCCTGCGCTGGAGCGTGCCCGAAGAAGAGCGCAACGACGTCGACCGTGCCGCGATGCGCGAACTGCTGGCCGGCGCCGCGCGCGTGCAGTTCGAAGGGCGCATCTTGCCGGTGGTGCGCGTGCGTTCCGGCGGCATCGGCCAGGCCGGTGCGATGCGGGACAAGGTGGCGGCCTGGGCCGGCGTGGTCGGCGCGCGACCCGAACCGCTGTGGGCGTGTCTCGACGAGCTCACGGCGTGCGAGCCGCAGCGGATCGTGGACGCTGCCGTGGCCGAACTGGAGGCGGCGGCAGAAGTCGATGCGCCGCGTCCCGCAGGCGAAGTGGCGAGCGACTTGCAGGCGTTGGAGCTGGCAGGAGACTGCCTCGAGGTTTCATCGGGAGCACATGCATGAGAGCCCATTCGCTGACGCTCAAGGGCTTTCGCGGCATCCGCGACGGCATGGGCCGGGACACCCTGGAACTGGACTTCGAGCACCTGGCCCCCAGCGCCGCGCTGGTGGCCATCTCGGGCGTCAATGGGCGCGGCAAGACCACCGTGATGGACAACCTGCACCCCTATCTGCTGATGCCGTCGCGGGCGTCGACGGGAGCACCCGGCGGCTTCTCGTACTACGAGCATGTCGTGCTGCCGGAGAGCGAGAAGACGCTGGTGTGGGAGATGAACGGACGGCGCTACCGCTCGGAGCTGGTGATCCGGTCCGGCGGGCGGCGCCGGACCGAGGCGTATCTGTTCGCCTGGGATGACGGCGCGTGGCGGCCCGCGGTGATCGCCGACGGCACCGTGTCGGACGGCCGCTGCGACAGCTACACGCGCTGCGTCGAGTCGATCTGCGGCAGCGCGGAGACCTTCTTCACTTCGGTGTTCGCGGCGCAGGGAAGGCGCCACCTGAGTCAGTACCGCAACGCCGAGATCAAAGGGCTGCTCGCCGACCTGCTCGGCCTGGACGAGATCGGGCAACTCGGCAGCCGGGCGCAGGAGGTCGTTCGCGGACTGAAGGCGGGCTTGAGCGCGCTGCGGATGCGGCAGTCCGAACTGGCCGTCGACGAGGCGAGGTTGAAAGCCGACCTCACCAGATTACACGGCGCCGATCAGGCGGTGGCCGTGGCGGTGAAGGCCCGCGACGCGGCACGGATCGGATGCGATGCGGCCCGGCTGGCCCACGCTCGCCTGCTGGCCGAGCAATCACAGTCGTCTGCCATCGGTGAGCAACGTGCGCGGCTCGAAGACCGCCTGCGCCTGGCCGCGGCGACACTGCAGCGATCCGAAGCCGAGTGGCAACGACTGCAGGTCGACTTGCGCGAGCGCACCGGACGGCTGAATCGTCGGGTCGCTGAGCGGATCGCAGGCGCCAAGACGCGGCGCGGGGCGGCGGAGGTCCGGCTGCGTCGCTGCGCCGCGCTTGTGGCCGACGCGGCGCGTGTCGCCCGCGCGGAGCGTCGGCTGCCGCTCGCCCGGCGAGTCTTCGCCGCATGGCAAGCGCGCTTGGCGCAGGCGCGAGTCGGGGTCGAGCAGGCGACTCGGGCGCGGGATGCGTGCAGCCACGCGAGGCAGCGGCTCGGCGCGATCGAGCAGGCAGCGGGCAAGGCTGCATTGCGGGCGCAGGAACTCGCGCGTCGGTTCGGCCTTGTCGGGTCGGTGCCCTGTAGTGGTCTGCCGCTGCAAGGCCGCTGCCAGCTGCTGGGCGACGCCCGCGAGGCCGCCGCCTTGATGCCATCGGCGCGCGGCGAGATCGAACGTCTTGCGCAAGAACGCGCGCAGGTGCTGCGCGATATCGAGCCGCTCGAGCGGCAGGCGGCGCAACGGCAGAGCGCCGCGGATGCGTTCCGGGACGCCGAGCAGCGTGTCGCCGCCGCAGCGAGCAGGCAGACCGCCCTGAGCGCGCTGGCCGGGCGCAAAGCCGAGCTGGTGCGCGCCCAGGAGGACCATGCGGTACTGCTGGAGGAAGTGAAGGCCTTGCAGTTGGTCGAGTCGATCCGCGAATCGGACGATGAGCGGACCGAGCGGCAGGCCATCGCTGGCGGACTGCAAGCATCCGCGCAGCAGAGGCAAGCTCGGCGCGAGGCGCATCGCGCCGAAACCGTCGCCATCGACCAGATGCTGGCGTCGCTGCCGCCACGATTCGATATGCGACGGCTGGTGGAAGCGGCGGCGCACGTCACATCGGCCGAGTGCAGCCTCGACGAAGCGGAGCGCGCCCACTCCGCCGCGCTAGCGGACGTACACAAACGCCAGGCCACCGAAGCCGAGCGTTCGCGCCACGAGGCACGGCGTTCTGCGCTCGGCGCGCACATCGACCGCGTTCAGAACCGCCTGGCCGACTGGTTGCTGTTTGCGCGCTGCATGAGCCACGATGGGCTCATCGCGCTGGCGATCGAAGATGCCGGCCCCGCGCTGTCGGGCCTGGCCAACGATCTGCTGCTGGCCTGCTACGGCGCGCGCTTCACGGTGGCGATCCGCACCCAGGTCGAAACGGCGAAGGGCGAGGCACGCGAAGGCTTCGACATCGAAGTGCACGACAGCGAGTCGGGCAACACCAAGAGCGTCGCGCTGATGAGCGGCGGCGAACGGGTGTGGATCTCATGCCGTGATCGGCATGAGATCCACTATGCCGAGACCCCGGATATGCCGAGTTCGCGATCCGGCCGACGTCCCCGCCCCTGCAACTGCGCCGCAGGTACCTGCGAAGCGATGCGGCATAGCACGTCGGGATCCGGGACGCTGAGCCCCGACGCGCGCGGTGGCAAGAGCCTTAGCCTGATGAGCGGCGGTGAGCGAACCTTCATCGACGCCTGCCTGACGCGCGCGATCGCCCTGTACTTGGCCCAGAACACCGGACGGCGATTCGACACGCTGTTCTCCGACGAGGCCGATGGGCCGCTGGACCCAGAACACAAGCGCATGTTCATGGCCATGAAGCGCGAAGTCCTTCGGCTCGGCGGCTACCGGCAGGAGTTCTTCATCACCCAGACCCCGCACCTCGCAACGATGGCCGATGCAGTCATCGACCTTGACGCCATGCAGGCCGAGCCGCGAGCGGGCATCGATGCTTCCGATCGGTGACACGACCTACTCGGGTTCAGGGGTGGAACCTCACTGCCATATGTTCGACTCCACCGGGGACGGTTTCTCCGGAAGGAGACCCTCATGGAAGAGTTGTTTGTGCGCCCGCGCGCACTGATGCGGATGCGCGAGGGCCCGCTGGGCGTGTGCATCGATTCCTTCATCGATTCATTGGCAGCAAAGGGCTATAGCCGCGACTCACGACGCCGCGCCGCATGGTTGGTTGGAGACTTCAGCCGGTGGTTGGACGGACGCGGCGTAGCCGCCGCGGCAGTAGCCGAAGAGTCGGTCGATACCTTCTTGCGAGGCCGCAGGCGCCGTCGCGCCCCAAGGGCCGAAGACCGTTCGACGCTGCTAAGGCTGCTCGCGCATCTGGCGGCACAGGGCATCATCTGCACACCCTCAGCTGAGCGCACTCCAACTGCGGTTGAGCAGATCGAGGCCGAGTATGTCGACTACATGCGCCACGAGCGCAATCTGGCGCCTGCAACCATCCGCTCCAACCGGATCACGGCCAGAAATCTGTTGACGTTCCTCTTCGCCAACGGGCCTTTGACGTTCGACAGCGTGGGGGCGCCGGACGTCATGGCGCACATCAGGCTGGCGACGAAGACCTGCCGTCCGAACTCTGCATGCAGAGTCGTCGGTGGAGTTCGGGCGTTCCTACGGTTCGCGCTTTACCGCGGCTGGCTCGACACCGATATGTCTTCGCACATACC
>CAZTTC010000202.1:0-5420 GCA_964616015.1 uncultured Methylibium sp. | reverse complement strand
AGGCCGTGTACAGCGCATTGCTCTTCGGGGCGACGGCCAGGTAGACGACCGCCTGGGCCAGCGTCAGCTCACCCTCGGGCGAGCCGAGGCGCTCGTAGGTCTCGGCGGCGTCGAGCGCCAGCCGCAGCGCCCGCGGGTCGGCCAGGCCGATGTCCTCGCTCGCCATGCGCACGAGGCGGCGCGCGACGTAGCGCGCGTCGACGCCGCCGTCGATCATGCGCACGAACCAGTAGAGCGCCGCATCCGGATCGGAGCCGCGCACGCTCTTGTGCAGCGCCGAGATGCTGTCGTAGAACTGGTCGCCGCCTTTGTCGTAGCGGCGCAGCTGCTCGCCCAGCGCCTGCTCGAGGAAGGCCTCGTCGATCGCGGCCACCGGGCCGGCCATGCGGGCGACGTTCTCGTAGGTGTTGAGCAGCCTGCGGGCGTCACCGTCGGCATAGCCGACCAGGCGTTGCTGCGCCGCCGGCTCCAGCGTCGGCCCGCCGATCAGCAACCGGCCGCGCGCCAGCAACTCGCCCAGATCGGCGGCCTCGAGCGGCCGCAGCACGTGCACCGTGGCGCGCGACAGCAGCGCGGCGTTGACCTCGAAGGACGGGTTCTCGGTGGTCGCGCCGATGAAGGTGAACAGCCCCGACTCCACGTGCGGCAGGAAGGCATCCTGCTGCGCCTTGTTGAAGCGGTGCACCTCGTCGACGAAGACGATGGTGCGTCGCCCCTGGCCCTGTGCGACGCGGGCCTGCTCGACCGCCTCGCGGATGTCCTTCACGCCGCCCAGCACGGCCGAGATCGCGATGAACTGCGCGTCGAAGGCCTCGGCCATCAGCCGCGCCAGCGTGGTCTTGCCGGTGCCGGGCGGGCCCCAGAGGATCATCGAATGCGGCCGGCCGGAGGCGAAGGCCGCGCGCAGCGGCTTGCCCTCGCCCAGCAACTGGGACTGGCCGATGACCTCGTCCAGCACGCGCGGGCGCAGACGCTCGGCCAGCGGCGTGGCCGCGTCCGAAGCGCGGTCGGGCGGGTCGAGGGGCAGCGCTTGCGAGGCCATCGGGAGATTGTGGCAGCGCGAACAGCGCGACTTCGGCGGCGCTTATCGGCTCAAGCCAGCGCCAACTGCTGCCGATACTGCCCCAGCGAGTGCCAGTCCCCGCAGGTCCGCGGGTGCCCGCCGAACACCCCTTCACTGTCAGAGGAGTCCGAGATGATCCGCACGCTGATTTCCGCCGCCGCCCTGGGTCTGTTGACCACGAGCGCCCTGGCCAGGAGCGAGTTCGCCACCGCCGACGAGGCGACGGCCATGGTCAAGCGAGGTGTCGCCTTCGCCAAGGCCAACGGCAAGGACAAGGTCTACGCCGAGATCACCAGCAAGCAGGGCCAGTTCACCGACCGCGACCTCTACCTGGTGGTCTACGCGCTGGACGGCACGGTGCGCGCTCACGGCGCCAACGAGAAGATGGTCGGCAAGAACCTGATCGACCTGAAGGACGTGGACGGCAAGGAGTTCGTGCGCGAGCGCGTCGAGCTCGGCAGGGCCAAGCCCTCGTTCTGGCAGGACTACAAGTTCACCAATCCGGTGAGCAAGAAGGTCGAGCCGAAGTCGATGTACTGCGAGCGACTCGACGACGCCGTGCTCTGCGGTGGCATTTACAAGAAGTGATCGCGGTGCGGCCGCCGGCTCGGTGCCGGCGCCGCGTCCGCACCGTTCGTCGAACCGGGGGGTCCAGGTGAAGATACGCCAGAAGATGTTGATGGCGCCGCTGCTGGCGGTGCTGATGCTGGTTGCCGTCGTGGGCCTGGCCTACCGGGCCATGTCGCAGCAGCAGCACGCGATGCAGGCGCTCGGCACGGAGCAGTTCGCCGCCAACCTGCTGGCCATGCAGGCGCGGGCCGAGGCGGCCGAGACCCATTCGTCGACCTACCGGCTGATGACCTGGATCGCCCACCTCGACGCCGCCAGGCTCAAGGCCGAGCAGGACAAGATCGCCGCACGGCTGAGCGCCGTGGCCAGGTTGCTGGACACCCTGGCCGCCGGTGCCGACGAAGGCAAGCGCGCGAGCCTCGCTGCGACGGCGTCGACCCTGAAGAAGTACCGCAAGCTGGTGGACGACGCGATCGACCTGTCGTCGGTGGACGTCAACACCGGCGCCGCGGCCATGCAGTCGGCCGATGCGCAGTACCGCGTCCTCGCCGGGCAGCTCGACGAACAGGTCGCGCGCGAGAACCTCGGTGTCGAGAGCGCCACCGAGGGCGCGTCCATGCAGGCCCGGCGTACCACGGTGCTGCTGATGGTCGTCGGCGCGCTGGCGGCAGCGGCCGTCGTGCTGCTCTCGCTGTGGATCGCGCGCCGCATCGAGCAGCCGATCGCGGAAGCGGTCGACGCGGCCGAGCACCTGGCCGGCGGTGACCTGACGGTCGTGCTGCAGGTGCGAGGCCGGGACGAGACGGCCCAGCTGCTGCAGGCGCTGGTCGGCATGAAGCAGCGACTGGCCAGTCTGGTCGGCGAGGTGCGCGGCAACGCCGAGAGCGTCGCCACCGCCTCGGCGCAGATCGCCTCGGGCAACAACGACCTGTCGGTGCGGACCGAGCAGCAGGCCTCGTCGCTGCAGCAGACCGCCGCATCGATGGAGGAACTGGGGTCGACCGTGCGTCAGAACGCCGACAACGCGCAGCAGGCCAACCAGCTGGCGATGGGAGCGACGGAGGTCGCGGTCAGGGGCGGAGCGGTCGTCGGCCGCGTCGTCGACACGATGAAGGGCATCAACGATTCGTCGAAGAAGATCGCCGACATCATCGGCGTGATCGACGCCATTGCCTTCCAGACCAACATCCTGGCGCTCAACGCCGCGGTCGAGGCCGCGCGGGCCGGCGAGCAGGGCCGCGGCTTCGCCGTAGTGGCCGGCGAGGTGCGCAACCTCGCCCAGCGCAGCGCGCAGGCCGCCAAGGAGATCAAGGCGCTGATCACCGCGAGCGTCGAGCGCGTCGAGCAGGGCACGATCCTGGTCGACCAGGCTGGCACGACGATGGACGAGGTGGTGAGCGCGATCCGCCGAGTGACCGACATCGTCGGCGAGATCAGCACGGCCAGCGCCGAGCAAAGCGCCGGCGTGGCCCAGGTCGGCGAAGCGGTCAGCCGCATGGACCAGGGCACGCAGCAGAACGCCGCACTGGTCGAGCAGTCGGCCGCAGCGGCCGAGAGCCTCAAGGGTCAGGCGCAGCAGCTGGTGCAGGCGGTGGCGGTCTTCAAGCTGGCGCACGGCAGCTGAGCCCCGCCAGCGCGCCAGCGACCTACTGCGAGATCACGTCGGTGCCGGGCGGCGGCGTGAAGCGGAATCGCTCGGCCCGCAATGCCGGGTTGGCCTCGAGCTGGCTGAAGTCCAGGCGCGAGCGCTGACCGAAGGCATCGACGATCTCGACCGCAGCGAGCTGCGGGCCGCGGAAGCCGACCTTCAGCGAGCGAAAGGCCGTCTCCCTGGCCTTGGGAACAGCCTCGGCCCAGCGCAGGCCGCCCTCGTCGGGCAGGGCCTTGAGATCGAAGTCGCGCTCCAGCGTCGCGCCGGCCAGCAGCGCGGCGGGCGTGCTGCCGAGCGCCTGATCGAAAGGCCGCACCGTGACCTGGTTGAGGTCGGCATCATGGAGCCAGACCTTCTGGCCGTCGCCGACGATCAGCTGTTGGTAGGGTTTGAGGTAGGCGAAGCGGAAACGGTCGGGGCGCGAGAACTCGAAGCTGCCCGAAGACTGCTTCTTCTTCACCCCGTCGGGCGAGGTGACGGTCTGCGCGAAGGCGGCGCGGCCGGTCTTCACCTCGGCGACGAAGGCCTTGAGCGTATCGACCGCATCGGCCCGCGCCGCGCCGGATGCGGCCAGCATCGCGATGAACGCGGCCAGGACTGAGCGTCTCATTCGTTGTTGCGCACCGGGACCAGCAGGTCGCGGTTGCCGTTGGTGGCCATGCTGGATACGAGTCCGGATCGCTCCATTTGTTCCAGCAGGCGTGCCGCACGGTTGTAGCCGATGCGTAAATGTCTTTGTACGAGCGAGATCGACGCACGCTTGTGCTGCAGCACGATCGCGACCGCCTGGTCGTACATCGGATCGGCCTCGCCCTCGCCGGAAGCGCCGCCCTCGCCGGCCGCACCGCTCTCGTCGTCGAGCGTGCCGCCCTCGAGGATGCCCTCGATGTAGTTGGGCGCGCCCTGGCTGCGCAAGTAGTCGGCGACGCGGTGCACCTCCTCGTCGCTGACGAAGGCCCCGTGCACGCGGATCGGCAGGCCGGTCCCGGCCGCCATGTAGAGCATGTCGCCCATGCCGAGCAGGGCCTCGGCGCCCATCTGATCGAGGATGGTCCGGCTGTCGATCTTGCTCGAGACCTGGAAGGCGATGCGGGTCGGGATGTTGGCCTTGATGAGGCCGGTGATCACGTCCACGCTCGGGCGCTGAGTGGCCAGGATCAAGTGGATGCCGGCGGCCCGCGCCTTCTGCGCGAGTCGCGCGATCAACTCCTCGATCTTCTTGCCGACCACCATCATCAGGTCGGCCAGCTCGTCGATGACGATCACGACGTGCGGCAGGCGCTCGAGCGGCTCCGGCGCCTCCGGCGTCAGGCTGAAGGGGTTGGGCAGCTTGTCGCCCCTGGCGGCGGCCTCGTCGAGCTTCTTGTTGTAGCCGGCGAGGTTGCGCACGCCGAGCTTGCTCATCAGCTTGTAGCGGCGCTCCATCTCGCCGACGCCCCAGTTGAGCGCGTTGGCAGCCTGCTTCATGTCGGTGACGACCGGGCACAGCAGGTGCGGGATGCCCTCGTAGACGCTCATCTCGAGCATCTTCGGGTCGATGAGGATCAGACGTACGTCGCGCGCCTCGGCCTTGTAGAGCAGGCTGAGGATCATCGCGTTGATGCCCACCGACTTGCCGGCCCCCGTGGTGCCGGCCACCAGGCAATGCGGCATCTTCGCGAGGTCGGCGACGACCGGCCCGCCGACGATGTCCTTGCCCAGGCCCATGGTCAGCATCGAGTGCGCGTCGTTGTAGGCCTGCGAGCCGAGGATCTCGGCCAGGCGGATGGTCTGGCGCTTGGCGTTCGGCAGCTCCAGCGCCATGTAGTTCTTGCCCGGGATGGTCTCGACCACGCGGATGCTGACGAGGCTCAGGCTGCGCGCCAGGTCCTTGGCCAGGCCGACGATCTGCGATCCCTTCACCCCGGTGGCGGGCTCGATCTCGTAGCGCGTGATCACCGGCCCTGGCGAGGCCGCCACGACGCGCACCTCGACCCCGAAGTCCTTGAGCTTCTTCTCGATCAGCCGCGAAGTCATCTCCAGCGACTCGGGCGTGACGGTCTCCAGCCGACCGGGCGCGGCATCGAGCAGGTCGACCTGCGGCAGCTTGGTGTCGGCCAGCTCGGTGAACAGCGGCTTCTGCTTTTCCTTGGCGAC
>CAZTTC010000201.1:0-5441 GCA_964616015.1 uncultured Methylibium sp. | reverse complement strand
TCGCCGCCGCCTGCGGCACCGGCAGCGCCAGCGCCATCAGCGGCGTGGCCAGCGCCCCGAAGCCGGCGCCGAAGCCACTCTTGGCCAGGCCCATCATCAGCACGGCGGGCACGGCGACGACCCAGAACACCGGGTCGACGATGACGTCGAGGCTCACAGGACCTGGCAAGCCTGCTCGAACGACAGCCGCGGGCTGCGCGCGAACAGCCGGGCCGGATCGCCGTGGCCCAGGTTGCAGATGAAATTGGTCTTCACGCGCGTGCCGGCCCAGAACGCGGCGTCGACCGCGGCCGCATCGAAGCCGCTCATTGGCCCGCAGTCCAGGCCGAGGGCACGGGCCGCGACGATGAAGTAGCCGCCCTGCAGGCTGCCGTTGCGAAAGGCCGTGTGGCGCACCATCTCCTCGCCCTGGAACCAGGTCCGCGCGTCGACGTGCGGAAACAGCTGCGGCAGCATGTCGACGAAACCGAGGTCCATGCCCAGGATCGCGGTCACCGGCGCCTGCGCGGTCTTGTCGCGATTGCCGGTCGACATCAAGGGCACGAGCCGCGCCTTCGCCGCGGGCGACGTCACGAAGCGCACGCGCAGCGGGCTGCAGTTGGCCGAGGTCGGGCCCCACTTCAGCAGATCCCACAGGCGCCGCAGGGTCGACTCGGGCACGGGCCGATCGAGCCAGCCGTTGTGGGTGCGCGCGTCGTCGAAGAGCTGCTCGGTGCTGATCTGCATGCGGACCTCGGGGTCGGGGGAAGGACCCGACAATTGTGGAATGTTCAGTCCGTCGCAACACGAGGTCCGCCGCTTCTTCTGCGAGGCCTTCCGCAAGCAGCGCGCCGGCGAGGTGCTGGCGCCGATCGAGGCCCTGGCGGCCGACTGGATCGCCGCGCATCCCGAGTACCACGCCGACCTGGCCGATGCCGAGGCCGCCGTCGCCGCCAGCTACAGCGTCGAGGACGGTCGCGCCAACCCCTTCCTGCACCTGTCCATGCACCTGTCGATCAGCGAGCAGCTCAGCGTCGACCAGCCGCGCGGCATCCGCCAGGCCTTCGAGCTGCTGGTCGCGCGACGCGGTTCGGCCCACGAGGCCCAGCACGAGGTGATGGAGTGCCTGGGCGAGATGGTCTGGGCCTCGCAGAAGAGCGGGCTGCCGCCCGACGGCGAGGCCTACATCGAGGGCGTCAGGCGCCGCGCGACGCGCTGACCGCCGGTCGCGCGCTCACTTGACCGTGACCCACTGCCACATGAAGAAGTTGTCGGCGCGGTGCACGAAGCTCACGTTGCTGCGCGACGCCCAGGGGATCACCTGGCGGTGCAGCGGGATCGCGTGGACCTGCTGCTGGTACTCGGCCAGCGCGGCCTTGACCAGGGTCTCGCGCTTCGCTGCGTCGGCTTCGCGGCTCGAGGCCAGTGCCAGCTCATCGAACTTCGCGTTCTTGACGTCGCCGAAGTTCCACGCGCCGATGCCGCCCTCGCCGCGGCTGCGCATCACCGGCGCGAAGATGATCTCGGCATCGGTGGTGGCGCCGCCCCAACCCAGCAGGTACATCGAGGTGTCCAGGCGCTGCAGCTTGGGGAAGTAGAGGACGCGCGGCATCGCGTTGACCTTGAGCTTGACGCCCAACTGCGACCACATCGCCGCCAGCGCGAGGCAGATCTCCTCGTCGTTGATGTAGCGGTTGTTCGGGCAATCCAGCGTGACCTCGAAGCCCTGCGGGTAGCCGGCCTCGGCCATCAGCTTCCTCGCCGCGGCCAGGTCGTAGGGCAGGCGCTTCTCCAGCGCGGGATCGTTGTAGGTGCCCAGCGGGGATGGCGTCAGTCCGCCGGTCGGCGCGCTCTGGCCGCGCATCAGCTTGGTCTTGAGGGTCTCGATGTCGATCGCCTGGTAGAGCGCCCGGCGGACCCGGACGTCCTTGAAGGGGTTGCGATCGCCCGGGACCTTGCCGTAGAGCAGTTGCTCGCGCGCCTGGTCCATGCCGATGAAGAGGATGCGGTTCTCCGGGCCGTCGACGACCTTGACGCCCGGCGTGTTGCGCAGCCGCGGCGCGTCCTGCGGCGACGGGTCGAGGACGAAGTCGAGCTCGCCGGAGATCAGCGCCGCCGAGCGCGTCGCGTCGCTCTTGATCGGCGTGTAGACGACATCCTGCACGTTGCCTTCCATGCGGCCCCACCAGTTGGGATTGCGCCTGTACGTGGTCTTCACGTCCGGCTGGCGCGCGACCAGCATGAAGGGGCCGGTGCCGTTCTGGTGCAGCGAGGCGTAGCTCTCCTCCTTGGCCTTGAAGTCCAGCGGGCGTGTCACCTTGTGCTGCTCGCTCCAGGCCTTGCTCATGATGAAGATCGTGCCGAGGTGGTTCATGAAGATCGGGTTGACCTGCCTGAGCCGGAACTCGACCGTCAGCGCATCGATCTTCCTCACCTCGCCGAGCGCATTGGCGTAGACCTTGATGTCCGAGCTGGCCTGCGCTGCGCGCTGCACCGAGAACACCACGTCGTCGGCCGTGAACGGCGTGCCGTCGTGGAACTTCACGTTCGGGCGCAGCTTGAAGCGCCACAGCAGCGGATCGGGCTGCTGCCACTCGGTCGCCAGCTCGGGCACGCGCTCCAGCTGTTTGCCGACGCTGACCAGGGTTTCGTAGACCTGGCTGTTGATCGCGTTGGTCAGCGAGTCGTTCTGCGAGTGCGGGTCGGTGGTCTGGATGTCGCCCTGGGTGGCCCAGCGCAGTGTCTGGGCGGGCGCGGCCAGGGTGGCGGCGGCCAGCGCCAAGCCGGCCAGGATCGTCAGGCGTTTCGTCATGGCGGTGGTCGCGGGAGCGGGGCGGACCGCCCGAGTGTATAGAGCGGGACCTAGGGTCGCGCGGCTTCTCCGGCCCACAGCTCGTCGATGTCCTGGAAGCGCCACGGCTCGGGTGGCTCGAAGGCGACGATCCTGTCGGTGCAGCGCGGGGCGCCGAGGTCGATCTCCTCGGGCACGATGCGCAGCTTGGACTTGGTGCTGAAGAAGGCCTTGACGCGCGGCGCCAGCAGCGAGCCGCTGCCCTGCTCCATCACCACGGCCAGGCGGCCCGAAGCCAGGCGCACCAGCGAGCCGGCGGGGTAAATGCCGATCGACTTGACGAAGGCCTGGAACACCACCGGGTCGAAATGCCCTTTCCATTGCGCCATCTGCCGCAGCGCGTCGGCCGGGTTCCAGCCGGCCTTGTAGGGGCGGTCGGAGGTGATGGCGTCGTAGACGTCGCAGACGGCACCCATGCGGGCCACCATCGAGATGGCGTCGCCGGACAGCCGCTCGGGGTAGCCGCTGCCGTCGACCTTCTCGTGGTGGTGCAGGCAGACGTCGAGCACCTCGTCGCTGGCGTTGCCGCCTTCGACCAGCAGTTCGTGGCCGCGCTTCGGATGGCTCTTGATGACGGCGAACTCGGCATCGGTGAGCTTGCCGGGCTTGTTGAGCACGTCCATCGGCATCATCGCCTTGCCCAGGTCGTGCATCAGCCCCGCGAGGCCGGCCTCGCGCACCGCGTCCTCGGCCAGACCGAGCTGGCGACCCAGCGACACCATCAGCGCGCACACCGCGACCGAGTGGAGGTAGGTGTACTGGTCGGCCGACTTCAGGCGCACCAGGCTCACCAGGGTGCCGGGGCTGTCCATCACCGAGCCGGCGATCTCGTCGACCAGCTGGCGCCCACCGTCCATGTCGGCGGCGCGGCCCATGCGCGCCTCGTTGAACATCGACAACACTTGGCGGTGCGACTGACGCACCAGCTTGCGGGCCCGGGCCAGCTGCTGCGCGCGCTCGCGCGGCCGCTCGGCCGGCGTGGGGGCCACGGCGGGGACCCCAGGTGCGACGGCCACGCCGGGCGGCGATGCTGCGGGCACAGCGGCGGGCGGTGCCGGCTCGGACGGCAGCACGTCCAGCCCGAGCGCGACGTCGATCACGACCTCGCGAATGCTGCTGCTGCGCACGCGCTCGATGTCGGCCGGATCGCGCAGCACGAACTTCGTGCGCCAGAACGGATGATCGACCCAGGCGCCGCAGAGCTCATTCAGGTGCATGCCCAGCCGCAGCTGATCGACAGGAATACGCTTCAACATCTCGGCCCCCCGGCCCGACAGCAACGCTCACGACAGGTACAGATCGGCCGCGCGACGCCGATCTGTAGTCTGGGATCACCCGAGCAGGGCGCAAAAAAAGCCGCCTGACCTCGCGGTCCGGCGGCGGGCGTGGGGCAGCGCCGGCTTACTTGAAGCGCGCCTGCGGCACCGTCTTCAGATCGCCGGGCAGCGAGGCGATGTAGGCCGCCATCGCCTTCAGCTCGGCCAGTGTGTAGGGCTTGGCCTGCGCCGCCATGATGGCGTTGCCGCGGCCGACGTGCGGGTTGCCCTCGGTGCGGTAGGCCTTGAGCGCGACGGTCAGGTAGTCGGCGTGCTGGCCGGACAGCTTGGGGTAGCTCGGGTCGATGGGCTTGCTGAAGTTCTCGCCGTGGCAGGCGGCGCAGTTGCCCTTCTTCAGCAGCTCTGCGACCTGCGGCGTGGCCGCCTTGGCCGGCGTGGCCGGCAGCTCGGCACGCGGGCCGCCCTCGGCTTCGTAGTAGGCGGCCAGGTCGGCCATGTCCTGCTCGCTCAGCGACTCGGAGACGCCGCGCATCGTCGGGTGCTTGCGCTCGCCCTTCTTGTAGGCGTTGAGCGCCGCGACGATGTACTTGGCGTTCTGGCCGGCGATCATCGGCACCTTGTGGATCTCCGGGAAGCTCGCCTGGTAGCCCGGCAGGGCGTGGCAGCCGACGCACATGGCGTTCTTGCTGTGGCCGGCCGCGGCGTCACCGGTCTTGTCCTGTGCATGCGCGGTCGTGCCGATGGTCAGCGCGCAGAGCGCGAGCATCGCGGGGAACAGAGTCTTCATGGTCCGGCGGGGGGTTGGGTCTGGCGCGGGAGTATAAGGGCGCCCCTATACTGAATCGGTCGTCGCCGACATACCGTCGCGCTGCCGTCCCTCACTCCCCGCACCATGAAATTCAACGGTTCCGACCAGTACGTCGCCACCCCGGACCTGATGCTGGCGGTCAACGCCGCGATCACGCTGAAGCGCCCGCTGCTGATCAAAGGCGAGCCCGGCACCGGCAAGACGATGCTGGCCGAGGAAGTGGCGCGCACGCTCGAGCTGCCGCTGCTGCAGTGGCACATCAAGAGCACGACCAAGGCGCAGCAGGGCCTGTACGAGTACGACGCCGTGAGCCGCCTGCGCGACAGCCAGCTGGCCGGCGTCGACAATTCGCAGAAGGTCAAGGACATCAGGAACTACATCGTCAAGGGCACGCTCTGGCAGGCCTTCACGGCCGAGCAGCCGGTGGCGCTGCTGATCGACGAGATCGACAAGGCCGACATCGAGTTCCCGAACGACCTGCTGCGCGAGCTCGACCGCATGGAGTTCCACGTCTACGAGACGCGCC
>CAZTTC010000200.1:0-5465 GCA_964616015.1 uncultured Methylibium sp. | reverse complement strand
TGCGCGCGTTGGGCCACATCCACAGGAAGCGGGGGCTGTAGGCGCGGCCACACATGCCGTAGTTGCCGGCGCCGAAGCTGCCGCCGATGATGACGGTGAACTTGGGCACGGTGGCGGTGGCCACGGCGGTGACCAGTTTCGCGCCGTGCTTGGCGATGCCCTCGGCCTCGACCTTGCGGCCGACCATGAAGCCGGTGATGTTCTGCAAGAAGATCAGCGGCACGCGGCGCTGGCAGCACAGCTCGATGAAGTGCGCGCCCTTCATCGCCGAATCGCTGAACAGGATGCCGTTGTTGGCGACGATGCCGACCGGCTGGCCCTCGATGTGCGCGAAGCCGGTCACCAGCGTCGGGCCGTACCTGGCCTTGAATTCGTCGAACTCGCTGCCGTCGACGATGCGGGCGATGACCTCGCGCACGTCGTAGGGCTTGCGGGCGTCGGTGGGGATGATGCCGTGGATCTCGGCCGGGTCATGCCGGGGCGGGCGCGGCGGCTGCAGCCGCAGCTGCTCGGGCTTGCGCCAGTTCAGGGTTCCGACGATCTGCCGCGCCAGCGCCAGGGCATGCGTGTCGTTGTGCGCCAGGTGGTCGGCCACGCCCGAGAGGCGCGTGTGCACGTCGCCGCCGCCCAGGTCCTCGGCGCTGACCACCTCGCCGGTGGCGGCCTTCACCAGCGGCGGGCCGCCGAGGTAGATGCGCCCCTGGTTCTTGACGATGATGGTCTCGTCGCTCATCGCCGGCACGTAGGCGCCGCCTGCCGTGCACATGCCCATCACCACCGCGATCTGCGGGATGCCCTGGGCCGACATGTTGGCCTGGTTGTAGAAGATGCGCCCGAAGTGATCGCGGTCGGGAAAGACCTCGTCCTGGTTCGGCAGGTTGGCACCGCCGCTGTCCACCAGGTAGAGGCAGGGCAGCCGATTCTCGCGCGCGATCTCCTGCGCGCGCAGGTGCTTCTTGACGGTGAGGGGGTAGTAGGTGCCGCCCTTCACGGTGGCATCGTTGCAGACGATCATGCATTCGACGCCGTTGACGCGGCCGATGCCGGCCACCACGCCGGCCGAGGGCGCGGTGTCGCTGCCGTCCTTCTCGGTGTAGACGCCGCAGGCCGCCATCGCGCCGATCTCGAGGAAGGGCGTGCCGGGGTCGAGCAGCATCTCGACGCGCTCGCGCGGCAGCAACTTGCCGCGCGCCACATGCTTGGCGCGCGCCGACTCGCCGCCACCGAGCGCGACCTTCGCGAGCTTCGCGTTCAGGTCGTCGACGGCGGCGCCGAGCGCGGCCGCGTTGGCCTTGAAGTCGTCCGAGCGCGTGTCGAGCTTGGATTCGAGGACCGGCATCTTGTCTCCTGCGGGCGCAGCACGGCCCGGGCCGCGAGTGTGATTGACGTTTACGTTTACGTCAACGTCAACCCCAGCCGACCCGGCACCCGGTCACGGACGGCGGAACAGGCTCGCCTCGGTCCAGCCGAGCGCCTGCCGGTCGGCCGCGCGCCAGCGATCGTCGCTCCCCAGCAGGAACTCGTCGAGCTGCGGCGGCGCCACCGGCGCTCGAGCCGCCATGCCTCGATCCTTCAGAACGGCCCGCTCGCGAGCCAGCGCTCGACCTGCGGCTTGCGGTCGTTGCCCCAGAACAGCTCGCCGTCGATGACGATGGCCGGGGCGCCGAAGATGCCGGCGGCGATGGCCGCGTCGTTCTCGCGCTTGAGCCGGTCCTTCCAGAGCGGATCGTTCCAGGCGGCCTCGGCCGCCGCAACGTCGAGCCCGGCCTCGGTGCACAGTCCGCGCAGCGCGGCGACGTCGCTGAGCACCACGCCGCGGGTGAAGTAGGCGCGCAGGCCGGCATGCGCCCAGGCGGCCGCGCGGGCCTCGTCCTGCGCCGCCAGCCACCAGAAGATGCGCGCGGCGTTCTGGGTCGGGATCGGGAAGGCCGGCGGCAACTGATAGGGCACCCCCTCGAAGCGGGCCGAGCGCGCGAAGTCCGCGATCGAGTACTCGCGCTTGAGCGGGTAGGCCACCGGCGGCTTCAGCTCGGCCGCCTGCATGGTCGCACCCAGCAGGATCGCGTGCCAGCGCACGGTGCGCCCGTGGCGCGCGGCCACCGCCTCGACCCACTCGCTGGCGATGTACGAGTAGGGCGAGGAGAAGTCGAACCAGAAATCCAGAGGTGACTTGGCGTTCATGTGGGGGTCGTGGTCCGCGATCCGCGATCGGTGATCAAAGGTCCAACACCGCGCCGGCCCCGATCACCGATCACTGATCCCTACTTGTACAGCACCTGTGGCAACCACAGGCCGATGCCGGGGAACTGGTACAGCAGAATGATGGCGACGATCTGGATGCCCATGAACGGGATCATGCCGGCAAAGATTTGGTTCAGCGTGACGTGCTTGGGTGCCACGCCCTTCAGGTAGAAGGCGCTCATCGCGACCGGCGGGCTCAGGAAGGCCGTCTGCAGGTTCAGCGCCACCAGCAGCCCGAAGAACAGCGGGTCGACGCCGAAGTTGTCCAGCAGCGGGATGAAGATCGGCATGAAGATCACGATGATCTCGGTCCACTCCAGCGGCCAGCCGAGGATGAAGATGATCACCTGGCTGAGCACCATGAACTCGGTCTTCGTGAGGTTCAGCCCGAGCACCCACTGCTCGACCAGTTCCTGCCCGCCCAGCAGCGCGAAGGCCGCCGAGAAGATCGCCGAGCCGACGAACAGCCAGCACACCATCGCGCTGGTCTTGGCCGTCAGGAAGACGCTCTCCTTCACCACCGTGAAGTTCAGCTGCTTGTAGGCCGCGGCCAGCACGAAGCCACCGAAGGCGCCGACCGCGGCCGCCTCCGTCGGCGTCGCCAGGCCGAACACGATCGACCCCAGGACCGACAGGATGAGGATCAGCAAGGGGAAGAAGCTGGCCAGCAGCATCTTGAAGATCTCCAGCCGCGCGAAGCTGAGCAGCGCGTAGAAGGCCGCCAGCGCTGCCGCCCCGGCGCCCACGCCGATCCAGTAGCCGCGCGAGGCCGTGCGCGGCGCGGCGGGCGCCGCCGACGCTGCGGCGCTGCCACCGGCGGGCTTGGCCGTGCCCGGGGGCTCGGCCAAGCCCCCCGCTCCGGCTGTGCCGGGCGCGGCGGATGCGGCGCCGCTGCCCGGTGGCTCGGACAGGCCGCCTCCCGGGGCGGCCGGCGCCGGCGTCGCGGGCGGCTCCTGCAAGCCGCCGCTGCTGCCCGGAGGCTCCTGCAGGCCGCCAGCGTTGGGCGGCTCCTGCAGGCCCGACGAACTGCCGGACGGCGTGGCGTCGCCGATGCGCTGCAGCGTCGAGGCGGCCTCGACCGGCAGCGGGGCCGTCGCGCTGCGGTAGCTCCAGGCCGCGACCACGACGAACAGCAGCGCCGGCAGCAGGGCCACGAACAGCTGCCGCAACAGGTAGCCGGTGTCGACGCCGTGGTTGCGCTGACCCTTCAGCGCGCCGATCAGCACCGGCAGCGCCCGCCGGACCTGGGTCGCACCGGCCTGCACCAGCTTCGGCGGCAGCGGCACGAAGCGTTGCTCCGCCGTCAGCGGCGGCATCAGCGCCGGCTTCAGCTTGGCCAGGACGATCACGTAGACGATGTACAGGCCGGCCAGCATCAGCCCGGGAAAGAAGGCCCCCGCATAGAGCTGCACCACCGACACGCCGGCGGTCGCGCCATAGACGATCAGCAGCACCGACGGCGGGATCAGGATGCCCAGGCAGCCGCCGGCCGTGATGGCTCCGGCCGAGACGCGCACGTCGTAGCCACCGCGCAGCATCTGCGGCAGTGCCAGCAGGCCCATCAGCGTGACCACGGCGCCGACGATGCCGGTCGCCGTGGCGAACACCGCACAGGTCACGAGCGTGGCCACCGCCAGCGAGCCCGGCACGCGCGCCAGCGACAGGTGCAGGCTCTTGAACAGCTTCTCGATCAGGTTGGCCCGCTCGACCAGGTAGCCCATGAAGACGAACAGCGGGATCGAGATGAGCACGTCGTTGCCCATCACCGAGAAGGCACGCTGCACCATCAGGTCCAGCGTCTGCTTCATCGCGCCGCCGGCGCTCTGCCCGCCCGAGTGGTAGGCGAAGTAGGCGAACAGCATGCCCATGCCCATCAGCGTGAAGGCGGTGGGGAAGCCCAGCATGATGGCCACGACCACCAGCGACAGCATCAGCAGGCCGTAGTGGCCGTTGGTCATGGTGGGCACGCTCAGCACCATGCCTGCCGCCGCGGCGACGATCAGCCCCATCAGGATGAAGCCGAACCAGAGTTCCTTGCGCAGCTTCATGCCTGGCCGCCCTTCTTGACGACGTACTTGTCGAGGGCCTCGATGTCCTCGTCCTTCACGTGCACCATCTCCTTGAGCTTGTCGACGTCGACCTCCTCGACGTCCTCCTCGCGCGAGGGCCATTCACCGTCGCGCAGGCAGATCACGCAGCGGATGATCTCCACGATGCCCTGCAGCAGCATCACCGCACCGGCCAGCGGGATCACGAACTTGAAGGGGTAGACCGGGATCGGGTCGGCGTTGAAGGTCTGCTCGCGGATCGCCAGCGAGTCGTTGAAGTAGGCCCAGCCGGCCCAGGTCAGTGCGATCAGGCCCGGCAGGAAGAACACGATGTAAAGCACCAGGTCGATCGTCGCCTGGGTGCGCGGCCGAAAGAAGCCGTAGAGCACGTCGCCGCGCACATGGCCGGCCTTGCTGAGCGTGTAGGCCCCGGCGCACATGAACAACGTGCCGTACAGCATGATCTGGGCGTCCAGCACCCAGCCGTGCGGCTTGTTCAGCGCGTAGCGGGAGAACACCTCCCAGGTGATCAGCAGGGTCAGTCCGACCACGGACCACGCGAACAGCTTGCCGAACCAGGTGGAGAAGCGGTCGACCGCCAGCAGCAGTTTCTGCATTCGAGTTCCTCAAACAGCACAAGGGCGCCTTGCGGCGCCCCTGTCCTTCGTCGACGGCGGCGCCGCCGATTCTTGCTCAGCCCTTGCGGAAGTAGTGGTTCCAGGCGATCTTGAAGTCGACCAGGTAGTCGTTCTGCCATTGGCCCGCGCGTTGCGCGAAGGCCTTCTGCGAATCGAGCACCTTCTTGAACAGCGGGTTCTCGGCCGACTTCTTGGTGCACACCTTGTCCCAGGCCTCGAGCTGGCCGCGCAGTATCGCGTCCGGCGTCTTGTAGAAGCTGACGCCGGCCTTCTTGAGCTCGATGTAGTCCTTGGAATTGCGATCGATCGCCTTCCAGCTCATGTCGGCGCTCGAGGCTTGCACCGCGTAGTCGATGATCTTCTTCAGCTCGGGCGCCAGCGCGTTGTACTTGCCCTTGTTGAAGAGGATCTCGAACTGCTCGGTGCTCTGGTGGAAGCTCTGCAGCATGCAGTTCTTCACCACGTCGGGGAAGCCCAGCAGGCGGTCGGAGCTGGCGTTGTTGAACTCGGCGCCGTCGATCAGGCCGCGGTCCAGCGC
>CAZTTC010000199.1:0-5480 GCA_964616015.1 uncultured Methylibium sp. | reverse complement strand
GCCGCCGCGTTGTCGCCGTCGACCGAGCCGAAGTTGCCCTGGCCGTCGACCAGCATGTGGCGCAGCGTGAAGTCCTGGGCCATGCGCACGATGGTGTCGTAGACCGCGGTGTCGCCGTGCGGGTGGTACTTGCCGATCACGTCGCCGACGATGCGCGCGCTCTTCTTGTACGGCCGGTTCCAGTCGTTGTTGAGCTCGTGCATCGCGAACAGCACGCGCCGGTGCACCGGCTTGAGGCCGTCGCGCGCGTCCGGCAGGGCGCGCCCGACGATGACGCTCATCGCGTAGTCGAGGTAGGAGCGCCGCATCTCCTCTTCGAGGCTGATGGGCAGGGTTTCCTTGGCGAACTGGGTCATGCGAGATCGGGGTGGGCACCGCGGTAGGAGTCCGCGGGGCTTGCGGCCGACGGACGTCGCGTCGGGCCGGTTGCAAGAGGCGGCGGGAAGTCCCGGATTCTAAGTGCCGGGCGTTGTAGCAGCAGCGCAACATCGGCCGCGGGCCTCGCCGTGCGGGCCGGTCAACCCTTGTCCGTCATTTCTCGTATGGCACAATGTTTTGTCGGTTCAGAAGCTCTCTGCTCATCGAGAGCTCGGTGGTTATGCGTGCTTTTGGTATGGACGTCTGCCGCGACAATGCGGCCTACCCGAGAGGAGAATCATGAATAAGTTGAACAAGGTGGCAACGCTCTTCGCGACTTTCGCGCTTGCCGCCTCCGCCTCCAGCGCGTTTGCGCAGTCCAACGACAACTGGCGCAACGTCGACGGCAACGTCTGGAAGAACGGCACCAACGAACTCTGCTGGCGCGACAACTTCTGGACCCCGGCCACTGCCGACGAGCGCTGCGACGGCGCCCCGAAGAAGGCCCCGCCGCCTGCCCCGGCTCCCGCGCCGGCCGCAGCGCCTGCGCCGGCTCCCGCCCCGGCCCCGGCTCCTGCCCCGGTCGCCCCGCCTGCCCCGGTCAGCGAGAAGGTCACCTACGCCGCCGATGCGTTCTTCGACGTCGACAAGGCCGTCCTGAAGCCCGAAGCCAAGGCCAAGCTGGATGACCTGGTCAGCAAGATGGGCGGCATGAACCTCGAGGTCATCATCGCCGTCGGCCACACCGACTCGGATGGCTCCGACACCTACAACCAGAAGCTGTCGGTGCGCCGTTCCGAAGCCGTCAAGGACTACCTCGTGTCCAAGGGCATCGAGAAGAACCGCATCTACACCGAAGGCAAGGGCGAGAAGCAACCGGTCGCCGATAACAAGACCAAGGAAGGCAAGGCCAAGAACCGCCGCACCGAGATCGAGGTGGTCGGTACGCGGACCCGCAAGTGACCTGACGGTCGCTTGAAGAGAGAACCCCGCTGCGGCGGGGTTCTTTTTTGCCCGCGCGCGAGCGATCGCGCCACCGCTACCATGGCCGCATGAGCACCGCGACCCACGCCAACGTCGATCCGCAGGAACTCGCCAAGTTCAGCGAACTGGCCCATCGCTGGTGGGACCCCGAGAGCGAGTTCCGGCCGCTGCACCAGATCAACCCGCTGCGTCTGGAATGGATCGCGCGGCTGGCCGGTGGGCTGCAGGGCAAGCGTGCCGTCGATGTCGGCTGCGGTGGGGGCATCCTGGCCGATGCCATGGCGCGCCAGGGTGCCGATGTGCTGGGCATCGATCTGGCCACGAAGCCCTTGAAGGTCGCCCAGCTGCATGCACTCGAAGCCGGCACGCCGTCGGTTCGCTACCGCGAGGTGGCCGCGGAGGCGCTTGCGGTCGAGGCGCCGGCGGCGTTCGACGTCGTGACCTGCATGGAGATGCTCGAGCATGTCCCCGACCCTTCGTCGATCGTGCGTGCCTGCGCGACGCTGGTCCGGCCGGGCGGCCACGTGTTCTTCTCGACGCTGAACCGCAACCCGAAGTCCTTCCTGTTCGCGATCGTCGCAGCCGAGTACGTGCTCAAGCTGTTGCCGCGGGGCACCCACGAGTACGAGCGCTTCATCCGTCCAAGCGAACTGGCGCGGTGGTGCCGCGAAGCCGGGCTGGAGCTGACCGCAACGCGCGGCATGCAGTACAACCCGCTGACCCGCCGCTACGGGTTGAACGACGACACGAGCGTGAACTACCTGTTCGCGTGCCGCCGGCCATGACGCGGCGCTTTGCGGTGCGCGCGGTGCTGTTCGACCTCGATGGCACGCTGGCCGACACGGCGCCCGACCTGGGCGGAGCCGTGAACCGGCTGCGCGAGCGCCGCGGGCTCGATGCGCTGCCGATCGAACGCCTGCGGCCGCTCGCATCGGCCGGTGCGCGCGGCATGCTCGGTGTCGCGTTCTCGATCCGCCCGGGCGAGCCGGGCTACGACGCGCTGCGCGACGAGTTCCTCGCCGAGTACGAGTCGGCGCTCGACCGCGATTCGCGGCTCTTCGACGGCATCGCCGAGTGCCTGGCGGCCCTGCAGGCGCGCGGACTGCGCTGGGGTGTCGTCACGAACAAGGCCCAGCGCTTCACCGGCCCGGTGGTGGCGGGCCTGGGGCTGGCCGACGGGGCGTCGGTCGTGATCGCCGGCGACACGACGCCACATGCCAAGCCGCATCCGGCGCCGCTGCTCGAGGCCTGTGCCCGGCTCGGCATCGAGCCCGGCGAGGCGGTCTACGTCGGCGACGACCTGCGCGACATCGAGGCGGCCCGCGCCGCCGGCATGCCGGGTATCGCCGCCGCCTACGGCTATCTCGGCGAGACCCCGGATCTCGCTGCCTGGCGTCCGGACGCCGTGATCGCCACGCCACTGGACCTGCTGGCGCTGCTGGACGCCGTCCGGCGTTGACCGGCGCGGCGGCGTTCACGCACACTGCGCCGAGTCGGAGGCCGCACCCCATGCAGTCCCTTGCTTCCCGCCTCTCCGCGTCGGCCGCCGCCGTGCCGCGCTGGCTGCGGCGCACGCTGGCGGTGCTGGTCGGGCTCGCGCTGCTGTGGACCGTCGTCGCCGGCTGGTGGCTCCCGCGCTTCCTGCAGCCCCGCATCGAGGCGGCCGCGAGCGAGGCGCTCGGCGCGCCGCTCACGCTCGATCGCATCGAGATCTCGCCCTGGAAGCTCGAGGCCGGCGTGCTTGGCCTGCAGCTCGGGCCGGCCGATGCGCCTTGGCTGCGCGTGGCCGAGTTGCGCGCCGACGTGTCCATGGCCTCGCTGTGGCGGCTGGCGCCGGTGCTGGAGCGCGTGCTGGTGCGCGAGCCGCAGGTGCGGCTCGAGCGCCTGGCCGCCGACCGCTACAACGTGACGCCGATGCTGGAGGCGCTGGCGCGCCGCCCGGCGGGGTCGACGGACGAGCAGCCGGCGCACTTCGCGGTCTACAACATCCGTCTCAAGGACGGTCTGATCCAGCTCACCGATCGCGTGACGAGCACCGAGCACCGCGTCGAGGGCCTGCGGATCGGCGTGCCCTTCGTGTCCAACCTGCCCTCGCAGGTCGCGATCGACGTCGAGCCCCTGCTCGACGCCGTCGTCAACGGCAGCCGCTTGCACGTCCAGGGCAAGACCCAGCCCTTCCACGAGGGGCAGCGATCGACGATCGCCGTGAACTGGCAGCAGATCGACCTGCCGCGCTGGGTCGGCGCGCTGGCGCCGCTGCTGTCGCAGCGGCTGCCCGTCGATGTCGGCGGCGGGCAGCTCGATCTCGCCTTGAACATCGCCTTCGAGCAGCTCCCCGCACCGGCACGGCCGCGCCTTCGGGTGGGCGGCGACCTGAGCCTGTCGCAGCTGCAGGCGAGCCTGCCGGCGCAAGGCGTCACGCTCGGCCTGGACCGGCTCGCCCTGCAGGGCCTGGACCTCGAGCCGCTCGAGCGACGCGCAGCGGTCGCAGCGCTGCAGCTGCGGACGCCGCAGCTGGAGGTCGACCTGCCGCGCTTGCTGGCCGGGCCGCCGGCATCGGGACCGGCTCGGCCGGCCTCGAGCGCGCCGGTCGCGGCCTCGACGCCGCGCGTGACCGCCGATGCGCCGCCGAAGGCCTGGCAGTGGCGTGTCGACCAGATCGACCTCGTCGAGGGCCAAGTGCGCCTGCGCGATCCGGCCTGGCCGCAAGGCCAGCTCGTGGCGCCGATCACCGTCGGCGTGAAGGGGCTCGACGGCGCTGCCGGGGCCCCACCGGCCACGCTGGCGTTGTCCCTGGCCGATGCGCACGGCGCCAGGCTGCAGATCGACGGGCAGCTCATGCCGGCCACACAGGGCGCGCAACTCAAGGCCGATCTCGCGGACCTCGAGCCGCTGCCCTGGCTGGCACCGTGGCCGTCGCTGCTGCCGGTCCGGCTGCTCGATGCGGGCCTGTCCGTGCAGGCCCAGGCCGAGATCGGCCCGGACGGCTGGGCCGTGCGCGACGCCGCCTTGCAACTGGTGCGGCTGCAACTGCAGCCGGCCGGCAGCAAGCTCGATCGCGGCCAGGCCGCCGCCGACCGGCTGGTGCTGCCCCGACTCGCGTTGGCGGGCCTCCAGGTGCAAGGCCGCCGCGGCGCGCCGATCGCGGCGCAGCTGGCCAGCCTCACGCTGGAGGGTCTCAACGTCAAGGCCACGCGCGACGAGCGCGGCGCCATCGCCTGGGTGCCCGCGGCAGCGTCCCGGCGTGACGCGCCGGCTGCCGCCGGTGACGGCGGTCCGTCGCCCGGCTGGCAGATCGGCGAGCTGCGCTGCAAGGACTGCGCACTGTCGTTCAGCGATCGCAGCGTCACGCCGACAGCCGCTTTCGGCGTCGCGCGCACCGACCTGAGCCTGCGCAAGCTCGACAGCGACCTCGCCCAGACCCTGAGCTTCGACCTGGCGACCCAGGTGCTGAACGGCGGCCGCATCAAGGCCAGCGGGACCGCGCGCCCCCAGCCGCTGGCGCTGCGCAGCCGGCTCGACGTCACGGCGCTCGATCTGCGCATGCTGCAGCCCTACCTGGAGCCGCGCGTGAACCTCTCGCTCGCCTCGGCCAAGGCCAGCGCCGCCGGCGAGCTGCGCCTTGAAGGCACGGTGCGCGAAGCGGTGTCGATGGCGCGCTGGCGCGGGCGTGTCGCGTTGAACGAGGTCCGCGCGCTGGACCAGCTGAACCAGGCCGAATTCCTGCGCTTCAAGGGCCTGCAACTCGACGGTGCCGACCTGGCCTGGCAGCCGCCAGCGCTTGAGGCCGACCTGGGCGACGTGGCGCTCGAGGATTTCTATGGCCGGGTCATCGTCAACGCCGACGGCCGGCTCAACCTGCTGGACATCGCCAAGCGCGCCGGCGAGGAAGGGCCGCGCTCGCTGACCACCCCCGAGGCGGGCGGGGCGGGGCCGGCGCCGACGCCACCCACGACGCCGCCGCCGACGCCGCCCCAGGAGGCTGCCTCGGGGCGTCCCGTCTCGGCGGCCTCGGCCCCTGCACCCGGCGCGCCGCCGCCGCAGCTGCGCTGGCGTGCGATCCGTCTGGCTGGTGGCGTCGTCGACTTCACCGACAACTTCATCCGCCCCAACTACTCGGCCAAGCTCACCGACATCGG
>CAZTTC010000198.1:0-5488 GCA_964616015.1 uncultured Methylibium sp. | reverse complement strand
TCGGTCGAGATGGGCGGCATGTTCACGATGTTGAAGGTGCGCAAGGACCAGAAGCGTGGCGACTACTCGGACCCGGGCTGGTACCGGCACCCGCCGGGCACCATCGCCTACGAATGGGCCGGCGCGCTGGCCGAGCCGGCGCGCTTCAAGGCCGAGAGCGCAGGCGCCATGCCCGCCAGGAATATGCCGGCGCAGGACATCGAAGTGCAGGTGCGCAAGCCCGCTATGACGAAGGGCGGCCACGCCGGTCATTGAACCGAAGCCGCTGACACCCCTCCAAAGGAGCAGCATGAAACTGATCAAGACCTTGCTGCTGGCGACGTGGGTCGCCGGCGCCAGCCTCGCCCAAGCCCACGGTGATGCGGCGCACCCCAAGAAGTCCGCCGCCGCCGTCACGAAGGAACAGAAGGACTGGGGCATCGCCGGCGACGCCGAGGCGGCGCGGCGGACCATCGAGGTGAAGATGCTCGACACCATGCGCTTCTTGCCCGAGCGCATCCGCGTGAAGCTGGGCGAGACCGTGCGCTTCGTCGTGCGCAACGACGGCCAAGTGCTGCACGAGTTCGTCATCGGCACGAAGCAGGAGAACGACGAGCATGCCGCACTGATGATGAAGTTTCCGCCCATGGAGCACGACGAGCCCTGGATGGCGCACGTGCTTCCGGGCCAGCGCGGCGAGATCGTCTGGACCTTCAACCGCGCAGGCGAGTTCGACTTCGCCTGCCTGATCGCTGGCCACTACCAGGCCGGCATGGTCGGCAAGATCGTCGTTGCCGCCCGCAACAACCCGGAGCAATGAGCATGAGGACCCTCGCGATCCGCAGTACCCACCTGGCCGGCCTCGCGCTGGCGTTGGCCACCGGCACGGCCCTGGCCCAAGCCGCTGACGGCGAGGTGCGCAAGGTCGACACCGCGCAGAACAAGATCACCCTCAAGCACGGCGAGATCAAGAACCTCGACATGCCGCCGATGAGCATGGTCTTCAGCGTCAAGGACCCGTCGCTGCTCGGCAAGGTCAAACCCGGCGACAAGGTGCGCTTCACGGCCGAGAAGATCGGTGGCGCCTACACCGTCACTGCGATCGAGGCCGTGAAATGAGGCCTGCCTGCCGTCGGCGCGCCGCGCCCCCGACCGCTGGCTTCGGTTAGCCTCGCGCAACGATGTTGCGCCCCAACCGCCTCGCGCGCCGCTGCTGGACCGGCTGCGTCGCCGCCGCGCTGCTGTTCGTGCAGCTCGCGACCGCGGCCTACGCCTGCCCGGGCACGCCGAGCGCCGAGCGCGCCGCGATGGCGGGCATGCCCTGCGCCGAGATGATGGCCGGCAGCGTGATGATCGATGCCGACCAGCCTGGCCTGTGCTTCCAGCATTGCCAGGCCGACGCCGGCCAGCCGCCGGTCGACCCCGCGCACTTCATGGCGCTGCAGGCGCCGGCCCTTCTGCAGATGTTCGTGCGAGCGCCCGCACCCGAAGCACGTACCGCTGCACCGGCCTGGGCGGCGCACGCGCGGGCGCGCGATCGCGCGCCGCCTGCGCCCCACAGCATTCACCACTGCTGCTACCGACTCTGATCGCCTGAAGCATCCGGCCCGACGGCCCTACACCCTCGCCGCGGGGCTGCACCGTTCTCGTCTCGATCTTCAGGAGTTCCCATGAGCTTTCGTTTGCCAGCCAGGCGCGCGCGCCTCGCCGCGTTCTGCCTGCTGAGCGCCGGCGCTCTCGCCGCGCCGGCGCAGGCTGGGCATGCCCAGCCCGGCATCCCCCTCACGCTCGACCAGGCCGTGACCATCGCCACCGCCGAGTCCCGGCTCGTCGCCGCCAGCGAGGCCCAGGCTCGCGCCGCGCGCGCGATGGCCGTGGCGGCCGGCCGCCTGCCGGACCCGGTGCTGAAGCTGGGACTCAACGACCTGCCGATCAACGGGCCCGACCGCTACAGCGTCACGCGCGATTCCGACACGCAACGCTCGGTCGGGGTGATGCAGGAGTTCACCCGCGCCGACAAGCGCGCCGCGCGCAGCGAACGTGCCGAGCGCGAGGTCGGCGTGGCCGAGGCGGCGCGCCGGCAAGTCGTCGCCGAGCTGCAGCGTGACACGGCGCTGGCCTGGCTGGACCGCTCCTACCAGGAGACCACGCGCGAGCGCTTGCAGCAGCAGCTCGATCAGGCGCTGCTGCAAGCCCAGGCCGCGGAGGCGCTGTACCGCAATGGCCGTGGCTCGCAGGCCGAGGTGTATGCGGCGCGCAGCGAGGTCGAGGTGCTGCGCGACCGCTTCGACGAGGCCGAGCGCGAGATCGCGGTTGCGAGCACGCGGCTGGCGCGCTGGATCGGCGATGCCGCTCATCGCCCGCTCGCAGCGCGGCCGGTGCTGGCGCGGCCGGCCTGGGCCAGCGACGCGCGTGCGCAGCCGCCCGACGAGCACCCCGGCATCGCCATGCAGCGCCAGCAGGAGGCGGTGGCCGAGTCCGAGGCGCGGCTGGCCGCGGCCAACCGTACCGCCGACTGGAGCGTCGAGTTGATGTACTCCCAACGCGGGCCGGCCTACTCGAACATGGTGTCGGTCAACCTCTCGGTGCCGCTGCAGTGGGACCAGAAGAACCGCCAGGACCGCGAGCTGGCGGCGCGGCAGGCTCAGGTCGATCAGGCCCGCGCGCAGCGCGAGGACGCCGAGCGCACGGCCCGCGCCGACATCGCCGCCCGACTGCAGGAGTGGCGCAGCCACGAGCAACGCCTGCGCCGCCACGACGAGGCCCTGCTGCCGCTGGCCGAGCAGCGCAGCGCCGCCGCGCTGAGCGCCTATGCCGCCGGCAGCGGCACGCTCACGGCGGTGCTCGAAGCGCGCCGCAACGCGCTGCAGGCGCACCTGGAGCGCCTGCGCATCGAGCTCGATATCGCCCGCGTCTGGGCCCAGCTCGCCTTCCTGATGCCCGGCCTCACGACCCCGAGGAGCACGCCATGAACACTCGCAAGACCTTGATCGCGCTGGCCGTGATCGCCGCCACGGCCGCACTGGGCGCGGGCGGCTACGCGCTCTACCAGGCCGGCATGCAGCGCGGCGCCGGCCAGCCCGGCGCTCCCGCAGAAACGACCGCTGCGAGCGCCGCCGAAGACCCGACCCGCAGCATCGCCGCCGGCGAGGCCGCGACGCGCCGCCACATCGAGGCCGGCCTCAAGGCCGGCCAGGTCGACCCGGCGACCGGCAAGTCCATCCTTTACTACCACGACCCGATGGTGCCGGGGAAGCGCTTCGACGCGCCGGCCAAGTCCCCGTTCATGGACATGATGCTGGTGCCCGTCTATGCCGGCGGCGGTGCTGGCGACCCGGGCACGGTGACGGTCAGCCCGCGCATCCAGCAGAACCTGGGCGTGCGCACCGCCGAGGTGGTGGAAGGGGTGCTGGCGCCGAGGGTGAGCGCCGTCGGCAGCATCGCGTGGAACGAGCGCGACCAGTCGGTGATCCAGGCGCGCGCCGCCGGCTACATCGAGAAGCTGCATGTGCGCGCGACGCTGGACGCGGTGAAGCAGGGCCAGCCCTTCGCCGATCTCTACGTGCCCGAGTGGGTGGCGGCGCAGGAGGAGTACCTGGCGGTCAGGCGCATCGCCGGTGGCGACGCGACGCTGCTCGCCGCCGCCCGCCAGCGCATGCTGCTGGCCGGCATGAGCGAGGCGCAGGTCGCGCGCGTCGATGCCGCCGGCACGGTGCTGCCGCGCGTCACGCTCACGGCACCCGGCAGCGGCGTGATCGCCGAGCTGGTCGCGCGCGAAGGCATGACGGTCGCCCCCGGCATGCTGCTGGCGCGCATCAACGGCTTGTCCAGCGTCTGGGCGCTGGCCGAGCTGCCCGAGAGCCAGGCTGCGCTGGTGCGGCCCGGCAGCAAGGTCGAGGCGCGCAGCCCCGGTGTACCCGGCGAGGTGTTCCGCGGCGCGGTGCAGGCGCTGCTGCCCGAGGTGAACCCGGCCACGCGCACGCTGAAGGCGCGGGTGCAGTTCGCCAACCCGGGCGGGCGGCTGGTGCCGGGCCTCTTCGTCACGATGCAGTTCATGGACCAGCGCGCCGAGAAGGCCCTGCTGATCCCGACCGAGGCCGTCATCCAGACCGGCCGCCGCGCGGTGGTGATGCTGGCCGAGGCGGACGGCCGCTTCGCGCCGGTCGATGTGGAGACGGGGCTCGAGACCGGCGGGCAGACCGAGATCCGGCGCGGCCTGCAGGCCGGGCAGCGCGTGGTGGTCTCGTCGCAGTTCCTGATCGACTCGGAGGCGAGCCTGAAGGGCGTCGAGGCGCGACTCAACAACGTCGCGCCGCCCAGCGCGGCGAACACGGCCGAGCGTCACAGCGGCAGCGGCCGGGTCGAGGCCATGACCCGCGACCGCATCACGCTGAGCCATGGGCCGATTGCGAGCATCGGTATGGGTGCGATGACGATGGAGTTCAGGCTGCCGCCGGCCAAGGACGTGCCGCGCCGGCTGGCGGCCGGCGACCGCGTCGAGTTCGAGTTCTACCTGGACCCGACCGAGGGGCCGAAGCTGACCCGGCTGACGCTGTTGCCGCCCGAGGCGCCCACCGCTGCCGCGCCGGGAGCCTCGCGATGATCGCCGCGCTGATCCGCTGGTCCATCGTCAACCGCTTCCTGGTGCTGCTGGCGAGCGCCATCGTCACCGCCTGGGGGCTCTGGGCCGTGCAGCGCACGCCGCTCGATGCCTTGCCCGACCTGTCGGACGTGCAGGTCATCATCCGCACGCCCTACCCCGGCCAGGCGCCGCGCATCGTCGAGAACCAGGTCACCTACCCGCTCACCACCACGATGCTGTCGGTGCCGGGGGCCAAGGTCGTGCGCGGCTATTCCTTCTTCGGCGACTCCTTCGTCTACGTGCTGTTCGACGACGGCACCGACCCCTACTGGGCGCGCTCGCGGGTGCTCGAGTACCTGAACCAGGTGCAGTCGCGCCTGCCCGCCGCCGCCAAGCCCGCGCTCGGGCCCGATGCCACCGGCGTGGGCTGGATCTATCAGTACGCGCTGGTGGATCGCAGCAACCGGATGGACGCCGGCCAGTTGCGCGCGCTGCAGGACTGGTTCCTGAAGTACGAACTGAAGACCGTGCCCAACGTCGCCGAGGTCGCCTCGGTCGGTGGCATGGTGAGGCAGTACCAGGTGCAGCTCGATCCGGACAAGCTGGCGGCCTACAACATCCCGCACGGCAAGGTGATCGCCGCGATCCGCAATGCCAACCAGGAGGCCGGCGGCTCGGTGCTGGAGCTGGGCGAGGCCGAGTACGTGGTGCGTGCGTCCGGGCTGCTCGCCACGCTGGACGACTTCCGCAAGATCCCCTTGTCCGCCACCGACGCCGGCGTCAGCGTGCGCCTGGGCGACGTGGCGCGCGTGCAGGTCGGCCCCGAGATGCGCCGCGGCATCGCCGAGCTGGACGGCGAGGGCGAGGCCACCGGCGGCGTGATCGTGATGCGTTCCGGCAAGAACGCGCTGGAGACCATCGCCGCCG
>CAZTTC010000197.1:0-5502 GCA_964616015.1 uncultured Methylibium sp. | reverse complement strand
GCGCAGGCGACGCAGTCGGCCCAGGTGGCGCGCCAGTCGCTGGTGGCCGCCGAGTCCGGCCTGCAGGCGGTGCAGAACGCCATCGGCGGCATGAACACGCTGCGCGACCAGATCCAGGACACCTCCAAGCGCATCAAGCGGCTGGGCGAGTCGTCGCAGGAGATCGGCGAAATCACCGAACTGATCTCCGACATTACCGAACAGACCAACGTGCTGGCGCTCAATGCCGCCATCCAGGCGGCCTCGGCCGGCGAGGCGGGCCGCGGCTTCTCGGTCGTGGCCGAGGAAGTGCAGCGGCTGGCCGAACGCTCCGGCGACGCGACCAAGCAGATCGCCGCGCTGGTGAAGACGATTCAGACCGACACCCAGGACGCTGTGGCGGCCATGGAGCGGTCCACGCAGGGCGTAGTCGAAGGCGCCAAGCTGTCCGACAACGCCGGTACCGCGCTGGGCGAGATCGACCGCGTGTCGCGCCAGCTCGCCGAGCTGATCGAGGACATCTCCAGCGTCGCATCGCGCGAGGCGCAGTCCGCCAACGTGGTGGCCGCCAACATCCAGCACATCTTCGCGGTGACCGAGCAGACCGGCGACGGCACGCGCTCGACCGCGCAGCTGGTGCGGGAGCTGTCGCGCACCGCGGAAGAACTGAAGGCCTCGGTTGCCCGGTTCAAGATCGGCTGACCCGCGACCCGACGCCGCACCCCGCCGAGCCCGCGCGCCCCACGTCACCGGACCGCCACGGATGGACAGTCAACACGACACCCTCGACGACGTCAGCGCCCTGGCCTGGGTCCAGGAGGAGTTGCGCAAGTCGCTCGACAACGCGCACAAGGCGCTGCGTCGCACGCTGAAGGAAACCGAGTCCACCTTCGGGTCCGATCTCGACGACGTCGAGCCGACGCTGCTGCGCACCGCGCGCCAGCAGATCCACCAGGGCGTGGGCGTGCTCGAGCTGGTCGGCCTGCCGGCCGGCGCCGCGCTGCTGCGCGGCAGCGAGGCCGCGGTCCAGCGCTTCATCGCCAAGCCGCACAAGCTCGACCTGGCCGCGGTCGAGGTCATCGAGCGCGCCTCGTTCGCGCTGCACGACTTCCTGGCGCGCCGGCTGGCGGGCAAGGCGGTGTCGCCGGTGGCGCTGTTCCCGCAGTACCGCGCTGTGCAGGAACTGGCCGGCGCCGAGCGCGTGCACCCGGCCGATCTGTGGCCGCAGGAATGGCAATGGAACAACGTCGCCGCAGAGCCCGGCGTCGCACCTCGCGGCGCCGATGCGGCGATGACCGCCGAGTTCGAGGCCCAGTCGCTGGCGTTGATGCGCCAGCCCGGCCCGGCCGTGCAGCAGCGGCTGGCCGATCTCAGCGCTGGCCTCGCCGCGGGCGCCGAGCAGGCCCACACCGCCACGCTGTGGCGCCTGGCGTCGGCCTTCTTCGAGGCCCAGGCCGCAGGCCTGCTGACGCCCGACGTCTATGCCAAGCGCATGACCTCGCGGCTGCTGGCGCAACTGCGCAGCCAGCAGCGCGGCGACCCGACCGCCGGCGAACGCCTGGCGCGCGACCTGAACTTCTTCTGCGCCCAGGCCACGGCGCCCGCCGCCGGCCAGGCGACGCGGCTCGCCGCGGTGCGCGCCGTTTACCCGCCGACGCGCGACGCCGTGCCGGCCGACTACAACGCGGTCCAGCTCGGTCGCTACGACCCGGCTTGGATCACGCAGGCGCGCAAGCGCGTCTCGACCGCCAAGGACTCGTGGTCGGCCGTCGCCGGCGGCGAGATGCACCGCCTGTCGGGCCTGAACGAGCAGTTCGCGCTGGTGGCCGATTCGCTCAAGCGCCTGGTGCCGGGCGGTGAGGTGCTCGGTGACTCGCTGTCGCGCGCCGTCGCGCAGTCGGTGCAGGGCGGCGGCGTGCCGCCCCCGGCGCTGGCGATGGAGATCGCGACCAGCGTCCTGTACATCGAAGCCGCGCTCGAGGACGGCGCCTTCGACCAGCCCGAGCAGGCCGTGCGCGTGCAACGCCTCGCGCAGCGCGTCGACGCCGTCCACGGCGGCGGCACGCCCGAGCCGCTCGAGACCTGGATGGAGGAGCTGTACCGCCGCGTGTCCGATCGCCAGACGATGGGCAGCGTGGTGCAGGAGCTGCGCAGCTCCTTGTCCGAGTCCGAGAAGCTGATCGACCAGTTCTTCCGCAAGCCGACCGACCCCTCGGTGCTGATCCCCGTGCCGGCGCAGCTGCAGGCGATGCGCGGCGTGATGTCGGTGCTGGGCCTGGGCCAGGCCACGCAGGCCGTGCTGCGCATGCGCGACGACGTCGACGCGCTGGTCGCCGCCGGCGAGGAGGCGCGCCACCAGCAGCCGCTGTTCGAGCGCCTGGCGGGCAACCTCAGCGCCCTGAGCTTCCTGATCGACCTGCTGGGCGTGCAGCCGCAGGCCGCCAAGTCCCTGTTCCAGTTCGACGGCGTCTCCGGCCTGCTGGTGTCGCAGGTCGGTCGCCAGAGCTCCGCGCTCGAGACCGCGGCCGCACCGCGCCTCGACGCCGAACTGGTCGCGCAGGCCCAGAGCCTGGCGCGCGACAGCGGCGCGATGCCGCTCGACGAGATGTCGCGGCGCATCGACCAGCTGGCCCAGGCGCCCGGCGTCGTGGCGCAGCCCGAGCTCACCGCCTCGCTGACCAGTGCCCAGGCCGCGATCGACACCGCCGAGGCACCGTTCGCCAGGCGCCAGACCGAAGCGCGGGTGCGCGAGCAGGTCGCCGACGCGCTGGCCGACTTCGTCTCGACCGCGTCCGATCCGGTCGGGCTCGAGGCGCCGCGCGTCTCGGCGCCGATGCCGCTGATGTCGCTCACGCCGTCGGCCCCGGTCCAGCAGACCGGGCTCGAGGGCGACGACGAGATGCGCGACATCTTCCTCGAGGAAGCGCGCGAGGTCCTGGTCAACGCGCGCGCCGCGCTCGACGCGCTGGCCGAGGCGCCGGGCGACGTGGAGCAGCTCACCACGGTGCGCCGCTCCTTCCACACCTTCAAGGGCAGCTCGCGCATGGTCGGGCTGAACGACTTCGGCGAGGCCGCCTGGGCCTGCGAGCAGCTCTACAACGACCAGCTCGCCACCCAGCAGCCCGCCAGCGTCGAGCTGCTGCAGCTCAGCGGCGACCTGCTCGGCCACCTCGATGGCTGGATCGAGGCCGTCGCGGCCGGCAACGTCAGCGGCTGGCACAGCGCGCCGGTGCGCAAGGTCGCCGATGCGATGCGGCTCGAGGGCCGCTACGTCAAGCTGGCCGACGTCGCGGCGCCGGCCCCGGTGCCGCTGGCTGTGCCGACCCCGGTTGCGGCACCCGCCGCGCCGATGGCGCCGATCAATCTGCTGCTGCCGGCGGCCAGCGAGCTCGACCTGCCGGCGCCCGGCGTGCCCGCCGCCCCCGAGCCCGCGGCCGTGCCGGGCATGGACTTCAGCTTCGACCTCGGCGAGCCGGCGCCGGCGCTGCCCGAGGTCGCGTCGCTGGCCGATGCCGATGCCTTGGCCGCCTTCGAGCAGCCCTTCGCCGCCGCCGCTCCCGCGGTCGAGCTGCCGGCCCTCGACGATGCGCTCGACCTCGGCGCCCCGCGCGGCGACGACAGCGCGCCCACCGCACCGCTGCCCCTGGACGAGCTGCCCAAGCCGGCGATCGCCGACGACGCGCTGTTCACGACCATCGACCTCGACATCCTGGCGCCGCTGCCCGGCACCGTGATCCCGCAGGCGTCGTCGCTGATCGAGCCGCTGCAGCCGACGCTGCCGGCGACCTCCGGCTTCGAGCCGTCCACCGGCCTGCTCGAAGACGGCAGCCCGGTCGCGCCGCTCGACGACGCACCCGAGTCCGATGTCGTGCCCTTCGAGTCCAACGACATCGTCGTCGCGCTTCAGCCTTCGGGCGCGGGCGAGCTGGCGCCGCTGTCGTCGGCCCTGGTGCCGCCGCCCGAGGAGCCGGCCAGCGACCAGGTCAAGGTCGTCGGTCCGCTGCACATCAGCATCCCGCTGTTCAACATCTACCTGAGCGAGGCCGACGAGCTGTCGCGCCGCCTCGGCACCGAGCTGTCCGAGTGGACGCACGAGCTCGAGCGCCCGGTCGGCGAGACCGCGGTCGCGCTCGCCCACTCGCTGGCCGGCAGCTCGGCCACCGTCGGGTTCGCCGACCTGTCCTCGCTGGCGCGCCAGCTCGAGCACGCGCTGATGCACTCGCAGCAGCTCGGCGGCGGCAGCAGCGGCGATGCCCGGCTCTACCTCGACGTGGCCGACGAGATGCGCCGCCTGCTGCACCAGTTCGCCGCCGGCTTCCTGAAGTCGCCGCCGCCCGAGCTGTCGCAGCGCCTGGGTGAGCACGAGCTCGACCTGGCACGCCGCCTGGCCGAGCAGGCCGCCGCGCCGGCGACGCTCGAGGAAGAAGCCGCCGCGCCCGCGCCCAGCCTGCCGGCGCCCCTGGCGCCCAGCCCGGTGCCGGGCGGCACCGCCTTCGCTGACTTCGGCCAGGCCGAGTTCAAGCCCTTCGTGCCGCTGCCCATCGAGGCCCAGCGCGCGGTGCAGCAGGCCGCGCCGCGTGCGGCCTTCGACACCGACGAGGACCTCGACTCGGTCGACGTGGTCGACGTCGACCTCTTCCCCATCTTCGAGGAAGAGGCTCAGGAATTGTTGCCCGAGCTGACCGCGCACCTGCGCGACTGGGTCGCGCAGCCCCAAGAGAACGCGCATGCCGCCGCCGGCATGCGCACGCTGCACACCTTCAAGGGCGGGGCCCGCCTGGCCGGCGCGATGCGCCTGGGCGAACTCGCGCACCGCCTCGAGACCGCGATCGAGCACCTGCTGGCCCGCGAGTCGTCGGCCAGTGCCGCCGAGGTCGAACCGCTGCTCGAGCGCGCCGATGGCCTGGGCATCGCCTTCGAGGCGCTGCGCCAGCGCGACGCGCTCGCCTACTCGGCCGCCCAGGAGGCCGTGCAGCCGCTGGCCGACACGCCCGAGTCGCACGTCGTCAGCACCGCCTGGCCGCCGCTCGACGAGGCCGTGGCCGAGTCGGCACCGGCGCCGCTGCCGGTCATGCCCGAGCCGGTGTCGCAGCCTGCGCTGGTGTCGGCGGTGCCGGACCTGGCGACACGGGCCGTACCCGCCACCGCGCGCGATGCGACGGCGCCGCGCGACATCGACTGGTCGCGCTTCGCCCTCGGCACCGGCGTCACCGCACCGGTGGCCCCGGCTGAGCGCGCGCCGCTCGCGTCGGCCGCTGCCGTGCGCGTGCGCACCCAGCTGCTGGATCGCATGGTCAACCAGGCCGGCGAGGTCAGCATCGCGCGTGCGCGGCTGGAGTCGGAGGTCGGCCAGATCAAGGGATCGCTCGGCGACCTGACCGACAACCTGGAGCGCCTGCGCGGCCAGCTGCGCGACATCGAGCTGCAGGCCGAGACCCAGATGAGCACACGCATGGAGGCCGCCAAGGCCGCCGCGCAGGCCTTCGACCCGCTGGAGTTCGACCGCTTCACGCGCTTCCAGGA
>CAZTTC010000196.1:0-5524 GCA_964616015.1 uncultured Methylibium sp. | reverse complement strand
GATACCCCCCGAGCAATCCGGAGACCCTCATGCATTCAATCCTGGCCGTGGACGACTCCGCTTCGATGCGGCAGATGGTGTCCTTCACCCTCAAGAGCGCCGGCTACAAGGTGACCGAGGCCGTCGACGGCAAGGACGCCTTCGACAAGGCCTCGATGGGGGCCTTCGACCTGGTCCTGACCGACCAGAACATGCCCAACCTCGACGGCATCGGGCTGACGAAGAAACTGCGCGAGCACCCGCAGTTCAAGAGCACGCCGATCCTGATCCTGACCACCGAGTCCAGCGACCAGATGAAGCAGGCCGGCCGTGCCGCCGGCGCCACCGGCTGGATGGTCAAGCCCTTCGATCCAGCCAAGCTGCTCGAAGTCATCAACAAAGTCATCCGCTGACCTGGCCGGGGAATCGACATGGGTGAGATGAGCACCGAAGGCGCGAACGCCAGCGCCGGCATCGACCTGAGCCAGTTCTACCAGGTCTTCTTCGAGGAGGCCGGCGAGAACCTCGACCGCATGGAGCAGCAGCTGCTGGCGATCGACGTCGCGGCCGCGGACGACGAGGAGCTCAACGCGATCTTCCGCTGCGCGCACTCGATCAAAGGGGGGGCTGCGACCTTCGGCTTCGCCGACGTGGCCGAGCTGACGCACCAGATGGAGACGCTGCTCGACAAGCTGCGCCGCCACGAGCTCGAGCCGACGCCGGCGATGGTCGACGTGCTGCTCGCTTCGGGCGACGCGCTGCGCTCGCAGCTCGGTCGCCACCAGGGCGCCGGCGGCGAGGTGATCGACACGACCGAGCTGCTGACCCACATCCGTGCCTTCGTCGCAGGCGGCGGCGCCGCCGCCCCGGCCGCCCCGACGTCGACCCCGGCGCCCGCCGTGCCGGCGATCGCGGCCCCGCCGATGACCGTCGAGGCCGACGTGCCGGTCGCGCTGAACGGCGACCGCATCCTCGAACTCGTGCTCGGCCCGCTCGATCGCCCCGAGCTCGCGACCAGCATCGTCGAGCTGTTCAAGGAGATCGAAGGCCTGGGCAGCATCGAGGCCATCGACGGCGGCATGCCGCAGGACGGGCTGCGCCGCTTCAAGCTGACGACCTCGAGCAGCGATGCCGACCTGCTGGACCTGTTCGGCTTCCACGTCGCGCGCGAGCAGGTGGTGCTGCATCCCTTCGCCGGCGAGCGCGTGGCCCCGGGCTATGGCTTCCACGCCGGCGCGCCGGGCTCGCCGGTCACCGAGGAAGACAAGGGCTACGGCTTCTTCGACGAAGCCCCGGGCGCGCCCGGCAGCCACGCCGGCGCCCCGGCCGCCGCGCCGGCTGCGGCCGCAGCGGCCGCCAAGCCGGCGGCCAACAAGGCCGAGGGCAAGGCCCCGGCCGCGCTGGAGGCCGCGTCGATCCGCGTCTCGGTCGAGAAGGTCGACCAACTGATCAACCTGATGGGCGAACTGGTCATCACCCAGGCGATGCTGGCCCAGAACAGCGCCAGCCTCGACCCGGTGCTCTACCAGAGCCTGGTCTCGGGCCTGACCGCGCTGGACCGCAACACCCGCGACCTGCAGGAAGCGGTGATGTCGATCCGCATGATCCCGATGCAGACCGTGTTCAGCCGCTTCCCGCGCATGCTGCGCGACCTGGCCAGCAAGCTCGGCAAGCAGGTCGAGCTGGTGACGCAGGGCGAAGCGACCGAGCTCGACAAGAGCCTGGTCGAGAAGATCACCGACCCGCTGACCCACCTGGTGCGCAACTCCTGCGACCACGGCATCGAGCTGCCGGCCGAGCGCCTGGCCAAGGGCAAGCCCGAGGTCGGCACCATCACGCTGGCGGCCAGCCACCAGGGCGGCAGCATCGTCATCGAGGTCAAGGACGACGGCAAGGGCCTGTCGCGCGAGAAGCTGCTGAAGAAGGCGCGCGAGCGCGGCCTGTCGGCGCCCGACACGATGAGCGACTCCGAGGTCTGGGGCCTGATCTTCGAGCCCGGCTTCAGCACCGCCGAGGTCGTGACCGACGTGTCCGGCCGCGGCGTGGGCATGGATGTCGTCAAGAAGAACATCACCGCACTGGGCGGCACGGTCGAGATCGACTCGGCCGAGGGCTACGGCATGCGCGTCGCCGTGCGGTTGCCGCTGACGCTGGCGATCATGGACGGCATGAGCGTGGGCGTCGGCGAGGAGGTCTACATCCTGCCGCTGTCCAGCGTCGTCGAGAGCTTCCAGATCGGCGAAGACTCGGTCAAGACCATCGGCGGCAACGGCCGCGTGGTGGAAGTGCGCGACGAGTACATGCCGGTGCTCGATCTCGAGCGACTGTTCAACGTGCCGCGCTTCGACCCGGGCCAGGCCAGCGGGATCATGGTCGTCATCGAGGCCGAGGGCGGGCGCGTCGCGCTGATGGTCGACGAGCTGCTCGGGCAGCAGCAGGTCGTCGTGAAGAACCTCGAGGCCAACTACCGCAAGGTCCAGGACATCTCGGGCGCCACCATCATGGGCGACGGCCGCGTCGCGCTCATCCTCGACGTCGGCTCGCTGGTGCGCCGCTCGCGTCACTGACCTTGCCATCGCACGGACCCGCCGGGCCTGCGGACAACGCTTCTACAGGGGTACGAACTTGAAGCTCAATCACATGAAGATCGGCACGCGGCTGGGCATCGGCTTCGGCGCGCTGCTGCTGCTGATGGTCGCCATGGTGGCGCTGGCCTACGGGCGACTCGAGAGCCTGCGGACCGGCATGCAAGATGCCACGGAGCTCGAGGATCGCGCTGCGATGGCCGACGAATGGCGCGGTTTGACCTACCTGAACGTGAGCCGCACGGTGGCCATCGCCAAGTCCGGCGGCCATGCCGAGCTGCAAAGCTACTTCGCCCCGCGGCTGAAGGAGACCAGCGAGCGCATCAGCACGATCCAGAAGGATCTCGAAGCCCACCTCAAGAGCCCCAAGGGCAAGGCCCTCTTCGCCGAGATCGCCGAGAAGCGCAAGCTCTACATCGGCGAGCGCGACGCGGTCTTCGCGCTGCTGAAGGCCGGCGACCTGGCCGGCACGGCGACGGCGCTCGAGAAGAAGATGATGCCGGTGTCCGACGCCTACATCGACTCGATCGACCGCTTCCAGAAGTTCGAGCGCGAGCTGGTCGCCGAGAAGGCCGCCGCCATGCAGGCCGCCGCCGTGCAGGCCGAGCTGATGATGTGCGTGGCCGTCGCGATCGCGCTGATACTGGGTAGCGGCAGCGCCTGGCTCATCACGCGCTCGGTCACCGGCCCGCTGCGCCGGGCCGCCGAGGCGACCCGCACCATCGCCGCCGGCGACCTGACCGGCCGCATCGAGGCCGAGGGGCGCGACGAAGTCGCCGCCCTGCAGCTCAGCCTGATCGACATGCAGGCCTCGCTGCGCAAGACCATCGGCGCGGTGCGTGCCGGCACCGACAGCATCACGACGGCGAGCAGCGAGATCGCGACGGGCAACGCGGACCTGTCCTCGCGCACGGAGCAGACGGCCAGCAACCTGCAGCAGACCGCCAGCTCCATGGAGCAGCTCACCGGCACCGTCAAGCAGACCGCCGACTCCGCCCGCACCGCCAACCAGCTGGCCTCCTCCGCCCAGGCCTCCGCCGCCAAGGGCGGCCAGGTGGTCTCCCAGGTCGTGGCGACCATGGACGACATCAACGCCAGCTCCAAGAAGATCGCCGACATCATCGGCGTCATCGATGGCATCGCCTTCCAGACCAACATCCTGGCGCTCAACGCCGCGGTGGAAGCCGCCCGCGCCGGCGAGCAGGGCCGAGGCTTTGCCGTCGTCGCCGGCGAGGTGCGCAACCTCGCCCAGCGCTCGGCCCAGGCCGCCAAGGAGATCAAGGGCCTGATCGGCGCCTCGGTCGAGAAGGTCGAGTCGGGCTCGCGCCTGGTGGCCGATGCCGGCCAGACCATGGGCGAGATCGTGGGCAGCGTGCAGCGCGTCTCCGACATCATCGGGGAGATCACCGCCGCAGCGGCCGAGCAGTCCGACGGGATCGGTCAGGTCAACACGGCCGTCACCCAGCTCGACCAGATGACCCAGCAGAACGCCGCCCTCGTCGAGCAGTCCGCCGCCGCTGCGGAGAGCCTCAAGGAGCAGGCGATCCGGCTCGCCGCCGCCGTCGCAGCCTTCCGCGTCGACGAAGGCGCGCAGCGTGCACCTGCCCCGGCATCCCCGCTGGCGCTGGCGGCGCCCAAGCCGGCCGTCGCCAAGCCCGCGGCGACGCCGAAGGCCGCCGCCCGGCCCGCCGCCACCCGCCATGCCCCGACCACGCCGGCGCGTGCCCCCGCTGCGCCCGCGAGCCTCACCCCGGCCCGGCCCGCCGCGACCGAAGCCGCCGGCGGCGACTGGGAGACCTTCTGAGGTCGCCCGGGCTCCAGATTCCGATCCACACGCCGAAACCTATCCAAGGTTGCGGACCGACCGCGCCACGAGGACCTTCTCCATGGACATGATCAACGACGCGACCCAGGTCGCCCGCCACGAAGCGCAGCGCCAGGGCGCCGGCAGCAAGGCCCAGCCGGGCCGCGAATACCTGAGCTTTCGCCTCGGTGCCGAGGAGTACGGCATCGACATCCTGAAGGTGCAGGAGATCCGCTCCTACGAGCCGCCGACCCGCATCGCCAACGCGCCGGCCTTCCTGAAGGGCGTGATCAACCTGCGCGGCGTCATCGTGCCGGTGGTCGACCTGCGCGTGAAGTTCGGCTGCGAGGCCGAGATCAATGCCGTCACCGCCGTGATCGTGCTGGGCGTCAAGGGCCGCGTGATCGGCGCCGTCGTCGACTCGGTCAGCGACGTGCTGGAACTGCCCCACGAGGCCGTCAAGCCGGCACCGAGCATGGGGTCGGTGGTCGACACCAGCCACCTGATCGGCATCGCCACGGTCGCCGAACGCATGCTGATCCTGATGGACATCGAGTCGCTGATGACGAGCGCCGATCTGGGCGTGATCGACGCGGCCGCTTGAGCCTGGTTCTGGCTTGGCTGCGCAGGGCCCACTGGCCGCGGAGGGCTGCGCCGGGAGCTTCAGCGGGCACCCCCCAAAAAAACGCCAGAGCAAGCCCCCTCCGACGCAGCACGCGGCCGGCTTCGACCCGCTCACCCCGAACAGATCGAACTCAAGCCTCTCCCCACGGCAACATCAAGGTCGTGAGCAGCAGCCGTTCGAACTCCGGCTCGAAGCCCGCGATGATGTTCTCGGGGTCGGGACACAGGGTCGAGTCGGTGATCAGTCCGAACTGCACCCCGCCGCCATAGGACAGGATCGACAGGCCCAAGCCGATGTCGCCCGACTGCGGCACCCAGAACATGGTCTGGCGCAGGGTCGAGCCGCAGAACTTCAGCGGCTCCTTCGGACCCGGCACGTTGGTCATCACCGCGGTGGCCTTCTTGGCGAAGAGGTTCAGCAGCGCGTGCTGCACCGGCTTGATCAGCAGACCCGCCACGGCCAGCACGCCGAAGGCCAGCACCGGCTGGTAGCTGCCCTTGAGCTCGTTCATGCGGCGCCGCACCGCGTAGA
>CAZTTC010000195.1:0-5534 GCA_964616015.1 uncultured Methylibium sp. | reverse complement strand
TGGCCGAGATCACCGTGATGGCGGCCGAGGAGATGAAGCGCTTCGGCCTGGTGCCGAAGGCGGCCTTGCTGAGCCACTCCAACTTCGGGTCGAGCAACCAGCCGTCGGCGCTGAAGATGCGCGAGGCGCTGGCGCTGGTGAAGGAACGCGCGCCCTGGCTCGAGGTCGACGGCGAGATGCACGGCGACACGGCGCTGGACCCGGCCCAGCGGGCATCGCAAGTCCCGGACAGCAGCCTGAGCGGTGAGGCCAATCTGCTGGTGCTGCCCAACATCGACGCCGCCAATATTGCGTACAACCTGTTGAAAACCGCCGCCGGCGGGGGCATCGCCATCGGCCCGGTGCTGCTGGGCGCCGCCAAGCCGGTGCACATCCTGACGCCCTCGGCCACCGTCCGGCGCATCGTCAACATGACCGCGCTGACGGTGGCCGACATCAATGCCCTGCGTTAAGGCGTCCGACCGAACAGTCCGACCCAGCTCGAGCCTCGGCCGGGCGAAGAGGCTGAAAATTCTGATCTTCTGGCGGAGTTTGCGCACGCAAACTTTCTTGGCATGACCCCTCGCAGCTGCTGAAATTTGAGGCAAACCCTTGAGGTTTGCGCCCCGTCTCGGTACCATACGGCCTTCGAATTTCAGGGATAACCCGTGGTCTTCACCGGTCGGTCACACCGGGGTTCTGCCTGGCGTCTCGGGGCTGTCACCTTGCTGGCTGCGACTGTCACGGTCGCTGTCCTGCTGGGGTCGACCGCCACGGCGAAGGACAGCAACCGAGCGACCGGCGCGGTGTCGCTGTCGACGCTGCCGCTGGAGGCCCAGGCCACCCAGCGGCTGATCCAGGCAGGCGGGCCCTTCCCCTATTCGAAAGACGGCACCGTGTTCGGGAACCGGGAGCGCTTGCTTCCGAATCGCAGCCGCGGCTATTACCGCGAGTACACGGTCCGCACGCCAGGGTCTCGCGATCGGGGGGCCCGGCGGATCGTGTGTGGTGGGGCACAGCACACCACACCCGAGGCCTGTTATTACACCGACGATCACTACGCGAGCTTCCGCCTCATCGCGCAGTGAGACCCGCCACCAACAAGGAACGAGGGGGAACTCGACCATGATGCCGCTGCACACCGTCCGCCCCAATATCGTGCAGGCCATCCGCGCGTTCCGCGTGGAGGACCTGCAACTCGCCGCGCAAGACCTCGGCCAGCACTTCCTGTACGCGAACCTGGGCAATGCCCAGTCCAAGCAGGACGTGCTCGAAGGCATTGCCGACGCCTTCATGTTTCCGAGCCACTTCGGGAAGAACCTGGACGCGCTGTTCGACTGCATGACCGACCTCGTGCACAAGGCGGGCAGCCAGCCGGGTTTCGTGGTCGTGCTGGAACAGCTGCCCGACAACCCCAAGTTCGACCGCGAGGCGCGCGAGCAGTTGCTCGATGTCTTCCGTGACGCTGCAGACTTCTGGGGGGAACGAAAGATACCCTTCAGGTGCTTCTATTCTTTTCAGTAGCCCGCTCCCCGGAATTCGGGCAGGGAGAGCGGGTGATGGAAGCCCAGAATGACGCCAAGCCGGCCAAGGTGCCGGCCGGCACGATCAGCGTGCAGCTGCCCTTCATGAGCAGCGCCTTCGACACGGCCGGCTGGCTGGTCGCAGCCTGACGGCGTCGCACGGACCAGCGAACGGGCCCTGCGGGGCCCGTTCTTCATGCCGCGTCGGCCGTCAGGGCGACGTACTCCGCGACCGGCACCTCCTCAGCACGCCGCTGGACATCGAAGCTGCCGCCGTAGCCGCGGGCCTCGAGCCAGCGGCCCAGCGTGTGCCGCAGCAGCTTGCGCCGCTGCGAGAAGGCCACGCTCACCAGCTCGCCGAGCAGCACCGGATCGATCGCCGCGCGGCCCGCCGACGGCAGCGGCTGCATGCGCACCACCGCCGAGTCGACCCGCGGCGGCGGCTCGAAGGCCGAGGGCGGCACGTCCAGCACCGACTCGATGTCATAGCGCCACTGCAGCATCACCGACAGCCGGCCGTAGTCCTTGCCGCCCGGCGACGCCGCCATGCGCTCGACCACTTCCTTCTGCAGCATGAAGTGCTGGTCCTCGACCTGATCGGCCACCGGCAGCAGGTGAAAGAGGATGGGCGTCGAGATGTTGTAGGGCAGGTTGCCGACCACCCGCAGCCGCCGGCCGGCCGACTCGGCCAGAGCCGCGAAATCGACCTGCAGCACGTCGGACTCGATCACCTGGAGCTCGGCCCGCTTTCGCAGCCGCGCGGCCAGGTCACGATCGAGTTCGATCACGGTCAGTCGCTCGCAGCGCGCCACCAGGGGGTCGGTCATCGCGCCGAGGCCCGGGCCGATCTCCACGAGCGGCTGGCCGGGCCGCGGATCGATCGCCGCGACGATGCGGTCGACCAGGGCGCGGTCGGTCAGGAAGTGCTGCCCGAAGCGCTTGCGCGGGGCATGATGCCCGCCGGCCCGGGTCACTGCGGCGGCTCGCGCATCTCGACGTAGGCCCGCGCCCGCACCTCGCGGGCCCAGTCGGCATAGGCGGTCTCGAATCGCTGCTCGCGCAACACGTTGCGGGCGATCTCGCGCTGCTGCTTGCGGTCGACCGGGATGTTGCGGCGCTCCAGCACCTGGATCAGGTGGACACCGAAGCGCGACACCACCGGCTCGGACAGCTGGTTCAGCGCCAGGGCCTTCATCGCCGCCTCGAACTCGGGCACGAACTGGCCGGGCGAAGCCCAGCCCAGTTCGCCGCCCTGCGGCGCGCTGCCGTCCTCGGAGTTGTCGCGCGCCAGCTGGCCGAAGCTGGCGCGGCCGGACTCGACCTGCTGGCGCAGATCGCGCAGCCGCGCGATCGCCGCCTGCTGGCTCAGCTGGGCCGATGGCCGCAGCAGGATGTGGCGCGCCCGCGTCTGCTGCACGAGCATGCCGCCGTCGCGACGCTCCAGCACCTTCAGCACGTGGAAGCCGGCACCCGAGCGCAGCACCTGCGGCACGACGGCGCCGCCGCGCAGATCGCGCACCGACTCGGCAAACAGGTCGGGCAGGCGGTCCAGCGACCGCATGCCCAGTGCCCCGCCCTGCTCCTTGGGGCCGTTCGAGAGCTCGGTGACGATGCGGGCGAAGTCCTCGCCGCCGCGCGCCCGCTCGAGCGCCTTCTCGGCGACCTGGCGGCGCTGGGCGACGTCGGCCTCGCCGGCCCCCTCGGGCACCGCGATCAACACCTGCGCGACGTTGAACTCGGCCGGCGCGATGCCGCTGGCCCGGCTGGCCAGCAGCGACTCGACCTCGGCGTCGCTGATCTTGATGCGGCTCTGTACCTCGCGCTCGCGGATGCGTTCGACCAGCATCTGGTCGCGCAGGTTGTTGCGAAAGCGCGCGAAGTCGATGCCGTCGGCCTGCAGGCGCTGCCGCAGCTCGGCCAGCGAGATGCGGTTCTGCAGCGCCACGTTGTTGACGGTGCGGTCGAGCTCGGGGTCCTCGATGCGCAGGCCGCTGTCGCGTGCGGCGCTGAGCTGGGCGCGCTCCTCGATCATCGTGTCGAGCACCTGGCGGCGCAGCTCGTCGTCGGCCGGCAGCGGGCGCCCGCTCTGCGCCGCGTCGCGCCGCGCCGCCGCGATCCGCTGCTGGACCTCGGCATTGGTGACCAGCTCGCGGTCGACGACGGCGACGATGTAGTCGGCCGAGCGCGGCACGCTGCGGGCGGCCTGCGCCAGCGCGGCATGGACCGGCAGGACCAGGGACAGGCACAGGGCCAGGCGGCCGCAGGCACGCAGGGAGTTTGCGATCGAGGGCATCTTGAAACGGCTCAGGGGCTCGACAGGGCCGGGGCGACGACGGGGCTGTCGTCACGCAGCAGGCGGTAACCGGGGATATTGTCCCTCAGCACCCTCAGGGGGTTGGAACCGAGCCGCGAGAGCCCGACCAGCTCCAGCTGCAGCAGCAGTCGGGTGGTCGCCTCGCTGCGGCCGGTGGACAGGCGCTCGGCGACGATGCGGCCGATCCAGCAGCCGCTGTCGTACTCGAAGCCGACGATGGAGTCGGTGATGCGCGAGTCGCGCCGGCTGTAGTTGATGCGCCCCACGCTGTACCAGGCGCCCGGGCAGCCGGTCGGCGCCGCGGCGCGCGCGACACGCGACACGCCGTCCAGTGCCAGCGCGTCGCGGGCCGCGACGGCCGCCGCGTTCTCGCGGGCCGCCCCGTTGAGCGGCCACTGCCAACCGAGCTCGAGCTGCTCACTGGCGTTGCGCGTGTAGCGATAGGTCGCGCTGATCGTGCGGAAGGGGCCGGGCGAGTAGCGCGCACCAAGGATGGAGCGCACCGTGCGGCTGATGTCGGCGTTGTACTGCAGCGTGCCGTCCAGCGACCAGTGCGGGATCAGGCTGGTGCCGCCCAGCAGCAGCAGGTCCGACCAGCGCTGGGTCACCGGCACGCCGTCCGCCGTGATGCGCTGCGGCCGCAGCAGCAAGCGCTGCGCCAGACCCAGCCGCAGCGCCTCGGCGCCGGACTGGCGGTCCAGGAAGCGCGTCGTCACGCCGGCCGTCAGCTGGTTCGCGTCGGACACGCGGTCCACGCCCGAGAAGGCGTTGTCCGCGTAGATCGACGTGAAATTGAAGTCGTTGCCGGCGCTGTCGAAGTTGGGCAGGCCGGTCTGGTCGCGGTAGGGCGTGTTGACGTAGAGCAGCCGGGGCTCCAGGGTCTGCGTCAGCGCGCGGCCGAAGGCCGTGCTGTCGCGCTCGAAGATCCACGCACTGTCCAGCGCCACTGTCGGGATGACCCGCGTGCTGCGCGTGCGCCCATCCGCGAGCGGCTGCTCGAGGTCGTAGCTGGCCGCGTTGAACGACAGCCGAGGTGTCAGCGTCCAGCCCTCGGCGCCGACCGGCGACCACGGCCGTGCCAGAGAGCCGAGCGCATGCACACGGTCGCCGCGCTGCAGGCTTCGGTCGTCGTTGGTGAAGCGGTTGGCCTCGGTCTCCCAGGACCACTCGAAGCCGCCCTGCGCGCCGCGCTGGCGCACGCCGACCTGCGGCTCGCGCTGGTAGGGCGAGACGATGCGACTGGTCGGATCGATGTCCTGCAGCACCTGCCAGCGCCGCACGCCGCCGTACACCAGCGTGTCGCCCCAATCGCTGTCGAAGCGCCGCCGCACGTAGCCGTCGGTCGGCAGCAGGCGGGGCGTCAGGCTCGGCAGGCGGTGCGAGAAGTCCTTCCAGTAGTCGTCGTCCGACGCCCGCTGCAGCGCGAGCCCGTAGTCGACCAGGCCGACGCCGGGGCCGTCCCAGCGCGCCTCGTGACCCAGGTTCAGCGACCAGCGCGAGCGGTTCGCGACGCGGTCGTCGGGCAGCATGTAGGTCTGCACCACGCCCTGGTAGCCGGGCTCGAGGTAGCGGAACTCGGTGCCGAGCGCCGCGCCGCGCCGCGTCAGCACGGTGGGCGTCAGCGTGGCGTCGCGGTTGGGGGCGATGTCCCAGTAGTAGGGCGCCGCGACCTCGACGCCGCTCTTGTTGTCGATGTTGAAGCTGGGCGGCAGCCAGCC
>CAZTTC010000194.1:0-5542 GCA_964616015.1 uncultured Methylibium sp. | reverse complement strand
TGCAGGCCGTCGGGCGTTGTCATTGCGGCGCCGCTTGCCAGCGCGCGTTGCAGCGCTTAGCGTCGCGACCGTGACAGGACTCCTCGCCGGCCCCCGTTCGTACCGATGAACGCATCCTCCGCTGCGTCGCCGATCGCCTTAGTGCGCCTTGCCGTCGACTGCATGGGCGGCGACCACGGCCCATCCGTCACCTTGCCGGCCTGCCGCGCCTTCCTGGCGGCACATCCCGAGGCCGAATTGCTGCTCGTCGGCCGCCCGGAAGCGCTGGCCGAGGCGGCGTCCTGGCCGCGTTGCACCATCGTGCCGGCGAGCGAAGTCGTGACGATGGATGATCCAGTCGAGGTGGCGCTGCGGCGCAAGCGGGACTCCTCGCTGCGGGTGGCCATCAACCAGGTCAAGCCGGTCGACGGGGCCGCCGCTGCCGCCCAGGCCTGCGTGTCGGCCGGCAACACCGGCGCGCTGATGGCGGTCGCGCGCTATGTGCTCAAGACGCTCGACGGGATCGATCGCCCGGCGATCGCGACCGTGATGCCGAACCAGAACGACGGCCACACGACGGTGCTGGACCTCGGCGCCAACGTGGACTGCAGCGCCGAGCACCTGCTGCAGTTCGCGGTCATGGGCAGCGCGCTGGTGGCCGCGGTGGAGGGCAAGGACGATCCCAGCGTCGGCCTGCTCAACATTGGCGAGGAAGCGATCAAGGGCAGCGAGACCATCAAGCGCGCCGGCGAACTGCTGCGCGCGGCGGCGGCCGGCGGTCACCTCAACTTCGTCGGCAACGTCGAGGGCAACGACATCTTCACCGGCCGCACCGACATCGTCGTGTGCGATGGATTCGTCGGCAATGTCGCGCTGAAGACGGCCGAAGGTCTGGCTTCGATGCTGTCGAGCTTCATCCGCCAGGAGTTCACGCGGACCTGGTACGCCAAGCTGGCGGCCGTGGTCGCGCTGCCGGTCCTGAAGCACTTCAAGAATCGCGTCGACCATCGCCGCTACAACGGCGCCGCCCTGCTCGGGCTGCGCGGACTGGTCTTCAAGAGCCATGGCTCGGCCGATGCCTTCGCCTTCGAGCAGGCGCTGAACCGCGCTTATGATGCGGCGCGAAATCGACTGCTCGATCGGGTCCACGACCGCATTCTCGAGACGCTGCAGGCCCTGCCGGCCGAGGCGGGCTCGTCGGGCGGACCGGTCCCTCAAGCCGCATGACCCCAACCGCCTTCCCGCGCTACACGCGCATCGCCGGCACCGGCAGCTACCTGCCCCCGCGGCGGCTGACCAACGCGCAACTCGCCGCCCAGCTGGCCGAGCAGGGCGTCGAGACGTCGGACGAGTGGATCGTCGAGCGCACCGGCATCCGCGCGCGCCACTTCGCCGACGACGGGGTCGTGTGCAGCGATCTGGCCCTGCACGCCGCGCGCCATGCGCTCGAGGCGGCGGGCCGGCAAGCTGGCGAGATCGACCTGATCATCGTGGCGACGTCGACGCCGGACATGGTGTTCCCGTCGACCGCCTGCCTGCTGCAGCACAAGCTCGGCATCGTCGGCTGTCCGGCCTTCGACGTGCAGGCCGTGTGCTCGGGCTTCGTCTATGCGCTGACCGTGGCCGACTCGATGATCCGCACCGGCGCAGCGAGCCGGGCGCTGGTGATCGGCTCGGAGGTCTTCTCGCGCATCCTCGACTTCAAGGACCGCACGACCTGCGTGCTGTTCGGCGACGGTGCAGGTGCCGTCGTGCTGGAGGCCAGCGACGTGCCCGGCATCCTGGCGACCGACCTGCATGCCGATGGCCGTCACGTCGGCATCCTGTGCACGCCCGGCACCGTGGCAGGCGGCCAGGTGCTCGGCGACCCGCTGCTCAAGATGGACGGGCAGGCGGTGTTCAAGCTCGCGGTGAAGGTGCTGGAAGAGTCGGCCCGCGCCGTGCTCGGCAAGGCCGGCCGCCAGGACAGCGACATCGACTGGCTGATCCCGCACCAGGCCAACATCCGCATCATGCAGGGCACGGCCAAGAAGCTGAAGCTTCCGCTCGACAAGCTCGTCGTCACCGTCGACGAGCATGGCAACACCTCGGCGGCATCGATCCCGCTGGCGCTCGACCACGCGGTGCGCAGCGGGCAGGTCAAGCGCGGTGACACCGTGATGCTCGAAGGCGTCGGCGGCGGGTTCACCTGGGGTGCGGTGCTGCTCGACCTTTGAGCGCGCCACGCGGCCCGCGACCGGTCTGGGAACCACAAGAACATCAGGAGACTCGCCGCAATGTCCGCCTTCGCATTCGTCTTCCCGGGCCAGGGCTCGCAGAGTGTCGGCATGCTCGACGCCTGGGGCGATCATCCGGTCGTCCGCGACACGCTGGCCGAGGCGTCCGCTGCCCTGGGCGAGGATCTCGCCGCGCTGATCCGCGGCGGGCCGAAGGAGGCTTTGGACCTGACCGCGAATACGCAGCCCGTGATGCTGGCCGCCAGCATCGCCTGCTACCGGGCCTGGCTGACGGAGGCTGACCGCCGGCCGGCCGTCGTCGCCGGCCACTCGCTCGGCGAATACAGCGCCCTGGTCGCGGCGGGCGTGCTGGACCTGGCCGAGGCGGTGCCGCTGGTGCGACTGCGTGCCCAGGCGATGCAGGACGCGGTGCCGGTCGGCACCGGTGCGATGGCGGCGATCCTGGGCCTCGAGGCCGATGCCGTTCGCGCCGGCTGTGCCGAGGCGGCCGGCTTGACCGGCGAGGCCGTCGAGGCGGCGAACTACAACGATCCCAGGCAGACGGTCATCTCGGGCAGCAAGGCGGCGGTCGACAAGGCCTGTGAGCTGTTGAAGGCCGCCGGTGCCAAGCGCGCCTTGCCGCTGGCCGTGTCGGCGCCCTTCCATTCCAGCCTGATGAAGCCGGCCGCCGAGCGCTTGCGCGAGCGCCTCGTCGATGTGGCGCTGGCGGCGCCGCAGATCCCGGTGCTGAACAACATCGACGTCGCGGTCGAGACCGAGCCGGCGCGGATCCGCGACGCGCTCTACCGCCAGGCCTTCGGCGCCGTGCGCTGGGTCGAGACGGTCCAGGCGCTCAAGGCCCGAGGCATCGCTCAGGTGGTCGAGTGCGGACCGGGCAAGGTGCTGGCCGGCCTGGTCAAGCGCATCGATGCCGAGTTGGTGGCCGTCAACATCTTCGATCCGGCGAGCCTGGCCGATGCCAAGGGGGTGCTGGCATGAGTACGGCGGAGTCCGTGGGACAGGTGGCGCTGGTCACCGGCGCCAGCCGCGGCATCGGAAAGGCTATCGCCGCCACACTGGCGGCGCGAGGCTTCAAGGTCGTCGGCACGGCCACCACCGAAGCCGGTGCTGCGGCGATCGGGGAGGCGCTGGCGCCCCACGGCGGTCGCGGCATGGCACTGGACGTGACCGACGCAGCTGCCCTCGACGCGGCCTTCGACGCGATCGTCAAGCAGGACGGCGGCCTGCACGTGCTGGTCAACAACGCCGGCATCACGCGCGACCAGCTGTCGATGCGCATGAAGGACGAGGACTGGGATGCCGTGCTCGACACCAACCTGAAAGCGGTGTTCCGCGCCTGCCGCGCGGCGATCCGCCCGATGATGAAGCAGCGCTACGGGCGCATCGTGAACATCACGTCGGTGGTGGGGGCCAGCGGCAATCCGGGCCAGGCCAACTACGCGGCGGCCAAGGCCGGCGTGGCCGGCATGAGCCGCTCGCTGGCCCGCGAACTGGGCAGCCGAGCGATCACGGTCAATTGCGTGGCGCCGGGTTTCATCCAGACCGACATGACCGACGGCCTGCCCGAGGCCCAGAAGGCCGCGCTGCTGGGGCAGATCCCGCTGGGGCGCCTGGGTTTGCCGCAGGAAGTCGCCGATGCGGTGGCTTTCCTGGCGTCGCCCCGGGCCGGCTACATCACCGGGACCGAACTGCACGTCAACGGCGGGATGTTCATGGATTGAAGCCGCTGCGGCGGCGTGGCCCCCGGCCATCGGGCCTCCCGGGGCGGTCACCCCGGTGCCATTAGAATCACCGGCTGTTTTTGCAAACTCTCCTTGGAGGAGTCATGAGCGACATCGAAGCACGCGTCAAGAAGATCATCGCCGAGCAACTCGGCGTGGCGGAAGGCGAAGTCAGCAACGAGAAGGCCTTCGTCGCGGATCTGGGCGCGGACTCGCTGGACACGGTCGAGCTGGTGATGGCCCTCGAAGACGAGTTCGGTATCGAGATCCCGGACGAAGAGGCCGAGAAGATCACGACCGTCCAGCTCGCGATCGACTACGCCAAGTCCCACGCCAAGGCCTGATTCATCGCGGGATCGTTGCCGATGTCGCCAAACCGCCGCGCCACCGCGCCGGGCCGCCACGAGCAAGGCGCGCCCCTCCGGGAGGGGCGCACGTCGTCTTCGACGGGCGGGGTGCCGTCGTGACGCGCCGTCGCGTCGTCGTGACCGGGCTCGGGCTCGTGACCCCCGTGGGCAACACGGTGGGCGAGTCCTGGGCCAACCTGGTCGCCGGCAAGTCCGGCATCGCCGCCGTCAGCAAGTTCGATCCGTCGACCCTGGCGTGCCGCATCGCCGGCGAGGTCAAGGGCTTCCAGATCGAGGACTACCTCCCGGCCAAGGAAGCGCGCCACATGGACACCTTCATCCACTACGGCCTGGCGGCGTCGCTGCAGGCCGTGAAGGATGCGGGGCTGCCCACCGGCGCAGCGCTCAACGAGGAGCAGGCCGAGCGCATCGGCTGCATGGTCGGCTCGGGCATCGGCGGCTTGCCGATGATCGAGGAGACGCATTCCGAGTATGTCGCCCGAGGCGCGCGGCGCATCTCGCCGTTCTTCGTGCCGGCCTCGATCATCAACATGATCTCCGGCCACCTGTCGATCCTGTGCGGCTACACCGGTCCCAACCTGGCGATCGTGACGGCCTGCACCACCGGCCTGCACTGCATCGGCCAGTCGGCCCGCATGATCGAGGCGGGCGATGCCGACGTGATGATCGCCGGTGGCGCCGAGAGCACCGTCTCTCCGCTGGGCATCGGCGGCTTTGCAGCCGCGCGCGCGCTGTCGACGCGCAACGACGATCCGGTGACGGCGTCGCGCCCCTGGGACAAGGATCGCGACGGCTTCGTGCTCGGCGAGGGAGCGGGCGTGATGGTGCTCGAGTCCTACGAGCACGCCAAGGCGCGCGGGGCCAGGATCTATGCCGAACTGGCCGGCTTCGGCATGGGGGCGGATGCCTTCCACATGACGGCCCCCAACGTCGACGGCCCCAAGCGCGCGATGAGGGCGGCGCTGCGCAATGCCGGCATCGACGCCGACCAGGTGCAGTACCTGAACGCCCACGGCACCTCGACGCCGCTTGGCGACGTCAACGAGACCAACGCCATCAAGCTGGCCTTCGGCGATCATGCCCGCAAGCTGGTGGTCAACTCGACCAAGTCGATGACCGGTCACCTGCTGGGCGGAGCGGGCGGCATCGAGTCGGTGTTCAGCGTGCTGGCCTTGCACCACCAGGTGTCGCCGCCCACGATCAACATCTTCAACCAGGATCCCGAGTGCGACCTGGA
>CAZTTC010000193.1:0-5544 GCA_964616015.1 uncultured Methylibium sp. | reverse complement strand
AGCACCGGCTGGTAGCTGCCCTTGAGCTCGTTCATGCGGCGCCGCACCGCGTAGACGCGCTGCACCGGGTTGGCGATGCCGATCGGCAGCACCAGCGGCACCAGGCCGAAGCGGTTGCCGAGCTGGTGGGCCTTCTCGATCGGCCGCAGGTTCACCGGCACCATCGCGCGGATCTCCTGGCCGGCCGTGTCGTCGCCCTTGCCGCGCAGGTAGGCGCCGATCGCGCCGGCCGCGCAGGCCAGCAGCACGTCGTTGATCGATGCGCCCAGCGCCTTGCCGACGGCGCGCACCTCGTCCAGCGGGATCGGCTCGCACCAGGCCACACGCTTGGCCGTGCCGGGCTTGCCCTTCAGGCGCGTCGGCGAGTCGTCGTCCATCAGCGCCATCGCCGCGACGTCCTTGACGACCTGCGCGCCGGTCAGCGCCAGGTCGACGGAGCCGAACAGCTCCTGCGGCTTGGACAGCGCCTCCATCGACTTGGTCACGCCGCTGCCGTACAGGCCGATCGCCTTGATCGCAACGTCGGTGATGGGCTTGAGCACCGCGTCGCTGAGCCAGTCCTTCTCGTCGTCGGGCTTCTGCGCGCGCTCGGGGGGCGGCCGGCCACCGTCGGTGATCGACAGCATCACCGAGATCAACGCGATGCCGTCGGCGATGCAGTGGTGGATGCGCGCGATCATCGCGCTGCCCCGGCGCCCTTCGACGTCGGGGTAGTCCTCGATCAGGTGCAGCTGCCACAGCGGGCGGGCCGGGTCGAGCGGCGTCGCGGCGAGCTCGGCGGCCCGCGCCTCGAGCGCCTCGCGGTGGGTCTGGCCGCGGCGCGGGTGCAGGGCCTCGCGAAGCACATGGCGCTGCAGGTCGAAGCCGCGATCGGTCACCCAGGCCGCGCCCATCGTGTCCTCGACCACCTTCTGGCGAAAGCGCTTGTACTTCAGCAGCCGTTCCTCGACGCGCTGGCACAGGGCGGCATGCGAGACACCGGGTTCGAGCAGCCACACGCCGATGATCATCATCAGGTTGGACGGCGTGTCCATGCGCAGCCAGGCGGTGTCGACGCGCGACATGCGCTCGCCCTGGGTGGCTGGGACAAGGGCGGTGGCCATCGATGGTCTCCTCGGGTTTGCTCTTGTGGGTCGCGCGTGGTGTGGCCGCACGATGCTCGGTAACATCGACAGCGTCAATCCGATTTTCACCATCACCCAGCCTGGGAGTCCCCGTCATGGCCGATCTGAAAGCCGCCTTCGAGAAGGCCGTCGCCGAGTCCAAGTCCCTGCCCGAGAAGCCGGACAACATGACCCTGCTGAAGATCTACGCGCTGTACAAGCAGGCCACGGCGGGCGACGTCGACGGCAAGCGGCCCGGCTTCACCGACATGGTCGGCCGCGCCAAGTGGGACGCCTGGAACGAGTTGAAGGGCAAGGACGACAAGTCCGCGATGCAGGAGTACATCGACCTGATCGAGGGTCTGAAGTAACCGGCGCTCGGTCGCGGCAGCCGCTGCGCGGCAAGGCACCTGCGGGCACGGCGTTGCCGCCCCGCCCACCGGCCGGGCTCAGCCCTTCCTGCTGCCCTTCTTGGCCGCCGCCCTGGGCTTCTTGCCCTCGGCCGCCAGCAGGCCGTCGAGGTTCTTCTCGATCTCGCCCTGGATAGTCTTCGAGAAGGCTCCCAGCAGGATGCCGAGCCGCGCCTTCAGGTCGAACTCGTCGCCCGTGACGCGCAGCGTGCCGTTGACGCCGCTGCGCGTGAAGTGGACGAGATCCTCGGTATCGCCCTCCTCGACCGTGCACTCCATGTCGAACTTGGCCTCGACCTCCTCGGCCCACTTCCAGGCGATCTCGCGCGCGCGCTCAAGGCCCAGCTGGTGGCGGCGTTGCAGGGCGATATCGGGCATGTCGTCCTCCTCGTTCTAGTCAGCCCCGGCCGTCGGGGTGGCCGCCAGTGTGGCGCGGCGCTCGTCCTTGGGCAAGGCAGCGAGCCGCGCGACCTCGGCGTAGAAGCGCGGGAAGTCGCGACCCCGGGCCTCGAACAGCGCCTCGAACGCCGGCACGAGGGCGTTGTAGGCGGCCTGCACGCCGAGGCTGGCGTTGTTGGCGTTGGCGAACCAGGCGTCATAGCCGCTGTAGCCGGCCCAGGGGCCATCCTTCAGGCGCTGGTGCCCGGCGCGCAGCTCGGCCAGCCACTGCCGCTTGCCGGCGCGCTTGTCGGCGTCGCTCGCGGGGCTGCGGTAGAGCGCGTCGAGCTTTTCGCGCGCCGCCAACGTCAGCGCGCGGAAGTCGCGGCGCCTGGCGTCGAAGCGCGCGTACTCGTCACGGGCTGCGGGCGCGGCCTCGCGCGCCAGCCAGCGCGTGCCGCCGAGCCGCTCGACCGCGGTCGCGAAGCTTTCGTTGAACTCGGTGTCGTCCTTCGCGTAGGCGACCTGGTGCGCCAGCTCGTGGAAGATCAGGCGGGCGAGTTCGCCCTCGGGGTAGTGGATGAAGGTGTTGAGCAACGGATCGGCGAAGAGGTCGAACGGCAGCTTGCCCAGCGTGGAGTAGGCCGGCACGCCATAGACGCTGACCTCGAGTCCCTGCGCCTTCAGCGTCGCGGCCTCGGCGTCGGCGCCGGCTCGATCGAAGTAGCCGCGATAGCCCACGCAGCCGACGACGGGGAAGCACCAGGTCTTGAGCTGCAGCGACAGCTCGGGCGCCGCGACGACGTTCCAGACCACGGCCGGGCGCTTCAGGTCGGCATAGCGGCGGTAGCTGGCGTTGTCGGGCAGCGCCAGTTCGTGCACCGCGAAGTCGCGCATGCGTTGCGTCAGCAGCAGGCGCTCGCGCAGTTCGGCCGGCGTCGACGCGTCGGCCAGCCAGGCCTCGACCGGACGGGCCGCGCGCACCACGCCCAGGTGGCCCGCGACCGACTGCGACAGGTAGCCGACGCTGCCGCAGCCCGCCAGTGATGCCGCGCCCAGCGCCACGCCGAGCAGCGCCGCGGCCCCCCAACCCAGGCGACGACGTCCGGCGACCATCCTCAGGCGGCGACCACGTCGACCAGGCAATCGTAGAAGCTCGGCGCGCGGCCCAGGTCGGTCAGGCGCTGGTGGGTCAGCTCGTTGACGTTGCTGCCGCGCAGGCCCAGCTTGCGCCACCAGATGCCCAGGCCGTTGACGACACCCGGCCGCGCCCGCCCGCCGAGCGAGGCCTTGCAGAAGTACTCGCCGCGGTCGTTGAACACGCGCACCAGCGCACCGTCGCCGATGCCGCGCGGCGTCGCGTCGTCGGGATGGATCTCGAGCAGCGGCTCGCCTTCGATGTCGCGCAGGCTCTTGACGTTGACGAAGCTGGAGTTGAGGAAGTTGCGCGCCGGCGGCGAGATCATCGCGAGCGGAAAGCGCGCCGCCAGCTCGGGCGTGCTGAGCGCGGACTCGTGGTTGGGCAGGAAGTCCGGGCAGGCGATGCCCGGCGCCTCGATGCGGCAGCGTCCGCCGGGCGTGGGGAAGCCGCCCTGCGCGAACGGCGCCTCGGGCAGCGGCAGCTGGATCCAGCCGCGCTCGCGCAGCTCGTCGAAGCGCACGCGGTCGCCGAAGGCCTGGCGGGCGATGGCCTCGTCGCTGTCGGCGAAGCAGGCTTCAGCGAAGCCCAGGCGCGCCGCCAGGCGGCGGAAGATCTCGGTGTTGGGCAGCGCCTCGCCGACGGGTGGGATCGCCGGCTCGTTGATCAGGACCGAGGTGTGGCCGTAGCTGCGGTGCACGTCCAGGTGCTCGAGCTGGGTCGTCGCGGGCAGCACGTAGTCGGCATGGTCGGCGGTGTCGGTGAGGAAATGCTCGAGCACGACGGTGAACAGGTCCTCGCGCGCGAAGCCGCGCACGACCTTCGGCGACTCCGGCGCCACCGCGACCGGGTTGCTGTTGTAGACGACCAGCGCTTCGATCTTCGGACCGAAGCCGGGCGAGGCCTCGCGCAGCAGGTCGTCACCGATCGTGCTCATGTTGATCGTGCGCGGCCGGCGCGGGCCGAGCAGGTCGGGCCGCTGCAGCGCGGCCTGATCGACCGGGTACCAGCCGCTGCTCGACAGCAGCAGGCCGCCGGCGCGATGCCGCCACGCGCCGACGAGGCAAGGCAGGGTCGCGATGAGCCGCACGGCGTTGCCACCGCCGCGCGCGCGCTGCATGCCGTAGTTGAGCCGGATCGCAGCCGGCGTCGTCGTGCCGTAGTCGCGCGCCAGGCCGCGGACCTCGTCGGCGCTCAGACCGCAGACCTCGGCGGCACGTTCCGGGGTCCAGGCCAGCGCCTTGTCGCGCAGCGCCGGCCAGCCCTCGGTGTGGCGATCGAGGTAGGCGTGGTCCAGCCAGTCGTGCTGCACCAGCTCGTGGATCAGCCCCAGCGCCAACGCCCCATCGGTCCCGGGCCGCAACGCGAGGTGCTGGTGGCACTTGTCGGCGGTCTCGGTGCGGCGCGGGTCGATGCACACCAGCCGGGCGCCGTCGCGCTTGGCTTGTTGCGCATAGGTCCAGAAGTGCAGGTTGGAGGCAATGCTGTTGCTGCCCCAGATCAGGATCAGCCGAGACTCGGCGAAGTGCTCGACGTGCATGCCGACCTTGCCGCCGTAGCTCTGGGTCAGGGCCTCGGCGCCGGCACTGGCGCAGATCGTGCGGTCGAGCAGCGAGGCCCCGAGCCGGTGGAAGAAGCGCTGGGACATGCTCTCGCCCTGCACCAGGCCCATGGTCCCGGCGTAGCTGTAGGGCAGGATGGCTGCGGGGTCGCGCGCCGCGATGGCAGCGAGCCGGCCGGCAATGTCGGCCAGCGCCTCGTCCCAGCCGACACGGACGAACTCGCCGCGCCCCTTGGGCCCGACGCGCCGCAGGGGATGCAGCACCCGCTCGGCGTGATAGGTCCGCTCGGCGTAGCGCGAGACCTTGGTGCACAGCGCCCCGTGCGTGGTGGGATGGTCGGGATCGCCCTGCAGCTTGACGACGCGGCCGGCCTCGACGGTGACGCGCAGCGCGCAGGTGTCGGGGCAATCGTGCGGGCAGGCGCCGCGCACGACGCGCCCCGATTCGCCAAAAGTGGAACTCATCACGAAATCATGTCACACGCGGGCTCGCAGGCTCGTCGAGGCGTGGTTGAACGGACATATGTCGCTTGGAAACGCCCCTCCCCGCGGCTATCCTCTGCAACCAATCGCACGCTCGCCATTTAGTTCAGGTGAAGCAAGCACTTAGAAGCTGTTGTTGGGAACCTGCATGAACCGTCGCGACGTGATCCGGCAGATCGCTGCCACCGGGGCCAGCCTGGCCCTGCCCGCCCTGGCCCAGGAAGGCCGCAGCATCGTGCTGGGACAGTCGGCCGCGTTCAGCGGCCCGGCCGCGCAGCTCGGCATCCAGATGAACAAGGGCGCGAAGATCTACTTCGACCAGGCCAATGCCAGCGGCGGCATCAACAACCACCCGATCGACCTGCGCACGGCCGACGACGGCTACGAGCCCGAGCGCTGCAAGGCCAACACCGAGAAGTTCATCAAGGACGAGGTGTTCGCGCTGTTCGGCTACGTCGGCACGCCGACCTG
>CAZTTC010000192.1:0-5586 GCA_964616015.1 uncultured Methylibium sp. | reverse complement strand
CGGGCCGCCAGCGGCGCCCCCTGGAGGGGGAGCGGCGAAGCCGCAACGGGGGTGGCCCATGTCAGTAGCGCAGGCTGGTCGTCAGCAGCACCGTGCGCCCGGCGCCGGGGATGGACTGCGCGGTACCGTGCTGCTCGATGTAGCGCTTGTCGGCGAGGTTCAGCACGTTGAGCTTGATCTGGACGTGATCGGTCAGCGGGTAGGACGCGCTGGCATCGTAGCGCCAGTAAGCCGGTGCGGTGACCGCGACGTTGGCCGCGCTGTTGGCCTGGTTGACGCGGTCATCGACGTACAGCGCGCCGAAGCCCAGCTGGAGCTTCGAGCCGAAGCGGTACTGGGTCCACAGGTTGAAGCTGTGACGCGGCGTGTTGTCCAGCTCACCGCCCTGCGGCAGGGTCGCGAGGTTCGAGCGCACCACCTGGCTGTCGAGCAGCGTGTAGGACGCGAACAGCTGCCACGCCGCGGCGAGGTGCCCGGCAGCGCCGAGCTCCAAGCCGTCGACGCGCTGCTCGCCGTCGATCGTGACCGCGCCGTCGACCGGATCGACGTTGCGCGCCTGGGTCTTCTCGATGCGGAACAGCGCGCCCGTCAGCGACAGGCGCTCGCCCAGCACGTCCCATTTGCTGCCGAGCTCGATGCTGCGGGTGCGCTCGGGCTCGACGTCGAAGCCGGCCTCGATCGGCCGGTTGTTGTTGCCGCCGGCCGGCTGGGCCACGCCGGCGCTGGCCGCGGCCGACGAGGCCGCCGGGTCGAAGGACGAGCCGATGCCGATGTACACGCTGCCGTTGGACCGCGGCTTGTAGACCAGACCGGTGCGCCAGCTCAGCTGGCTGTCCGTGCGCGACGCCGCGCTCGCGTAGGCGGGATTCGCGCCGCTGACGTCGATGCCGCGCACGCTGGTCTCGACCCGGTCCCAGCGCAGACCGGCGCTCAGCTCCCAGCGCGGCGAGAACACGAGCGTGTCGGCGACATAGACGCCGATGCCCTGGGTGTCGATCTCGGCCACGGTGCCGTTGTAGACGCCGCGCTGGGCCGCCGTGACCGGCAGTGTCGGGTCGGGATCGAAGAGCCGGTTGTCGGGGCCGTTGACGTCGAGGCGGCGGCGGTTGCTCAACTGCTGGTAGGACAGCTCCACGCCGGTCACGAGCCGGTGCTCGACCCCGCCGGTCCGCAGCCGTGCGTTGAGATCCGTCTGGTTGCTGTGCAGCGTCTCGACCTGGTCGCGCAGCTTGGCCTGGCCGCGAACCACCGTGGTCGGCCCGATGCGACCGCTGCCGTCGTTGACGACGCGTGGCGCCGACACCACCGAGTCGTTGGTGGCGCGCACGAAGCGGAACTGGTTGCGCAGCCGGAGGTCCGGGCGCAGGTCGTGCTCCAGCTTCAGCGTCGGCGAGAACACCTCGACGTCTTCGTAGTCGCGTGCCAGGTAGCCATAGAAGTTGCTGAAGTCGACCGGCAGCACCCGCCCCGACTCGGGAGCGCCGACCAGGAAGCCGTCGCGGCCGTTCGGGATGCCGTAGTCGGGCAGGTTGTCCTGCCGCATGGCCAGCAGGCCGATCGTGACGCGCGTCGGCGTGCCCAGGCCCAGCGCGAGCGACGGCGCGAAGCCGTAGCGCTCGTTCTCGACGAAGTCGCGACCTTCGATCTGCGACTGGTGCGCCAGCAGGTTCAGGCGCAGGGCGCTCGTGGCGTCGAGCGGATGGTTCAGATCGACGGTCGCGCGCCGGGTCCGGTCGCTGCCGATCGTCAGGTCGATGTTCGAGAAGCCGCCCAGCCGGGGCGCCTTGCTGACCTGGTTGATGTTGCCGCCGGTGGAGCCGCGACCGCTGTAGACGGAGGCCGGGCCCTTGGCGACTTCGACCGACTCGAGGTTGAACGGATCGCGGAAGTAGATCCCGACGTCGCGCACGCCGTCGACGAAGATGTCGTCGCGGGCCGAGAAGCCGCGCAGCTTGAGCTGATCGCCACCACTGGGGTTGCCTTCGCCCGCCGTCAGGCTGAGGCCGGACACGTTGCGGAACACCTCGCGCAGCGAGCTGGCGCCCTGCTCCTTGATCAGCGCCTCGGGCACCACGGTGATCGACTGCGGCGTGTCGAGCACCGGCGCGGTCTGCTTCGGTGACGACAGCCGGCCGGGTTGCAGCGTCTCGGCGGCCCCCTGCACCTTGACCGGCGGCAGCGTCGGCGCGCCCTGCTGGGCCCAGGGGGTGCCGGCGGGCCAGGCCAGTGCGGCGGCCAGGGCCACGGGACGCAAGGGCAGCGTGGCGTGCCGGCGGCGCGCGCACGAGGACGAATCTCGACTCACGGTGAGCTCCTTGAACAGACCAGTCAGGCGGCGAGGTCGGGACACTCGCCATGGAGGGCGCCGAGAGGGCGCCCGGCCGCTCGGGTGCGGCGGGACCGGCTGGGCAAGACAACTCGAGAGTCGCGCTGCGTGGCTGACGCGGACTGTAAGCTATTTGCAAACAATTTGTCAGCCAACGACGGCGCGCCGATGGGGTGATCGGCCGCCTTCCCCCTATGGGCCGAGCGAGCGCTTCGCCCGCTCGCTGAGGGCGTTCGGGAAGTACAGCGCCGTCAGGCTCTTGCTGTGCACGGGCGAGTGGCCGTCGCGGTGAGCCTGCCCGGGGTCGGCCGCGTAGCGCCGCCAGTCGCGCACCCAGTGGATCGCGTCGCAGACTTCCAGCAAGCCCATCGTCTCGCGGTCGCCGACCAGCACGCCCTGGACGCGCAGGCCGTGGCGTTCGCGCGCCGCGTCCAGCCGCGCCAGCGAGGCCGGCGTGCAGCCGAACTCGCCGTCGCTGACCAGCAGCAGGTCGGCCTGCTGCCAGCGCGCCTGCTCGACCCGATCGACCGCGTGCGCCAGGGGTGCTGCCAGGTCGGTGCCGCCGTCGAAGGCCTGGCCGACGAAGTCCAGCAGCGCGTCCAGCCCCGCCGGGGTGAACGCCAGCTCGTGCTCGATCAGCTCGTCGGGCCCGCCGAAGGCGATCAGCCGGCAGGCGCGCTTCTCGCGGTGCGCAGTGCGCGCGGCCTCCAGCACCACCGCCTTGGCGATCGCCTCGGGGGCGCCGCGCATCGAGCCCGAGGTGTCGATGCACAGCAGCATCGGGCCGCGCTCGACGGGCGGTGCCTCCGGCAGCGGCGAGGTGTCCACGACCACCGCCCCGCCGGGCCGCACATCCAGCAGCACCGCCTGCTCGTCCCACACCATCAGGCGCGACTCGGCCAGGCGCGCGCGCCACAGCTTGTGCAGCAGCGGATGGCGCAGCTGCGCCGCCTCGGACGGCAGCATGCGCGCCAGGTTGCGGCCGGGGCGCACGCCGCGCATCTCGCCGGGCGCGTCGGGCAGGCGGGTCTCGACGACTTGGCCCAGGCGCCGCACGCGGCCCGGTGCCGCCGGCGCGGGCCGCGGCGGCTGCGGGCGCGGCAAGCCGCGACCCAGCGAGGCGATCAGCGCCGCCAGCGCCGGCAGGCGCGCCATCAGCTGCGACAGCTGCTGCGCCTCGCGCCATTCGCGCCGCGCGAGCCGGCCGCGCAGCGCGTCCCACTTCAGGTTCGCCAGGTCGCCCAGGTCCTGCAGCAGGCCGCGCACGTTCTCCCAGTCGCTGCGCTGGATCTCCCACTCGGCGCGGAAGGCCTCGACCATCGCCGTCACGGCGGCCTCGCGGGGCTGCCACGCCGGGCGGTCGATCAGCCGGTCGAGGTGCCAGAACGCGGTGCGCAGCACCTGCTGGGCGGCGGCCGGCACGCCGCTGGCCACGGCCGGCAGCGCCAGCTCGCCGATCGCGCGGCGCAGCGGGCCGACGGCCTGCGCATCGCCGAAGTCGAGATCGACGGTCGGCAGCTCGCCGCGCTCCAGCGTGGCCAGCCAGCGCTCGGCATGCGCCAGCCGCGCCGCGGTGTCGCCGAAGGCGCCGGTCAGGCCCGGCAGCCACAGCTCGCGCGGCAGCGGCGCGAGGCGGTCGTAGGGCCGGTCGATCGCGGTGGAGGACAGCGGCCCCATCTCGGCCTCAGGACGGGCAACGGCGATCCGCCAGCGGCCGGCGCTGCAGCACGAACTCGGCCTGCGTGTCGATGTCGCGGTAGCGGTGCGTGCGGCGGTCGATCGCGACGATGTCGGTGCAGTAGCGCGCGCCGGCTTGCAGCCAGAAGTTCGGGCTCGCCGAGTCGACGACGTAGCACATGCGCTGGCCGACGACGCTGTAGCGGCCGCTGCCGCGGAAGGCCTGCGGGTCGCCCGCGGCGCGGCCGCAGGCCTCGAAGCGACCGTCGGCGAAGAAGCGGTCCCAGGCCCAGCAGCCGCGCCCGCCCTCGTCCGGGTTGCACCACAGCCCCACCAGGGCGCGCTCCAGCGCGGGGCCTTGCGGCAGCGGCGCCTGGGCGCCGGCCGCGCTGGCCAGCACCAGCAGCCCGGCGCCGGCGAGCAGCCGTCGCATCGCGCTCACGCCGCCTGCGCCTCGCTCCATGTCACCGGCTGCGGCGTGCCGCCGAGGCCGGCATCGATCGGCAAGGCCGCGAATCCGGCACGAACGAGCCGCAGTCGTTCGACCCGGTCGGCGACGGTCTGCAGCGAGTCCTCGTGGGCCCGGGCGATGCGCTGCGCCAGCGCCGGCGGCAGCCACGGGGCCTGCCGCAGCGCGCCCTGCATCGCCTGCGTGCGCTCGTGCAGCGGCTGCAGGTGGCTGGCGGCCCGCTCCAGCAGCTCGTCGACCTGGGCGACGCGCGCCTCGACGTGCAGCGGCCCGTAGTGCGGTCGCAGCCGCGCCTCGAGCGTGGCGCTGACGATGCGCGTCATCTCGCTGCCGTCGCCGGGGCCGGCGATGGAACGGGCCAGCGCCAGCTTGCCGGCCTCGCCATCGTCCTGGCGCGGTGTGGTCTCGAGGCCGAGCTGCTGCTCGAAGGCCTCGACCGCGCGCGTGAGCCAGGGGGCCTCGATCGCGCGTGCGCCGAGCCACTCGTCCGCGACCCAGTCCGCCAGGCGCGCGACCTGTGCCGGCTGCTCGGCCAGGCAATAGGGCAGCACCCACAGGTCGAGCACCGAGACCGCCTCGCGCCCGCTGCTCGCGGCGGCGGTCTTCAGCAGGCCGACGGTCTGGCGCCAGCGGCGGTCGGACACCGTGAGGGACTGCGTCCGAGCGAACTCGCGCGCGGCCTGCAGCGCGGCCAGCACCTCCCCGCCGAGCGCGACCGCGTCACGCTGCCGCAGCAGGGCCGCCCCCTCGTCGGGGCGCACCGGCGCCGGCTCGTCGGCGGCCGTCGTGTCGAGCGCGAGCAGGCGTGCGAAGCCCGCATCGCTGACCGGCTGCACCGGAACGCGCAGCAGGAAGCGGTCGTAGAAGGCCTGCAGCGCCTCGTCGGTCGGCACCTCGTTGGTCGCGCCGACGACGCAGACCAGCGGCGTGCGCACGCGCTGGCTGCCGTTGTCGAACTCGCGCTCGTTCAGCAGCGTCAGCAGCGCATTGAGGATGGCCGAGTTGGCCTTGAAGACCTCGTCGAGGAAGGCGATGCCGGCGGTCGGCAGGTAGCCGTCGGTCAGGCGCTCGTAGCGGTCGTCCTCCAGCGCCTTCAGCGACAGCGGGCCGAACA
>CAZTTC010000191.1:0-5604 GCA_964616015.1 uncultured Methylibium sp. | reverse complement strand
TGTCGCCCTGCTTGAGCAGCAGGTCGCCGGAGCGGATCTCGTGGCGCGTCAGGTATTGCAGGAAGGTGCGCCACTGCGACGGGTCGAGCCGCGGACGGAAGGCGTCCTCAGCGTTGAGCGACTGGATCGCTTGCAGCAGTTCTTCGTGCGTCATGGTGGCGGGTCCGGCTGTTGTTCTGGTCTTGAGGGCGCCTGATGATTATCGGCGCCTCGCGCCGGCGATCCAAGCGCGCGCCCCTGGCGCGAGGGTGCTACGCGGTGTGAAGTGCTTCACTTTCCGATACAGAAGCGCCCGAAGATCTGGCCCAGCAGATCGTCGGCTGTGCTGCGGCCGACGATCGTGCCCAGCGCGTCGTGCGCCAGGCGCAACTCTTCGGCCAACAGCTCCAGCGGGGCCTCGGCCTGCACCACCAGCGCCTGCGCCCGCCCGACATGCCCGCGCGTCGACTGCAGCGCCTGCAGGTGGCGCTCGCGGGCCACGAACACGCCTTCGCTGCCGGCCTGCCAGCCGGCCCGTTGCAACAGCCGCATGCGCAGCGCGCCAATGCCCGCGCCGGTGCGGGCCGACAGCGCCAGGCCTTCGGGCGGCAAGCTGGCGCCGGGTACCGCGTCGTGCTTGTTGTAGACGTCGAGCACCGTCACGCCGTCCGGCAGGCGTGCGGCGATCTCGCGCTCGGCAGCGTCGTAGCCGGACTCGCCGCGCCGCGTCAGGTCGTGCAGGAAGATCACCGCGTCGGCCTCGCCGATGGCGTGCCAGCTGCGCTGCATGCCGATGCGCTCGACCTCGTCGTGCGTCTCGTGCTCGGCGCGCAGGCCGGCAGTGTCGACCAAGTGCAGCGGCACGCCCTCGATCTGTATCGTGCCGGCGATGCGGTCGCGCGTCGTGCCGGCCACCGGCGTGACGATCGCCAGCTCGGCGCCGGCCAGCGCGTTCAGCAGCGAACTCTTGCCGACATTGGGTTGCCCGGCCAGCACGACGTGCAGGCCCTCGCGCAACAGCGCGCCCTGGCGCGCCCGCGACTGCACCGCGGCCAGCGCGTCGGCCACACGGTCGAGGCGGCCGCGCGCATCGGCCTTCTCCAGGAAGTCGATCTCCTCTTCCGGGAAGTCCAGCGTCGCCTCGACCAGCACGCGCAGCTCGACGAGCCGCTCGCGCAGCGTCTCGACCTCGCGCGAGAACGCACCCGCCAGCGCGCGGCCGGCCGAGCGCGCCGCGGCCTCGGTGCTGGCGTCGATCAGGTCGGCCACGGCCTCGGCCTGGGCCAGGTCGAGCTTGTCGTTCAGGAAGGCGCGCTCGGTGAACTCGCCGGGCTCGGCGACGCGCAGCCCGGCCAGGCGCGGCCGACCGCTGGCCGCATCGGGCTCGGCCGCCGCCTCGAGGCAGCGCGCCAGCAGCAGCTGCAGCAGCACGGGCCCGCCATGCGCCTGCAGCTCCAGCACGTCCTCGCCGGTGTAGCTGTGCGGCGCCGGGAAGTACAGCACCAGCCCCTGGTCCAGCGGCTCGCCGCAGGCGTCCAGGAAGGGGCCGTAGTGCGCGTGGCGCGGCTGCAGCGCGCGACCGCACAGCGCCGCCGCCAGCGGGCCGAGCCCGCGCCCCGAGACCCGCACGATGCCGACCGCGCCACGCCCCGGCGCGGTGGCGATGGCGACGATCGGGTCCCGGTGGCGCGGCAGCATGGCCGCGATTGTCAGGCGCGGATCACGCCACGCCGAGCCGGCGGTTGATCATCCACTGCTGCGCGATCGACAACAGGTTGTTGGTGATCCAGTACAGCACCAGGCCGGCCGGGAAAACGAAGAACATGACGCTGAACACCAGCGGCATGATCCACATCATCTTGGCCTGGACCGGGTCCGGCGGCGTGGGGTTGAGCCAGGTCTGCAGCAGCGTCGTCGCCGTCATCACGACCGGCAGGATGTAGAACGGGTCCTTGGCCGACAGGTCGGCGATCCAGCCGATCCACGGCGCATTGCGCATCTCGACGCTGGACAGCAGCACCCAGTACAGGGCGATGAAGACCGGCATCTGGATCAGGATGGGCAGGCAGCCGCCGATCGGGTTGACCTTCTCCTCCTTGTAGATGCGCATCATCTCCTGCTGCATCTGCTGGGGTTTGTCCTTCATGCGGTCGCGCAGCTCCATGATGCGCGGGTTGATGGCCTTCATCTTGGCCATCGACTTGTAGGCGCTGGCGTTGAGGCTGTAGAAGGCCGCCTTCAGCAGCACGACCAGCGCCACGATGGCCCAGCCCCAGTTGCCCAGCAGCTTGTGCAGCTGGTCGAGCAGCCAGAACAGCGGCTTGGACAGGATGGTGAAGAAGCCGTAGTCCTTGACCAGCTCCAGGCCCGGGGCCAGCGCCTCGAGCTTCTTCTCCTCCTGCGGGCCGATGTAAAGCAGGCTGTCGAAGCCCTTGCTCGCGCCCGGCTCGACGGCGCCCAGCGGGAACAGCTGGCCGATCGCGTACTGATTGGTGTCGACCTTGCGCGTGTAGAACTCGCGCGGGGCCTTGTCCTTGTGCAGCCAGGCCGAGACAAAGTAGTGCTGGACCATCGCGACCCAGCCGTTGTCGGCCGTCTTGTCGTGCTCGGCCTTGCCTTTCTCGATGTCCTTGAAGTCGACCTTGTGGAACTTGCTGGCGTCGGTGTACATCACCGGGCCGGTGAAGGTGAAGTAGAAGCTCGACTCCCCCGGCGGCGCATTGCCGTCGCGCACCAGCTGGGTGTAGAGCTGCGGCGAGAGCGCCACGGCGCCGGCGTTGCTGACCTCGTGCTTCACCTCCACCAGGTAGCTGCCGCGCTTGAAGGTCAGCGTCTTCTTCACCGTCACACCGCCTTGGGCGGGCGACTCGAAGGCCACCGTCAGCGTGTCCTGTCCGGCCGCCAGCGTGGTCTCGCCGGGCAGCAGGCGGTAGGTCGTCAGGTGGTTGGGCAGCTCGGGGGCGCCGACCAGGCCGGTCTGCGCGACGTAGTAGCGCTCGGCGGAGCGGTCCAGCAGCACGACGTTCTTGCGGGTGTCGTTCTGGTCGCTGTGCGTGAGCAGCTCGACGCGGACGACGTCGCCGCCACGCGCGTCGAGCGTGACCTTCATCAGGTCGGTCGTGATCAGGGTCGTCTGGGCCACCGCGCCCGCCGCGACCGGTGCGGCGCCGGGGGTCACGACGCTGCCCGGCGCCGTCACCACCGTGGCGGACGGCACGCCGCTGCCGGGGGTCGCCGGCGCGGCGGCCCCCGCGGCCGGGCGGGCCGTCGGCCCGAACAGCGAGGGCTGGCCGGTGTGCTTGTTCCACCCGTCCCACAGCAGGACGAGCGACATCGTGAACACCACCCACAGCAGGGTGCGGCGAATATCGGTCATGTCGAGATCTCGGAGGGATGGCGCGCCGTCGGCGCGCCGCGGTCGTGGGGGGATGCTGCGTTCGCTGCCTGACCGGGCCGGGCCAGCCAGTCCGGCGCGCGATCGGGGACCGGGTCATGCCCGCCGTCGCAGCCCGGATGGCAGCGCAGCAGGCGCCGCCCGGTGAGATAGCTGCCCGCCAGTGCGCCATGGCGCTCGAGCGCGCCCAGCGCGTAGGCCGAGCAGCTCGGCGTGAACCGGCAGCTGCTGCCCAGCCAGGCGCTGAAGAACAGGCGGTAGCCGCGCACCGCCAGCATCAGCGCCGCGCGGGGCCAGTCAGCCAGTGCCGGCAAGCGGCTCATCGGCCGTACCCTGGGCTGGCGAGCCAGAGCGTGTCCAGCTCGGCGCGGACTTGGCGGCGCAGCACGTCGGAGGCGGCACTCAGGAAGCGCTGGGGATCGAAGGGCGCACGCAGCCGCAGCACCCAGGACCCGGGCGCCAGGGCTTCGGCGTGTCGGGCAAAGGCCGCGCGGCCCTGACGCTTGACCAGGTTGCGCGTCACCGCGCGCCGCGCGTGGCGCTTGGGCACGACCAGGCCCAGCCGACGGCGCTCGTCCACAGCGCTTACGTCTTGTGACGAGCCGGCTGTTGACAACTTGGGCTCCGCCGCTCGAATGCGGGCTGGCAAATGGTGCAAGGCAAAGTGCTCCGTCCGCGCGCAGGGTCGCGAGGTGAGCGCTTGCTCGAAATCGGTGGCCTGCAGCCCGGCCTGGTCGACGCTCACGCCCGACTGGCCGCGAGGCCCCGACCGCTCAGACGCCGAGGCGCTTGCGGCCCTTGGCGCGACGCGCGTTCAGCACCTGGCGGCCGCCACGGGTCTTCATGCGGACGAGGAAGCCGTGGGTACGGGCGCGACGGGTCTTGGATGCCTGGTAGGTGCGTTTCATGTGAGCCTCTGTCCCGCAGCGCGGGCGATGTGCGGATCGGTGAGCGATCCGCCTGATGCGTCCGCGGGTTTGGCCGACGGCGCAAGGCGCGCCCGAACCCGCTGCGGAAAACCGCGGATTACATCAAGAATCGCTTTCCCGGTCAATGACTTGGCCCACTGCCGCACGAGGACGAGGACGCCTGCTGTGGTCGTCGGAACTGTGGATAACCCGGTCGCCCGCGGCGCTTGCACGGCTAGAATCGCGCGTCTCGCCATGAATTGTCCACAACAACATGAGCGCTGATTTCTGGTCTCGAAGCTGCGAACGCCTGGCTTCCGAGCTGCCCGAACAGCAGTTCAACACCTGGATCCGACCGCTGCCCGCGGCCGATGTCGTCGACCGCGGCGACGCGGCCGTGGCGGTGCTGCGCGTGCCCAACCGCTTCAAGCTCGACTGGATCCGCAACCAGTACGCCGCGCGCATCGAAAGCGTGATGAGCGAACTGGCTGGCAAGCCCGTGCGCCTGGATCTGCAGCTCGCCGCACGCGAGGCGCTGCCGGCGCGCGGCCCCGAGCCCTCGCGCGGCAACGGCCATCCGCAGGCGGTCGGCGCCTGGCTCGGCGCTGCCGGTTCGGCGGTCGGCGCGGCCGCGGCCCCCGCCGCGCCGGCCAGCCCGCCGCCGTCGAAGCACCGCCTCAACACCGTGCTGACCTTCGACACCCTGGTGCCGGGCCGCGCCAACCAGATGGCCCGCACCGCGGCACTGCACGTGGCCGGCGCGCCGGGCGTCATGTACAACCCGCTGTTCATCTATGGCGGCGTGGGCCTGGGCAAGACCCACCTGATCCATGCAGTCGGCAACGCGCTGCTGCGCGACCGGCCCGACGCCCGCGTGCTCTACCTGCACGCCGAACAGTTCATCACCGACGTCGTCAAGAACTACCAGCGCAAGACCTTCGACGAGCTCAAGGCCAAATACCACTCGCTCGATCTGCTGCTGATCGACGACGTGCAGTTCTTCGCCGGCAAGGAGCGCACCCAGGAGGAGTTCTTCAACGCCTTCGAGGCGCTGCTGGCCAAGAAGGCCCACATCATCATGACCAGCGACACCTACCCCAAAGGGCTGGCCGACATCGACGAGCGGCTCACCAGCCGCTTCGATGCCGGCCTGACGGTCGCGATCGAGCCGCCCGAGCTGGAGATGCGCGTCGCCATCCTGATGAAGAAGGCCGACGGCGAAGGCACACCCATGCCCGAGGACGTGGCCTTCTTCGTCGCCAAGAACGTGCGCGCCAACGTGCGCGAGCTGGAAGGCGCGCTGCGCAAGGTGCTGGCCTACGC
>CAZTTC010000190.1:0-5624 GCA_964616015.1 uncultured Methylibium sp. | reverse complement strand
CCAGGGGGCGCCGCTGGCGGCCCGGCCAAGCCGGTCCGCGGCGGCTGCCGGGCTCGCCGGTTCGTGCCGCAGGGGGGGCGCGAAGCGCGCTGGAGCCACTGACATGACCTCCCCCCGTTGCGGCTTCGCCGCTCCCCCTCGAGAGGGGGCCGCTGGCGGCCCGGCCAAGCCGGTCCGCGGCGGCTGCCGGGCTCGCTGGTTCATGCCTCAGGGGTGGCGCGAAGCGCGCTGGCGTGGCCTGCTGCTCGGCCTGGCCTGGGGGCTGGCGGGGATCGCTGCCCTGGCCGCCGAGCCGGAGCCGATCGGCGTGCTGCTGACCGAGCCGCGCGCGTTCGGGCACATGGTGGGCGACGTCGTCACCCGCCGTCTCGTGCTGGACGTGCCCGGGCGCTTGAAGCTCGTCGAGGGCTCGCTGCCGACGCCGGGCCGCGTCGGCCAGAGCTTCGAGCTGCGGCGCGTGCAGCACGAGCGCGACACGACGATCGGCGGGCGGCGGCACACGCTGCAGTTCGACTACCAGGTGTTCCGCGCACCGAGCGAGCCGCGCGTGCTGGACCTGCCGAGCTTCGTCCTGCGGTTCGAGGGCGAGCCGCGCGGCGAGGAACTGCGCATCGACTACGCGCCGGTCGGGGTGGTGCCGCTCGCGCCGGTCGACCCGGTGCTGCGGGCCGGCTTCGGGACGCTGCGGCCCGACCATCCACCGCCGCGGGTCGACACTCGGCCGGAACGCCTGCGGCTGCTGCTTTATGCGATGCTGGCCCTCGGCCCGCTGGGCTACCTGGCCTACATCCACGTCGGCTGGCCGTGGTGGCGGCGCCGGCAGCAGCCCTTCGCCGTGGCCCAGCGCCAGATCGCGGACCTGCCGCTCGACGCGCCGCCGGAGCGCTGGCTCGGCGCCTGGCGGACGCTGCATGCCGCGCTGGATGCCAGCGCCGGGCGGGTCGTGCAGGCCGACGGGATCGAGCGCTTTGTCGGCGAGCGGCCGCGCTTCGGCGCCTTGCGCGACGACCTGGGGCGCTTCTTCGATCGCTCGCAGGCCCTGTTCTTCCGCGACAGCGCGCTGATCGATGCCGACCGGCAGTGGCTGCGCGACTTCTGCCGGCGCTGCCTCGACGTCGAGCGGGGGGCGGCATGACCGCGCCGACGCTGTGGCCGTCGATCGGCTGGGCGCATCCCGCCTGGCTGCTGCTGCTGCCCCTGCTGCTGCTGCCGCTGTGGCGCGACGGCCGTGCCGAGCGCGCGCATTCCTGGCTCGGGCTGCTGCCGCCCGACCGGGCCTCGGACGTGCTGCACTGGCTGCTGCGCCTGGTGGGCGCGCTGGCGGTGGCGGCGCTGGTCATCGGTCTGGCGGGGGTCTACCGGGCCGAGTACGAGGTCGAACGGGTCGGGCAGGGCGCCGAGATCGTGGTGTTGCTCGACCGCAGCCGCAGCATGGACGAGCGTTTCGTCAGCACCGCGCCGCGGGGCCGCGTCCCGGCGCCCGGCACGGCGGCCTGGTACGCCTACAACCAACCCGACGACAGCGAGCGCGTCACCAAGGGCCAGGCGGCGCGACGGATGCTCTCGGAGTTCGCCGCGGGACGCACGGACGACCGCTTCGCGATGGCGATCTTCAGCACGCTGCCGATGCGCGTGCTCGACTTCACCCAGAAGCCCGAGGTGATTCAGGCCGCCATCGCGGCCGGCGAGATCGGCCGCGGCCTCGGCGAGACCGACATCGCGACGGCCCTGCTGCATGGCTTGAGCTTCTTCGACGACCGCCCCTACACCGGCTCGCGCATCATCCTGCTGGTGTCCGACGGAGGCGACCACATCGACCCGGGCGTGCGACAGGTCCTCACGGACCGCTTGCGCGACCAGCGGGTATCGCTGTACTGGATCTACATCCGCTCGGCCCGCAGCCCGGGCCTGAAGGCCGCCACCGACGACGCGCCGGGCAAGGGCGAGACGGTGCCCGAGGTCTTCCTCGACCGCTTCTTCGCGTCGGCCGGCACACCCTACCGCGCCTACGAGGCCGAGAACCCCGAGGCCCTGCAGCGGGCCATTGCCGACGTGGGCCGGCTGGAGAACCTGCCCATCACCTACCGCGACGTGGTGCCCCGGCGCGACCTCTCGTCGATGGCCTATGCCGTCGCCCTGGCCGCGGTGCTCCTGCTGCTGGGCAGCCGCTGGATGGAGCACCGGGCATGGCGCTGATGACGCCCCGGCAACGGCTCACCTCGGCCTGGCTGTTGCTGGGCGTGTTGGCGGTCGCCGCGACGCTCGACGGCTGGCGCTGGCGCGACAAGGCGGCCGACAACACGCGCATCGCGGCGGGCGTGCCGACGCGCCCGCCGCCGTCGGCGCGCGAGGAGATCCGCTTCGCGCATGCCAGCGAGCTGGCGTCGCGCAAGGCGCACGAGGCGGCCGTCGATGCCTACCGGCTGCTGCAAGGCGATGGCGAACTGGGCCAGGCCGCGCGCTACAACGCTGCCAACCAGTTGCTGCTGCAGGCGCTGGTCCTGCGCGAGTCGCCGCTGCCCGGCCAGGCGCTGCCCCTGATCGAGCTGGCGAAGGCTGGCTACCGCGAGGTGCTGCGCGTCGACCCGCAACACTGGGACGCGCGCTACAACCTCGAGCGCGCCCAGCGCCTGCAGCCCGATCCCGACGACACGCCGGTCGATGCCGCCGGACCGCCAGAGAACGCCGAGCGTGCTGCGACCACGATGCGCGGCGTCTCGCGCGGATTGCCATGACGTGGCGCCTGCCCGGCCGGCGGGCCGCCGTGGGGGCGATGAAGGGCTTGAGGGGTTTGAAGGGCAGCGGGCCACGCGGCTGGCTGCTCGGCGCCGCCCTGGCGCTGCTGGTCGGCCTCCTCAGGCCGGCCATCGACTGGCCGCAGCAGCAGCACGACCTGCTCGTCGTGCTCGACGTCACGCAGAGCATGGAGGTGGCCGACCTGCAGCGCAACGGGCAAGCCGTGACCCGCCTCGAGCAGGCACGCTGGGCGCTGGCCCAGGCGCTGCGGCGCCTGCCTTGCGGCAGTCGCATCGGCTGGGGGCTGTTCACCGAGTACCGGTCCTTCCTGCTGCTCGAGCCCGTCGAGGTCTGCGAGCACCAGCGCGAGCTGCTGGCGATGCTGGGTCACATCGATGCGCGCATGGCCTGGACCGGCAACAGCGAGGTCGCGAAGGGCTTGTACAGCGGCCTGAAGATCGCCAAGACGCTGCCGTCGAAGCCGGCGCTGGTGTTCGTCACCGACGGCCACGAGGCCCCGCCGGTGCACCCGCAATACCGGCCGAGCGACGAGGGTGCCGTGCGAGTCGTGCCGGGACTCGTCGTCGGCGTCGGCGGCGACCAGCCGGCGCCGATCCCCAAGCTCGATCCCGAGGGGCGCACCTACGGCTACTGGGCCGCCGACGAGGTGATGCAGCGCGACCCCCGCAGCTTCGGCCGTGGCGGCAGCGTGGCCGGCGAGCAGATGGTGGATGGCGGACCGGGCGTTGCACCGGCGCTGGTGGGCGCCACGCCCGGCATCGAGCACCTGTCCTCGCTGCGGGAGCCCTACCTGCGCCTGCTGGCCGCGGAGACGGGCCTCCTCTATCACCGCCTGGACGCGCCGGACGCGCTGTACCGTGCGCTGACCGATCGCCGCCTGGCGCACCCGGTCGTTTCGCGCATGAACCTGGCCTGGGCGTTCGCGATCGTGGCGCTGGCCGCCGTGCTGGCGGTCTACCTGCCGTGGCCGGCCTGGATGGATCGCATCAAGCGCCTGCGTGCCGGCCGTCGCGAGCGGCCCGACCGCTCAGGTAGGTCCACACGAGGCTCGCTGCCGCGTAGCTCGTGAGCTCGGCGTGGTCGTAGGGTGGGGCGACCTCGACGCAGTCCATGGCGACGAAGTCGAGGTCGGCCAACTCCTCCAGGAGCGTGAGCACCTGGTTGGTGTTCAGTCCACCCGGCTCGGGTGTGCCGGTGCCGGGAGCGAACGCCGGGTCCAGGCAGTCGATGTCCAGGCTCAGGTAGACCGGCGGTTGGCCGTGGGCGGCAAGGCGCGTGCGCATCGCCGTGAGGACCGGCGTGAGTTGGGTGGGACTCTCGAGCCCGCGCAGGTCGCGCGCCGTGAAGATCTGTCCGCCCTGGTCACGGACGTACTCGCGCGCCTCGCGGGCACCGGCAGAGCGGATGCCGAGTTGCGTGAAGCAGGGCGCGACCACCAGGCCCTCCTGGATCGCCTCGTAGACCCAGGTGCCATGGCCACTGGGCTCGCCGAAGTGGTCCTCCCAAGTGTCGCAGTGCGCGTCGAAGTGGATGACGGCGATCGGCCGGCCCAGCCACTCGACGTAGGCGCGCAGCAGCGGCAGGGTGATCGAATGGTCTCCACCGAGCCAGGCGAGGTGATGCTCGCGCAGGAGCGGTGCCACCAGCGGCGGCATCGCGGCACGCATGCGTTCGAGGCTGGTGTTGGGCAGCGCAAGATCGCCCAGGTCGGTCAGCACCGCCTGCGGGCTGACGTCGAAGTGAGGGTGCGTGCCGTCACAAAGCATGTGGCTCGCCTCGCGGATGGATCGGGGTCCGAAGCGGGCGCCGGGGCGATTCGTCACGGAGCCGTCCCAGGCGATTCCGGCCACGGCATAGCGGCGGCGCGGGTCGCAGGGCGGGGATTTCAGGAACGTGGTGTTGGAGAGGTAGGCGAAGCTGCTCATGTGCGGATCATGCAATGGCGCCGCGACGAGGTGTGCCTGCCAGAAAGGTCGACGAACGCCAGCCGGAAGGGCACGACTGATTCCGCATTGCGGAAACAGCGTTTCTCATCGAGAAAATCTGTGTTGTTGCGTTGCCGCAAAATTTTTCATTGCGGTAGATTGAATTTCGCATCCGGAAATCTCCTTCCTAAGTTGTTGTTTATTATAATAATAATTTCAAGTCTTCTATAAGACATAAGTCTTGCGATCGCAACGCCGCGCGCTTAGGCTATCGAGCATCTGCTTCCTCATCACCCTTCATCCAACCGGAGCCCGACATGAGCCAACCGACCCGTGAACAACAAGCCGCCGCCCTCGAGAAGGACTGGGCCGAGAACCCGCGCTGGAAGGGCATCAAGCGCGGCTACAGCGCCGCCGACGTGGTGCGCCTGCGCGGCTCGCTGCCCATCGAGCACACGCTGGCCAAGCGCGGCGCCGAGAAGCTGTGGAATCTGATCAACACCGAGCCTTTCGTCAACTCGCTCGGCGCGCTGACCGGCAACCAGGCGATGCAGCAGGTCAAGGCCGGCCTGAAGGCCATCTACCTGTCGGGCTGGCAGGTCGCCGGTGACGCCAACAGCAATGGCGAGATGTACCCCGACCAGTCGCTTTACGCGGTGGACTCGGTGCCCAAGGTCGTCAAGCGCATCAACGCGACCTTCCAGCGCGCCGACCAAATCCAGTGGAGCGAAGGCAAGAACGACACCGACTTCTTCGCGCCCATCGTGGCTGATGCGGAAGCCGGCTTCGGCGGCGTGCTGAACGCCTTCGAGCTGATGAAGGCCATGATCGACGCGGGCGCGGCCGGCGTGCACTTCGAGGATCAGCTCGCCTCGGTCAAGAAGTGTGGCCACATGGGCGGCAAGGTGCTGGTGCCGACGCGTGAGGCCGTCGCCAAGCTCG
>CAZTTC010000189.1:0-5645 GCA_964616015.1 uncultured Methylibium sp. | reverse complement strand
GCCAGCTCGCCCACCGAGCGCACGCGCCGGTTGCCGAGGTGGTCGATGTCGTCGACCTCGCCGCGACCGTTGCGCAGCTCGACCAGGATCTTGACCACGTCGAGGATGTCGTCGTTGGACAGCACCATCCGGCCTTCGGCCGTGTCACGCCCGACACGGGCGTTGAACTTCATGCGGCCGACGCGCGACAGGTCGTAGGTGTCCTCGCTGTAGAACAGGCGGTTGAAAAGCGCCTGCACCGCATCCTCGGTCGGCGGCTCGCCGGGGCGCATCATGCGGTAGATCGCCACGCGGGCGGCGAGCTCGTCGGCGGTCTCGTCGCTGGCCAGCGTCTGCGAGATGTACGCGCCCATGTCGAGCTCGTTCGTGTACAGACACTGGATGTCCTTGATGCCCGCCGTGCGCAGCTTCTTCAGCAGCGCCTCGGTCAGCTCGTCGTTGGCCTTGGCCACGATCTCGCCGGTGTCGGCGTCGACCATGTTGCGGGCCAGCACGCGGCCGACCAAGAAGTCCTCGGGCACCGACACGAAACTCGTGCCCGACTGTTCCATCGCACGCGTGTGACGCGCCGTGATGCGCTTGTCCTTCTCGACGACGACGGCGCCCGACTTGTCGGTGATGTCGAAGCGCGCGATCTCGCCGCGCAGTCGATCCGCGACGAACTCCATCTGCGCGCCTGCATCCATCAGGCGGAAGTTGTCGAAGACGAAGAAGTTCGCGAGGATCTGCTCGGGATTCAGGCCGATGGCCTTGAGCAGAATCGTCACCGGCATCTTGCGGCGGCGGTCGACGCGGAAGTAGAGGATGTCCTTGGGGTCGAACTCGAAGTCCAGCCACGAGCCACGGTAGGGGATGATGCGGGCGCTGAACAGCAGCTTGCCCGAGCTGTGGGTCTTGCCCTTGTCGTGCTCGAAGAAGACGCCCGGGCTGCGGTGCAGCTGCGAGACGATCACCCGCTCTGTGCCGTTGACGATGAAGGAGCCGTAGTCGGTCATCAGGGGCACTTCGCCCATGTAGACCTCCTGCTCCTTGATCTCCTTGACGACTTTCGACTGGCTGGTCGAGGTCTCGCGGTCATAGATGATCATCTGCAGCTTGGCGCGCACGGCGGCGGCGTAGGTCAGGCCGCGCTGCTGGCACTCCCGCGTGTCGAACGCGGGCTTGGCCATGTTGAACTCGATGTACTTCATCTCCACGAACCCGTTGTGCGACACGATCGGGAACGCGGAAAGGAAGGCAGCCTGCAGCCCCTCGGGCTTGCGCTTCTGTGGCGGCACGTCCTTCTGCAGGAAGGCGACGTAGGAGTCCTTCTGCATCGTCAGCAGATAGGGAACGCCCAGAACGTTCTCGCGCTTTCCGAAACTCTTCCGGATGCGCTTGCGCTCGGTGTAGCTGTAGGGGGTTGCTTGCGCCATTGATCACTCCGTGTCGAAAGAGCGCCTCCTGGCCGAGGGAGCACTCGTTCGGCGACTGGCGTCTCGGGTGCGCATCTCGAGGGATGGCCCGATGCTTGGTGGCTGGCCACTACCAGCCGCTGGCGGACAACCGGGGCATTGCACCCCAGTCCGACCAAACCGGTCCTCTGCAGTCGGTTCAGAGAACACTTGGAAGACCCCGATTGTCGGCGTGGGGCCTTGCAGGTGCTCTCCAAGGGCCATCTAGAGCGATCTCCCTTGAAGCGCCAAGGGCTGGCGGCCGAAACCGGCGCACAGCCCCTGGCCGACCGAGCGAATTACTTCATCTCGGCCTTGGCGCCGGCTTCCACCAGCTTCTTGACCGCGGCCTCGGCATCGGCCTTGGCGATGGCTTCCTTGACGGGCTTCGGCGCGCCGTCGACCAGGTCCTTGGCCTCCTTCAGGCCCAGGCCGGTCAGCTCGCGCACCGCCTTGATCGTGCCGACCTTGTTGGCGCCGGCTTCGAGCAGGATGACGTTGAACTCGGTCTTCTCTTCCACGGCCGCAGCAGCACCGCCGCCGCCACCGGCGGCCGGGGCAGCCATCGCCGCGGCGGAAACGCCGAACTTCTCTTCGATCGCCTTGACCAGCTCGTTGAGTTCCATCACCGACATGCTGTCGAGCGCGGTCAGGAATGCGTCTTTGTCGAATGCCATTTGGGGTTCCTCTGGAATACGTTGAATGGGTGCGTTGCGGGATCAGGCGGCGACTTCGGCCGGGGCCGCTTCGGCGGCGCCCCCGCCCTTCTTCTCGGCCAGCGCCGCCAGCACGCGCGCGATGCGCGACACCGGCGACTGCATCAGGCCCAGCAGCTGGGACAGCAGCACTTCCTTGCTCGGGATGGCCGCCAGCGCCTTCACGCCGTCGGCATCGAGCGCCTTGCCGGCATAGGCGCCGGCCCTGACCACCAGTTTGTCGTTGCCCTTGGCAAAGTCCGCGATGACTTTGGCCGCCGCCACGGCGTCTTCGGAGAAGCCGTAGATCAACGGACCGGCCATGCTCTCGGTGGCCACCTCGAACGACGTGCCAGCGACGGCGCGACGAGCCAGGGTGTTCTTCAGCACGTGAAGGTACACGCCCTTGTCGCGCGCCTGCTTGCGCAGCGCGTTCAGGTGCTCCACCGTGAGTCCGCGGTACTCGGCCAGCGCGAGCGTCTGCGACTTGCCCACCTGGGCCGTCACTTCCGCCACGACGGCAGCTTTCTCGTTGCGATTCAGACTCAAGGTCCACTCCTCAATTCGTGCCGGCAGCCCGCAGGCTACCGACACACCGGTTGCAGCGACCTTCTCCGTCCGGGAACCCCACCGTGGCCTTCGCAACGCGCCGGCCCCGGCGACTCACCCTTCCAGCGGGATCGCCATCTGCGTTGGCTTCGGCTCCGGTGTCGCCACCGGCGCTTCGTTTAGGCGGCTCTCGCCGCACCAACGGTCTTTGACGGCTTGCGGCGGCTCGTCCTTCCGGACCTGCCGCCGCAACCCACCAATCTCTTCACGGCTTCGCGTCAGACCCTCGCGAAACCATTCAATCCGCTTTTCAGGCGCCCGGCTGGGCGCTGATCGATGCGACGTCGACGCGCACGCCGACCCCCATCGTCGACGACACCGCGACCTTGCGCAGGTAGATGCCCTTGCTGGACGCCGGTTTCGCCTTGTTCAATGCCTCGATCAGCGCCTGCAGGTTGCCCTTGAGCTTGTCGCCCTCGAACGAGCGGCGACCCAGCGTCGCGTGCACGATGCCGGCCTTGTCGACCCGGAACTGGACCTGACCGGCCTTCGCGTTCTTTACCGCGGTGGCCACGTCGGGCGTCACGGTGCCGACCTTCGGGTTCGGCATCAGGCCGCGGGGCCCCAGGATCTGGCCGAGCGTGCCGACCACGCGCATCGTGTCCGGCGAGGCGATCACGACGTCGAAGTTCAGGTTGCCGGCCTTGACCTGCTCGGCCAGGTCGTCCATGCCGACGACGTCGGCGCCCGCTGCCTTGGCCTCCTCGGCCTTCGCGCCTTGGGCAAACACCGCGACGCGCTTGGTCTTGCCCGTGCCGTTGGGCAGCACGACGGCGCCGCGCACGACTTGGTCGGACTTCTTGGCGTCGATGCCGAGCTGCACGGCGACGTCGATCGACTCGTCGAACTTCGCGGTGGCGCAATCACGCACGATCTTGAAGGCGTCGTCGATCGGGTACAGCTTGTTGCTGTCGACCTTGCCCTCGAGGGCCTTCTGGCGTTTGGTGAGCTTGGCCATGTCAGACGCCTTCCGTGGTGACGCCCATCGAGCGGGCGGTGCCGGCGATGGTGCGGACCGCCGCATCCAAGTCGGCAGCGGTCAGGTCCTTGGTCTTGGTCTTCGCGATCTCCTCGAGCTGGGCGCGGGTGATCTTGCCGACCTTGTCGGTGTGCGGCTTCGACGAACCCTTGTCGAGCTTGATCGCCTTCTTGATCAGCACGGTCGCCGGGGGCGACTTCAGCTGGAAGGTGAACGACTTGTCCGCGAACGCGGTGATCACGACCGGCAGCACGAGGCCGGGCTCCATCGACTGGGTCTGGGCGTTGAACGCCTTGCAGAACTCCATGATGTTGAGGCCGCGCTGACCCAGCGCGGGACCGATCGGCGGCGAGGGGTTCGCCTTGCCGGCCGGGATTTGCAGCTTGATGAAGCCGACAATCTTCTTGGCCATCTCTTCTCTCCGGAAATCCCCACCGCCAGGCGCCGGGGATCGAGTGCAAACGCCAGGGACTGGTTACCCGGGCTCCTCATGCCGGTGTCACGTCACCGGCAGCAACGGAGGGCGTTCGCGGCCTTGCAGCTGCGGGCCCGCCCCCGGGCTCGTCAAGTTTTCTCGACCTCGTGGAAGTCGAGCTCCACCGGCGTCGAGCGCCCGAAGATCGTGACCGACACGCGCACCTTGGACTTGTCGTAGTTGACGTCCTCGATCGCGCCGTTGAAGTCGGTGAAGGGACCTTCCTTGACGCGCACCAGTTCACCCACTTCCCATTCGACCTTGGGCTTGGGCTTCTCGATGCCCTCCTGCATCTGGTGCACGATCTTCATCACCTCGGCCTCGGAGATCGGGGCCGGGCGGTTCTTCGCGCCGCCGACGAAGCCGGTGACCTTGGACGTGTGCTTCACGAGGTGCCAGGACTCGTCGTCCATCAGCATCTCGACCAGCACGTAGCCGGGGAAGAAGCGGCGCTCGGTGACGGCCTTCTTGCCGTTCTTCATCTCGACCACTTCCTCGGTCGGCACCAGGATGCGGCCGAACTTGCCCTGCATGCCGGAGCGCTCGATGCGCTCGCGCAGATTGCGCTCGACGGCCTTCTCCATGCCCGAGTAGGCGTGCACGACATACCAGCGCAGCGGACTCGCCGGCGCAGCATCGATGGGGGCTTCGGTCTGGACTTCACTCATGTTTCAGCCTCGAACGCGCTTCTTCAGCGCCGCCAACCCAGGATCAGGTCGTACAACAGCCATTCCAGCGTCTTGTCGGTCAACCACAGGAACAGCGCCATGACGAACACGAAGGCGAACACATAGCCGGTCATCTGGATCGCTTCCTTGCGGCTGGGCCACACGACCTTGCGCAGCTCGCGCACCGAGTCGCGCCCGAAGGCCGCCAGGGCCTTGCCCGGCTCCGCCGTGAAGAAGACGCCGACGGCCGCGGCCAGAAGAACCAGCAGCGCGACCACGCGCACCCACAGGTCCTGCTTGCCCAGCAGGTAAAAGGCGGCGACGGCGCCGATCACCAGCAGGCCCGCAGCGGCGAGCTTGGCCTTGTCAGCGCCTGTGGAAACGGTTTCGACGGTCGGTGTGTTCATCGTTCGGAGCCAGTCCGTGAGCTTCTTCTTGGAGCAGCAAGGCCCGCGGGGTCCGAAGACGCCCTGCGGGCCGATGCGCCGGTGGTTGCTCTGGGTGCTGTGCGATCAGTTCCTGCGGGATTCCGTCGTTGTCTGCGTGGCAGGGGCAGAGGGTCTCGAACCCCCAACCTTCGGTTTTGGAGACCGACGCTCTGCCAATTGAGCTATGCCCCTACGCAATCCTTGTGGTCGTCACTCCATGATCTTCGCGACGACGCCGGCACCGACGGTGCGGCCGCCCTCGCGGATCGCGAAGCGCAGGCCCTCTTCCATCGCGATCGGTGCGATCAGCTTGACCGTGATGCTCACGTTGTCGCCCGGCATCACCATCTCCTTGTCC
>CAZTTC010000188.1:4782-5685 GCA_964616015.1 uncultured Methylibium sp. | reverse complement strand
GCCCCGAGGACCTGGACCTGCTGGACTCGGTGGCCGACAACATCAAGGGCCGCACCATCTGCGCGCTGGGCGATGCGGCGGCGATGCCGGTGCAGGGCATGCTCAAGCACTTCCGCGACGAGTTCGTGCATCACATCAAGCACAAGAACTGCGTGGTTGCGGCCGGCGCCCCCTCCCCAGCCCTCCCCCAGCGGGGGAGGGAGCATTCGGAGTCGCTGCGCGACTGACACCATGGTGGAAATCGAACTCGACGGCAGATTGGTCTCGGTGCCCGAGGGCAGCGTGGTGATGCACGCGGCCGACCAGGCCGGCACCTACATCCCGCACTTCTGCTATCACAAGAAGCTCAGCATCGCGGCCAACTGCCGCATGTGCCTGGTCGAGATCGAGAAGGCGCCCAAGCCGATGCCGGCCTGCGCCACGCCGGTGACGCAGGGCATGATCGTGCGCACCAAGAGCGACAAGGCGATCCGCGCCCAGCAGTCGGTGATGGAGTTCCTGCTCATCAACCACCCGCTGGACTGCCCCATCTGCGACCAGGGCGGCGAGTGCCAGCTGCAGGACCTGGCGGTCGGCTACGGCAAGTCGGCCTCGCGCTACACCGAAGAAAAGCGCGTCGTGCTGCACAAGGACGTTGGCCCGCTGATCTCGATGGAAGAGATGACGCGCTGCATCCACTGCACCCGCTGCGTGCGCTTCGGCCAGGAGCTCGCCGGGGTGATGGAACTCGGCATGATCCACCGCGGCGAGCACGCCGAGATCACCACCGTGGCCGGCGAGACGGTGGACTCCGAGCTGTCGGGCAACATGATCGACATCTGCCCGGTCGGTGCGCTGACCAGCAAGCCCTTCCGCTACAGCGCGCGGACCTGGGAGCTGTCGCGCCGCAGGAGCGTGAGCCCG
>CAZTTC010000188.1:0-4772 GCA_964616015.1 uncultured Methylibium sp. | reverse complement strand
GGCTGGAGCGCGGGTCGCTGCCGCAGCGGCTGGCCGAATTGTCGCCGGATTACCTGGCGGCCGTGCCCGTCGATGAATACAGCGGGATGCACCTGCGCTACGTCCGCGAGGCTAACGATTTCAGGCTTTACAGCGTCGGCGCCAATCTCGTCGTGCAGGTCAAGGCGCAGCAGGTCATGCGCGTCGTGCCGCTCGAGAACGAGGCCGTCAACGAATGCTGGATCGCCGACCGCGACCGCTTCAGCTACGAGGCCCTGAACGGCGACGACCGCCTGACCGTGCCGATGATCAAGCAGGGTGGCCAGTGGCAGGCCGTCGACTGGACGACGGCGCTCGAATACGTCGCCAACGGGCTGAAGCAGATCCTGGCCGATCACGGCCCGGCCGGCATCGGCGCTCTGGCCTCGCCGATCGCGACGGTCGAGGAGCTTCACCTGCTGGGCCGGCTGGTGCGCGGCCTGGGCTCGGACAACATCGACCACCGCCTGCGTCACGCCGCGCCCGAGGCCACCGACCAGGTTCGCTGGCTCGGAACGCCCGTCGCTTCGCTGTCGACGCTGGATCGTGCCTTCGTCGTCGGGTCCTTCCTGCGCAAGGACCACCCGCTGTTCGCGCTGCGACTGCGCGAGGCCGCCAAGCGCGGCGCCCAGGTGAGCGCCCTGCATGCGCTGGCCGACGACTGGCTGCTGCCCGTGGCCGCGCGCGTCACGGCGGCGCCGGGCGACTGGGTCGCGGCGCTGGCCGGCGTGGCCGCGGCGGTGGCTGCCGCGAAGGGCGTCGTGGCCCCGCTCGCCGTGGAGCCGACCGCCGACGCGCAGGCCGTTGCCGCGTCTCTGCTCGGCGGGCAGCGCAAGGCGGTGCTGCTGGGCAATGCCGCCGCGCAGCATCCGCGCGCCGGCGAGCTGCTCGCACTGGCGAACTTCATCGCGGCACAGACAGGTGCCAGCTGCGGCTACCTCGGCGACGGTGGCAACGGGGTCGGCGCCCAGCTGGTCGGCGCCCAGCCGCAGCAAGGCGGCCTGAACGCCGCCCAGATGCTGGCCCGCCCGCTGCCGGCCTACCTGCTGATGCATGCCGAGCCGGCGATCGAGGCGGCGGATCCTGCCCAGGCCGCCGCGGCGCTGGCGGGCGCGCAGATGGTCGTCTCGCTCAGCGCCTTCAAGAGCGCGAATCTCGAGCATGCGGACGTGCTGCTGCCGATCGCGCCGTTCACCGAGACCTCGGGCAGCTTCGTCAACGCCGAAGGCCGCGTGCAGGGCTTCCACGGCGTCGTCAAGCCGCGCGGCGATGCGCGGCCGGCCTGGAAGCTGCTGCGCGTGCTGGGCTCGATGCTGGGACTGCAGGGCTTCGACTTCGAGACCTCGGAGGAAGTCAGGGCGCAGGCGCTGGGCGATCCGGCCGCGCTGGCAGCGCGGCTCGGCAACGGCACCACGGCCGCCGCGGCGGCCCGCGGGCCGGCGTCCGGCTCGCTCGAGCGCATCGCCGACGTGCCGATCTACGGCGCCGACGCCATCGTGCGCCGTGCGCCGTCGCTGCAGGCCACGGCCGATGCGCGTGCGCCGCGCGCGGGCCTGCCGACCGCGCTGTGGCAGCGCCTCGGGCTGGTCGAGGGTGCGGAGGTGCACGTGCAGCAGGGCAGCGTCGCGGTGCGCCTGCCCGCCTACCACGACGCCACGCTGGCGCCGACGGCGGTGCGCGTGCCGGCCAGCCACCCGGCGACGAGCGTGCTGGGTGCGATGTTCGGCCCGATCGCGGTGGAGAAGGCCTGAGCATGATCGAGTCCTTCACCCAGTTTGGCGCGGGTCTCTTCGGCGGCTCCTGGCCCGTCGTCTGGAACGTGATCAAGATCGTCGCGCTGATCCTGCCGCTGATGGGCTGTGTCGCCTACCTCACGCTGTGGGAGCGCAAGGCGATCGGCTGGACCCAGATCCGCCCGGGCCCGAACCGCGTCGGGCCCTGGGGTCTGCTGACGCCGATCGCCGATGCGGTCAAGCTGATGTTCAAGGAGATCATCCTCCCGACCGCGGCCAACAAGGGCCTGTTCCTGCTGGGCCCCGTGATGACCATCATGCCGGCGCTCGCCGCCTGGGTGGTCGTGCCCTTCGGTCCCGAGATCGCCTTGGCGAACATCAACGCCGGCCTGCTGTTCCTGATGGCGATCACCTCGATGGAGGTCTACGGCGTCATCATCGCCGGCTGGGCCAGCAACTCGAAGTACGCCTTCCTGGGCGCGCTGCGGGCTTCGGCACAGATGGTCAGCTACGAGATCGCGATGGGCTTCGCGCTGGTCGTCGTGCTGATGGTGAGCGGCTCGCTCAACATGACCGAGATCGTGCTGGCCCAGGCGCGCGGGCAGTTCGCGGACATGGGGCTCGGCTTCCTGAGCTGGAACTGGCTGCCGCTGTTCCCGATCTTCATCGTCTATTTCGTATCGGGTCTCGCCGAGACCAACCGCCACCCCTTCGACGTCGTCGAAGGCGAGTCCGAGATCGTCGCCGGCCACATGATCGAGTACTCGGGCATGGCCTTCGCGATGTTCTTCCTGGCCGAGTACGCCAACATGATCCTGGTGTCGGTGCTGGCGGTGACGATGTTCCTCGGCGGCTGGCTGCCCCCGGTGGACAGCGCGCTGTTCAACGCGATCCCGGGCTGGATCTGGCTCGGCCTGAAGACCTTCGCCGTCGTGACCGTGTTCCTGTGGGTGCGTGCGACCTTCCCGCGCTTTCGCTACGACCAGATCATGCGGCTGGGCTGGAAGATCTTCATTCCCATCACGTTGATCTGGCTGGTCGTCGTGGGCCTGTGGATCCAGTCGCCCTGGAACATCTGGAACTGAGGAGGGCCGATCCATGTCCGCCGTCGCCTCCATCAAGGAATTCTTCAACACCTTCTTCCTGCTCGAGCTGCTGAAGGGGCTCGCGCTCACCGGCCGGCATTTCCTGTCGCCGGCGATCACCGTGCAGTTCCCGGAAGAGAAGACACCGCAGTCGCCGCGCTTTCGCGGCCTGCATGCCCTGCGCCGCTACGAGAACGGCGAGGAGCGCTGCATCGCCTGCAAGCTGTGCGAGGCGGTCTGCCCGGCGCTGGCGATCACCATCGAGTCCGAGGTGCGCGACGACGGCAGCCGCCGCACCACGCGCTACGACATCGACCTGACCAAGTGCATCTTCTGCGGCTTTTGCGAGGAGAGCTGCCCGGTCGACTCGATCGTCGAGACCCACATCTTCGAGTACCACGGCGAGAAGCGCGGCGACCTCTACTTCACCAAGGACATGCTGCTGGCGGTCGGCGACCGCTACGAGGCCGAGATCGCGGCCAACCGCCGGGCCGATGCGGCCTACCGCTGAATCACGCATGCCATGACCACGGACACCGCCCTGTTCTACGTCTTCTCGGCGATCCTGCTGTTCGCCGCCTTCCGCGTCATCACCGCCCGCAGCGCGGTGCACGCCGCGCTCTTCCTCGTGCTGGCCTTCTTCAACGCGGCCTGCGTGTGGATGCTGCTGAAGGCCGAGTTCCTCGCCATCTCGCTGGTGCTGGTCTATGTCGGCGCGGTGATGGTGCTGTTCCTGTTCGTCGTGATGATGCTCGACGCCAACATGCAGCAGCTGCGCGAAGGCTTCTGGCGCCTCTTCCCGCTGGCGGGCAGCGTCGGTGCGGTGATCGCCGCCGAGATGATCTGGGTGCTGCGCCGCGGCTTCGACCTGCCGGTCGCCCCCGTCCCCGATGCGGCGGCCCTCAAGCTGGGCAACAGCAAGCTGCTCGGGATCGAGATCTACACCCAGTACCTGTACCCCTTGCAGATCGCGGCGGTGCTGCTGCTGGTGGCGATCATCGCGGCGATCGCGCTGACGCTGCGCAAGCGCAAGGACAGCAAGTACGTCGACCCGTCCGAGCAGGTGAAGGTCAAGCGCGCCGACCGAGTGCGCCTCGTGCAGATGCAGCCCGAGCGGGCACCGGCCACCGCGCCGGCGGCGCCGGACGCGACCGGAGGTCAGTCATGAGCGTGGGCCTCGGCCACTACCTGTCGCTGGGCGCGATCCTGTTCGCGCTGTCGGTGATCGGCATCTTCCTCAACCGCCAGAACCTGATCGTGCTGCTGATGGCGATCGAGCTGATGCTGCTGGCCGTCAACCTCAACTTCATCGCCTTCTCGCATTACCTCGGCGACATGGCGGGCCAGGTGTTCGTCTTCTTCATCCTGACCGTGGCGGCCGCCGAATCGGCGATCGGCCTCGCGATCCTCGTGGTGTTGTTCCGCAACCGATCGACCATCAGCGTCGACGAACTCGACGCACTCAAGGGCTGACCTGACGAGCGGGGCGAGGGCCCTGCCGAAAGAACAACAAGATGGCTGCTGGACTCTCGCAATCGATGCTCGTCGCCGTGCCGTTGGCGCCGCTGGCGGGCGCCATCGTCGCCGGCCTGTTCGGCAAGGCCGTGGGGCGGCGCGGCGCGCATGCGATCACCATCCTCGGCGTGCTGATCGCCTTCATCCTGTCGGTGAAGACGCTGATGGCGGTGGGCGAGGGCGCCCGCTTCAACGCCACTGTCTATGAATGGATGGTGATCGGCGGCCTGAAGATGGAGATCGGCTTCCTGGTCGACGGCTTGACCGCGATGATGATGACGGTCGTGACCTTCGTGTCGCTGATGGTGCACATCTACACCATCGGCTACATGGAGGAGGACCCGGGCTACCAGCGCTTCTTCGCCTACATCTCGCTGTTCACCTTCAGCATGCTGATGCTGGTGATGAGCAACAACATGCT
>CAZTTC010000187.1:0-5746 GCA_964616015.1 uncultured Methylibium sp. | reverse complement strand
TGGCCCTTGCAGGCGTTCTGGCCCTTGCACGAGTTCTCGCTGGTCTTGCAGTCGCCGTTGCCCTTGCAGCTGTGCACGCCGTAGCAGTGCACCTTGTCGCTGGCGGCGACGGCCTTGCCCGAGCTGCCCTTGGGCGGCGCGGCCGAGAACGCGGCGGCCGAGAAGGCCAGGGCAGCAGCGGCAGCGGCGAGTTGCACGCCCTTCGAATGAACGATCATGGTGGAGTACTCCTGAACATGGCAATGAACGGAATGGTCTGGCAGCGTGCCAGGCCGGACAGTGCTGGTCTTGCGAACCTTCGCACCGACGTGTGTCGCCGGCGGCTCACCGGACTTACACCGCCTCCGAGTAATCCCTGACCCGCCGGCACGCTGCCAGCCACGACGGTCCTGACGGGGCCGGGTCGTATTGTGTGCAATACTATTGGCAGCAACCAGCCCCGCCATGGCCATCTCCAGGAAACCCGAAGCCAACCGCCCCCCCGCATCGGCCGGCACCCTGCTCGACGAGCAGCTCTGTTTTGCGCTCTACGCAGCGTCGCTGGCGATGACCAAGATCTACCGCCCGCTGCTCGCGCAGGTCGGCCTGACCTACCCGCAGTACGTGGTGCTGCTGGCGCTCTGGGAGTGCGACGGCCTGACGATCGGCGAGCTGGGCCAGCGCGTGGCGCTCGACTCCGGCACGCTGACGCCCTTGCTCAAGCGGATGCAGGCGCAGGGCCTGGTCGAGCGCACGCGCAGCGCCGCCGACGAGCGCCAGGTGCTCATCACGCTGACGCGCCAGGGCGCCGACCTGGGCCAGCATGCCTCGACGATCCAGGAGCAGGTGGCCTGCGCGACGGCCTGCTCGAGCCGCGAGCGCGAGTCGCTGACCGAGGTGCTGCACAAGCTGCGCGCTTCGCTGCTCGCCAACGCCGCCTGAAACATGCTTCAACCGACCCGCGCCTGGCGCACCTCACCAAGGAGAACCGATGAGACTGATGCAATACGGCCTCGAGCCGATCGACTTCCAGAACCCGCCGACCGCGGCGCAGGCCGAGGGCTGCTCGCGCCGCGGCTTCGTGATGACCTCACTGGCCAGCGGCTTTGCCGCCGCGACCCTGCCGGTCTCGGCCCAGACCATCACCACCGACACCAAGGGTCTGAAGGTCGCCGAGGTGATGGTGCCCACGGCCGGCGGCAAGATCCCGGCCTACGTGGCGAGGCCGGCCAAGGCCGGCCCGCACCCGACGGTGCTGGTGATCCAGGAGATCTTCGGCGTGCATGAGCACATCAAGGACATGTGCCGCCGCTTCGCCAAGCTCGGCTACTACGCCATCGCGCCGGAGATGTTCGCGCGTCAGGGCGATGTGTCGAAGATGACCGACATCGGCGCCATCATCTCGACGGTGGTGTCGAAGGTGCCCGATGCGCAAGTCACCGGCGATCTCGACGCGGCGGTGGCTTTCGCCAAGGCCAGCGGGCACGCGAACACGGCGCGCCTGGGCGTGGTCGGGTTCTGCTGGGGCGGGCGCACGACCTGGGTCTACGCGCACCACAACCCGAAGGTCAAGGCGGCGGTGGCCTACTACGGCCTGCTCGACGGCTTCAAGTCCGACATCCGACCGCAGGACCCGATCGACTTCGGCGAGCAGGTCAAGGTGCCGGTGCTGGGTCTGTACTCGGGCATCGATGCCTTCGTGAAGCAGGAGACCATCGCCAAGATGCGCGGTGCCATCGCCAAGTCGGGCAGCGGCTCGGAGATCGTCGTGTTCCCCAATGTCGATCACGGCTTCAACGCCGACTACCGGCCGAGCTACGACAAGACGGCCGCGACCTACGCCTGGAAGCTCACACGCGACTGGCTGAAGGAGCGCGGCGTCTGACCGGTCTTCGACACTGAGCGCCACCTGGCCGGGCCCAGGGCCGGCCGGGTGGATCTCCGCTCGCCGCGGCAGACTGCGGCTCCGCCGCGGTGCTCAGCGCGGCGGCAGACCCGTCTCGGCGGGGTGCTCCGGCAGCACGATGGCCGGCGCGGGCTTCCAGCCCTTGCGGCGGTGCTCGGCAACGACACTCGTGTAAATGCCGCCGCGCACGTACCAGCGGGCGCTGACCCGCGCGAAGCGCGGCGCGGTCGTCTCGACCAGCTTGCCGAGGATGTCGTTGGTGACCTTCTCGTGGAAGGCGCCCTCGTCCCGGAAGCTCCACATGTACATCTTCAGGCTCTTCAACTCGACGCAGAGCCGGTCGGCCACCATGGCGATCGTGAAGTGCGCGAAGTCCGGCTGGCCGGTCAGCGGGCACAGGCAGGTGAATTCGGGGATCTGGAACTGGATGACGTAGTCCCGCTCCGGCGCCGGGTTGGGGAAGACATGCAGTTCCTTCGACGGCGCGGTCGGGGGATTCGGCGGCATCGGCCGCGGTTGGGGCACGGGCGCCGCGGCGGACTTTCTCGGGTTCTTGGCCATGGAGACAACTCAGTTCAGCCGACGTTTGCTTGCAGTTCGGCGAGGGGCACGATGCTATCATCACCGCCACTCTCAAGCCGGCGTCCACGCCGGTTTTTCGTTGAATATCAAATAGATAGCGGATAGTCTTCAACATTAACGCGAAGACGAATCACGCCATCTGCCGCCCGCGATGCGCCTCAACTCGATCAAGCTCTCCGGCTTCAAGTCCTTCGCGGAACCGACCAACTTCCAGCTGCCCGGTCAGCTGGTCGGGGTCGTCGGGCCCAACGGCTGCGGCAAGTCCAACATCATGGACGCGGTGCGCTGGGTGCTGGGCGAGAGCAAGGCGTCCGAGTTGCGCGGCGAGTCCATGCAGGACGTCATCTTCAACGGCTCGGGCAACCGCAAGCCGGCCAGCCGGTCGTCCGTCGAGCTGGTCTTCGACAACAGCGACGCGCGCGCCGGCGGCGCCTGGAACCAGTTCACCGAGATCGCCGTCAAGCGCGTGCTGACGCGCGACGGCACCTCCAGCTACTACATCAACAACCAGCCGGTGCGCCGGCGCGACGTGCAGGACGTCTTCCTCGGCACCGGACTGGGGCCGCGCGCCTACGCGATCATCGGCCAGGGGACGATCAGCCGGATCATCGAGTCCAAGCCCGAGGAGCTGCGGCTTTTTCTCGAGGAGGCCGCCGGCGTCTCCAAGTACAAGGAGCGCCGCCGCGAGACCGAGAACCGGCTCAAGGACACGCGCGAGAACCTGCAGCGCGTGGACGATATCCTGCGCGAGCTCAACGCCAACCTCGACAAGCTGGAGAAGCAGGCCGAGGTGGCCAGCCAGTACCGCGCGCTGCAGGACCAGGGCACCCTCAAGCTGCATCAGCTCTGGTTCCTGAAGCACCGCGACGCCTCGGCCGAGGAGGCGCGCGTCAAGCAGGCCGTGCTGGATGCGACCAATGCCATCGAGGCGCGCGTCGCCGAACTGCGCCACGTCGAGGCCGAGCTCGAGGCCGTGCGCCAGTCGCACTACGCCGCCAGCGACGCGCTGCACACGGCGCAGGGCTCGCTGGCCGAGGCGGCGCTGGAGGTGAGTCGCCTCGAGGAGCGGATCCGCTACGTCGTCGAGGGTCGCCAGCGCGTCGAGCAGCGCCTGGCCGAGCTGGCCGGCCAGAACCAGGGCTGGACCGAGCGGCGCCAGCAGGCCATGACCGAGCTCGACGAAGCCGCCACCCAGATCGCCGCGGCCGACGAGCAGGCCGAGTTGCTGGCCGCGCAGGCCGAGGAGCAGGCCGCAGCGCTGCCGGCCGCGGAAGACGCCGTGCGCGCCGCCCAGGCCCGCAGCAACGAGCAGCGCGGCAAGGCCGCCGAGGTGCAGCAGCAGATCCAGCTGCTCTCGGCCGAATCGCGCAACCTCGACGAGCAGGCGCGCAGCCTGAGCCAGCGACGCGACCGCCTTGCGGGCGAGCAGCAGAACCTGGCCGCACCCGACGTTGCCCGGCTGCAGGCGCTGAAGCTGCAGTTCGCGACCGCCGGCGAGGCGCAGGCCGTCGCCGACGCGCGCGCCGAGGAGCTGACCGCCGCTGTCCCGGCGCTGGAAGAGGACCGCCGCACGCGGCAGGAGCGGGTCAATGCCGAGGCCGCGCGGCAGGCCGAGTTGAACGCACGGCTCGAAGCCCTGCGGGCCTTGCAGGACAAGGTCCAGACCGAAGGCAAGCTCAAGCCCTGGCTCGCCAAGCATGGCTTGGACGGCCTGGCCGGCCTGTGGACCCGGCTGCACATCGAGCCCGGCTGGGAGCCCGCACTGGAAGCGGCGCTGCGCGAGCGCCTGCATGCGCTCGCCGTCGGTCGCATGGAGACGGTGCGGGCTTTCGAGGGCGACGCGCCGCCGGCCCGCCTGGCGTTCTACACGCCGCCGAGCGCGGCCATCGCCAACACCCACACGACGCTGCCGCGGCTGTCGGACCTGCTGCGGCTGGCCGGCGACGCGGGGCTGTCGGCATTGCTGAACGACTGGCTGGAAGGCGTCTACACCGCGGCCTCGCTCGACGAGGCCCTGGCCAACCGCGGCAAGCTGACGCATGGCGAGGTCATCATGACCCGCGCCGGCCATGCGGTGAGCCAGTTCGCGGTCGCCTTCTACGCCCCCGACTCCGAGCAGGCCGGCATGCTGGCACGGGCCCAGGAGATCGAGAACCTGGAGAAGCAGACCCGCGCCCAGGCCCTGATCGTCGACGAGGCGCGTGCCGGGCTGGTGCGCGCCGAGACGGCCTGCACCGAAGCGTCGTCGCGCCTGGTCGGTGCGCGCCGCGAGGCGGCGCAGAGCCAGACCCGCAGCCACCAGCTGCAGGTCGAGGTGCTGCGACTGAGCCAGCTGGCCGAACAGACCACCGCCCGCCGCGACCAGATCGCCACGGAGCTGGCCGAGATCGACGCCGCGCTCGAAGCGCTGCAGGAGAAGCGCGCCACCGCCGAAGGCCGCTTCGAGGAACTCGATCTCCAGCTCGCCGGCGAGCAGGAGCGCCACGCGGAGCTGGACGAGGCGGTGATCCAGGCCGAGCGCCGCCTGGCCGATGCCCGCGAGCAGCGGCGGTCGCTGGAGCGCGAGGCCCAGGAGGCGCAGTTCAGCTCGCGCGCCCTGGCGGCACGCCGCGGCGAGTTGCAGCGTGCGATCGAGACGGCGGCACAGCAGATCGCCGCCAACGAGCAGAGCACGGCCCAGTTGCAAGACGAGCTCGGGCAGTTGACCGATGCCGCCGCCCAGGCCGGCCTGCAGACGGCGCTGGCGCTCAAGCTCGAGCGCGAACAGGCGCTCGGCGCCCAGCGCAGTGCCTACGACGACCTGTCGGCGCGCCTGCGCCAGGCCGACGAGCAGCGCCTGGGCTTCGAGCGCAGCCTCGAGCCGCTGCGCGAGCGCATCACCAAGCTGCAGCTCGAGGAGCAGGCGGCCCAGCTCGGCGGCGCGCAGTACCTCGATCAGCTGACTGCCGCCCAGGTGGACCTGGACGCGCTCGGCCAGGGCATCGCCGCCGGAGGCGTCAGGCTCCAGGGCCTGCAGGGCGAGATCGACCGCATCAACCGCGAGGTGGCGGCGCTCGGTGCGGTCAACCTTGCGGCGCTGGACGAGCTGACCGCCTCGCGCGAACGCAAGACCTTCCTCGACGCGCAGTCGGCCGACCTGGTGGAGGCCATGACGACGCTCGAGGACGCGATCCACAAGATCGACCTCGAGACCCGCGACCTGCTGAAGGGCACCTTCGACACCGTCAACGAGCACTTCGGACGCATGTTCCCCGAGCTCTTCGGCGGCGGCCAGGCGCG
>CAZTTC010000186.1:3762-5774 GCA_964616015.1 uncultured Methylibium sp. | reverse complement strand
ACGGCTGGGCGGGCTTCCGCAAGTTCGACCTGTGGCGCCAGGACAAGGGCCAGCGGGCCTGCGCACAGGCCTTCGTCACCGCGGTCCGCCAGGGGGGGCCGGCGCCGATCGCGCTGGCGGAGATCCTCGAGGTGGCCCGCGTCAGCATCGAACTCCAGGAGGGCCTGGCATGACCCCGGGCGAGCACGAGACGCTGATCGACATCATTGCCGGCGCACGGCCGAACTTCATGAAGATCGCGCCGATCATCCGGGCCCTGGAAGCACGGCGCGCCCAGGGGTCGCACCTGCGCTACCGGCTGGTCCACACGGGTCAGCATTACGACCAGCGCATGTCGGGCGACTTCTTCGCGCAACTGGGCATCCCGGCACCGCATGTCAACCTCGAGGTCGGATCGGGCAGCCAGGCCGAGCAAACCGCGGCCATCATGATCGGCTACGAACGATTGCTTCAGCGGCAGCGCAGCGCGGCTTGCCTGGTGGTCGGTGACGTGACCTCGACGATGGCCTGCGCCGTCGCGGCGCAGAAGCTGGGCGTGCCGGTCGCGCACGTCGAAGCCGGCATCCGGTCGGGCGATTGGAGCATGCCCGAAGAGATCAACCGGCGCGTCACCGACTCCATCACCAACTGGTTCTTCACCACCAGCGAGGTCGCCAACGAGAACCTGCGGCGCAGCGGCGTGCCCGACGAGGCGATCTTCTTCGTCGGCAACACCATGATCGACACCTTGCTGGCGAACATGGCGCTGCTGCGCCCCCCGACGTTCTGGGACGCGCTCGGACTGCAGCCGCGCGGCTATTTCGTGATGACGTTGCACCGGCCGGCCAACGTGGACGAGCCCCAGGCCCTGGGCCGCCTGCTCGCCGCCATCGACGAGGCAGCGCGGGGCATGCCGGTCGTGTTCCCGGTGCACCCGCGCACGGCCCGCACGCTGCAGGGGCTGCCGCTGCCGGCCTCGATCCGGCCGGTCGAACCACAACCCTATCTCGAGTTCAACCACCTGGTGCGGCACGCACGTGGCGTCATCACCGACTCCGGCGGCGTCACCGAGGAGACGACCGTGATGGGCGTGCCCTGCATGACACTGCGCGACACGACCGAACGCCCGGAGACGGTGAGCATCGGCACCAACGAACTGGTCGGCACCGACCCCTCGCGCCTGAAGCCCTACCTCGACCGCCTGTTCGACGGCGCCTGGAAGCAGGGCGCCACACCGCCCCTGTGGGATGGGCGCACCGGCGGACGCATCGCCGTGGAGCTCGAGCGACTGCTGGCCGCCGGGCCCGTGGCCGGATGACCAGTCCCGGCACTTACTGGCGAACGCTCAGGCACCTGCGCCTGCAGCAACTCGTCGGGCGGGTGCGGCACCGCCTGCACCGACCGCGGCCAGTGCTCGACCCGGCGCCCCCCCTGCGACCACGGGTCGGACCGTGGGTCCGCAGTGCCCGACGCGAGGCCAGCCTCGTCGGTCCGGACACGCTGCGCTTCCTGGGCGAGTCGCGCGACATCAACCGTGTCGGGTGGGACGATCCAGCCGTGGCCCGGCTGTGGCGCTACAACCTGCACTACTTCGACGACCTGAACGCCGTCGACGCCGACCGACGCACGGGCTGGCAGCGCGCGCTGCTCGCGCGCTGGATCGCCGACCATCCACCCGCCTGCGGCACCGGCTGGGAGCCTTACCCGACCTCGCTGCGCATCGTCAACTGGATCAAGTGGTCGCTGAGCGGTCAGGCCCTGCAGCCCGACTGGACCCACAGCCTCGCGATCCAGGCCCGCTGGCTGCGGGCGCGCCTCGAGACGCATCTGCTCGGCAATCACCTGTTCGCCAACGCCAAGGCACTGCTGTTCGCGGGCCTGTACTTCGACGGTCCCGAGGCCGCGCGCTGGCTGGCGCTGGCCCACCGCCTGATCGGGCAGCAGCTCGACGAGCAGATCCTGCCAGACGGCGGTCACTTCGAGCGCAGTCCGATGTATCACGCGCTGGCGCTCGAGGACCTGCTGGATCTGCT
>CAZTTC010000186.1:0-3662 GCA_964616015.1 uncultured Methylibium sp. | reverse complement strand
CGAGCGATCCACCGCCTCGCACAGCACCGTGCAGATCGATGGGCAGGACTCCTCGGAGGTGTGGGCAGGTTTTCGCGTCGGTCGCCGGGCACGGCCTGTCGGCCTGGACCTGCAGCTGGCGACGCTGCCGTGGCGCGTCGCCTGCGCCCACGACGGCTACCGCTTCCTCGAGGGTCGCCCGCTGCATCACCGCGAGTGGGTGCTCTCGGCCGACGCGCTGACCGTGCATGATCGCGTCGACCCCGTGCAAGCCGATGCCGTCGCGCGCTACCTGCTGGCGCCTGGCTTGCGCCTGATCGACGCGCCCGGCGGACACTGGCAACTGCTGGGGCCCCAGGGACCGCTGGCCACGGTCGAAGTGCTACGCGGCCGGGCCGCCCTCGCACCGGCCCACTGCACGACGCGCTTTGGCGTCATCCAAGAAACCCTCAGCCTGCTCGTCCACCTGGCAGACGGCCAGGCGGTCACGCGATGGCGCTGGCACGAACCGCATGCACATCCTCTTCCTGACCGATAACTTCCCGCCCGAGGTCAACGCGCCAGCGAGCCGGACTCACGAGCACTGCCGACTCTGGGTGGCCGCGGGGCACCGTGTCACCGTCGTCACTTGCGCGCCCAACTTTCCAAAGGGCCAGGTCTTCGCCGGTTATCGCAACCGTCTGTGGCAGAGCGAGGTCGTCGACGGCATCCGCGTCATCCGCGTCTGGACCTACATCACGGCCAACGAGGGCTTCGTGCGGCGCGTCCTCGATTACCTGAGCTTCATGGCCAGCGGCACGATCGCCGCGCTGTTCGTGCGCGGCGCGGACGTGGTGGTCGGCACCTCACCGCAGTTCTTCACCGCGGTCGCAGCCTGGGCGGTGGCCGCGCTGAAGCGGCGACCCTTCGTCTTCGAGCTGCGCGATCTGTGGCCGGAGTCGATCAAGGCCGTCGGGGCGATGCGCGATTCGCGCACGATCCGCTGGCTGGAGCGCCTGGAGCTGTTCCTGTACCGCCGTGCCACTCGCATCGTGACCGTCACGCATTCGTTCCGCCGCACTCTGCAGGCACGCGGCATCGACGGCGCCAAGATCGACGTCGTGACCAACGGCGTGGACATCGCGCAGTTCTCGCCGCGTCCCAAGGATGCCGACCTCGAGGCACAACTCGGGCTGACGGGCTGCTTCGTGGCCGGGTACGTGGGCACACACGGCATGGCTCATGCTCTCGAGACGCTGCTTCAGGCGGCCGACCTGTTGCGCCGGCTTCCCGGTGGTGAGCGCTGCCGGGTGCTGCTGCTGGGCGACGGGGCGCGCAAGGCAGCGTTGATCGAGCAGGCTCGCGCCATGCAGCTCGACAATGTCGTGTTCTGCGACTCCGTCGCCAAGGACCAGGTCGCGCGCTACTGGTCCCTGCTGGACGTGTCGGTGATCCATCTGCGACGCACCGAACTCTTCACCACCGTCATCCCGTCGAAGCTGTTCGAGTGCATGGGCATGGGACTGCCAGTGCTGCACGGCGTCGCCGGCGAGTCGGCCGACATCGTCGAACGCGAGGGCGTGGGCCTGGTGTTCGAGCCCGAGAACGCGACGCAGCTGGCGGCCCGGCTCCAGCAGCTGATGACCGATGAGGCTCTGCGTCAACGCCTGCGCGCCCGGGCGTTGGCGGCCGCGGCGAACTACGACCGCTCGGCCCTGGGGACCGTGATGCTCGGCAGCCTGCGGGCAGCGATCGCTGCACAGGCCCGCCGTGTCGCGTGAACTGCACCGCGACCACGGCGCTCATCGGCCTACCGGCGGACCCGCGTGGTCGCATGATGGCGGTTGATCTGCTTCGCGCCACCGACCTTGAGCTCGCCTGCTGAATCCCCCCTGCCCACCTCGATGGAAGTTCGACGATGGGCACGCTGGGCTACCACCGTGGTCACGCTGGTGCTGGCCGCCTGCGGCGGCGGCGGTGATGCGCCCGTGGCAGCCGCCGACAGCGCAGCCGTCGCGCCGGCGGCGGTGGGCGCGACCGTCAGCGGCTGCGGCCGTACCCAGGTCCACGACCAGGGTGACATCACCTACGTGACCGTGCCCCCAGGCTGCACGCCGGCCTTGCCCCTGCAGGTCGAGCTGCGCTTCGGCGGTGGCGAGCGGACCGCATGGACCTTCTCGATACCAGGCTTCGACCAGGAGCACAGCGTCGGCACGGCGACCTTGCAGCGTCGCGTGTCCGTGCATCGGCGAGGCAGCTGGCGGTCCTTCGAGAATGCCGGCAGCTGGGACTGGCGTGACGGCGCCGGGCTGCTGGCCAAGGACGGGGGCCTGTACCTCCTCGGCGGCTGGAACAGCGAAACGCTGACGAAGAACGATGTGTGGTTCACCCGTGATCTCCAGAGCTGGACACGGCTCACGACCGCTGCGCCCTGGGCGGCGCGGCACGGCGCAGCCTGGGTGGTGCACCAAGATCGGCTGCATGTGATCGGTGGCGACTTGATCGACGACGCCTGGTCGTCGGCCGACGGCATCGCGTGGCGCCGCGAGTCGGCCCAGGCTCCGTTCGGCAAGCGCTATACGCCGAGCGCTGTGTCGGACGGACAGCGCATCCTGCTGTACGGTGGTCAGTACTGGGCTCCTTACGATTGGTGTGCCTTCGATCCCGTGTGCAGCGCGGTCGGGCTGAACGATGTCTGGGTCAGCCCCGACGGGGCCGCCTGGTCGCAGATCGCGCGCGCGCCGTGGGCCGGACGAGGCCTGGTCCACGGGGGCGCGCACTTCCGCGGCCGGACCTACGTGATCGGCGGTGGCCTCAAGCTGGGACTGCCCGGGGCCACGCTCACCGAGACGGTGCAGGAGTACAGCGATATCTGGTCATCGGCAGACGGGATCACGTGGCGGCTAGAGGCGAACACTCTCGGGTTCCCGCCGCGCACGCACTTCGCCGTGCTCGCCACCGACACCAGTTGCTGGGTCGCGAACGGCTCGGTCGGCACGCAACTGAACACCAGCGCCGAAGTCTTCCGCGCCGATGATTGCGTGAACTTCAAGCCCGTCGAGGACATCTCGCCGATGGCCATTCGCCATGCGCCGTCGCTGGCGGAACTCAACGGCAGCATCGTTGTGCTGGGAGGCCATCGGGACACTGCCGGCACGATCATCTGGCAACACTTCCCGCGCGTCGCGGGCGACTGACGACTGCATCCGGTACGCCGGTTCCACCGGCGCCACCACGCCGACCCGCTGCACGTCCGGGTCCTCCAGCGCCTGCCACAAGCCGCGGGCCGGGCAGGGCAACCGCCGGAGATTGGCGCCGCCCCGGTCGAGATCGGCCCCGAGCGGTCGCTTCGACATCATTGCAAGTGGATCGCCGATCGAACAGTCCGCAAGCGCCAAGCGGGCATACCGGAGCGGTGCAACGCGACGTCGGCATCGCTCGTTCCGGTGCGGCGCCCGGTCAACGCTCCTGCCGGTACTCCGGCACCGCGCGTCCCAGTTCGGCGCGCACCACGGCATCGGTCATCCCGGCCTCGTCCGATCCGGCCAGGGCGAGCACCCGACCCAACAGCGGGGGCCGGCTGTCGAGCCGCGCGACCCGCAGCCGCTCCACCCGGGTGGCCAGGGTGCTGTCCGCATCCGCCAGCAGTTCCTCGTAGAGCTTCTCGCCGGGCCGCAGGCCGCTGAACACGATCTCGATGTCCT
>CAZTTC010000185.1:0-5800 GCA_964616015.1 uncultured Methylibium sp. | reverse complement strand
GGCACCTTCGAGCTGCAGGTGATGGCGACCGACCTCGACGCCTTCTCGCGCTTCTCGCTCGAGACGCTGCTGAACCTGCCGAACGTGAAGGACATCCACACCAGCTTCTCGCTCGGCGAGGTCAAGGCCGGTGCCGCCTTGCCGTTGGGGCATCTGGGGCGGGCGGTGCGGCGCTGAGGGGGACCGGGGCCCAGTCACCTTGCTGGGCGACCTGCCTGTCATGTGCAGCGTCGGTTCGGGTGCCTTCATGCTGACCCTGGCCGCGTCGCGAGCCAGCGAGCCGGGGCGTCGGACACGGTCCACCAGCCCGCCCGTGCCACCGCGCCGCCTCCCGAGCCGCTAAGCTGTCGGGCATGTCCCGAGCCCTGCCCTCGCGCCGCCGGGCGCTGCTGGTCGCCGCATCGATCGCGCTGCCGGTGCGCGCTTTCGCGCAGGCGCCGGTGCCGGCGGCGCGCGGCCTGCCGCTGCGCAACCTGCTGGTCGAGCTGCGCCAGGGCGACGAGTCCGCCTTCGAGGCGGGCGACGCCGGGCTGCGCAGCGGCGCGGTCACCGTCGGGCCCGACGGGCGGGTGTCGGCGCGCGCCGGCGTCACGCTCGAGTCGCGCAGCGGCGGCAGCGTGCGCGACACCGTCCAGCAGGTGCGCGTGATCAACGGCGGCCAGGGCTCCGTGCGCATCGGCGCCAGCGTGCCGATGCGGTGGCTGCAATGGGTCTGGACGCCCAACGGCCCGGCGGTGATCGGCGGCAGCCCGCTGATCGAGACCGGCCGCGGCTTCGTCGTGCAGCCGCGCTGGCCGGGCGGCGACGCGCCGGTCACGGTCGAGGTGCGCAGCGAGGCTTCGCAGATGGCCTCGGGCGGAATGCCCTCGCGCTACCCGTTCGACGGCCGGCCGCAACCCGAAGGCACGGTATCGCGCTCCGACGTGCTGACGACGCTGCAGCTGCCGCTGGGCCAGTGGGTGACGATCGCCAGCTCGGGCGAGCAGGCCACCGCGCGCGAGCGCGGCATCGCCTCGACGCGCGAGGCGGCCAGCGAGCGGCGCACGGTCGTGCAGATGCGGGTCACGCTGCCCTAGAGCCTGCGCCGCCCGGGCGCGCGCCCTCCGTTAGCGTCAGCAGGCCCTGGCACGGGGCGCGCACGCCCCGTCATGGAGCACGCCCGGGCGACGGGCGCGCCCGCGTGCCGGCATGGGGCTTGCGCAGCCCGACGCATGCCGCCATCCGCCGCCGTCGCCAAGCTCGCCGAACCGGGTTCCCGCGACCGGCTGGCGCTGCTGCTGGAGTCCACCGGCGAAGGCATGTTCGGCGTCGATATGGACGGGCGCTGCGTCTTCATCAACCGCGCCGGAGCGCAGATGCTGGGCTACGCCCCGGCCGAGGTGCTGCAGCGGAACATGCACGCGCTGATCCACCACAGCCACCCCGACGGCCGCCACTACCCCGAGAGCGACTGCCCCATCTTCGCCGCCTTCCGCCAGGGCCTGCCCTGCCGCATCGACGACGAGGTGCTGTGGCGCAAGGACGGTAGCTCCTTCGCGGCCGAGTACTCCTCGCACCCCATCGTCGAGCAGACGCCCGACGGCCCGGTGACGACCGGCGCGGTCGCGACCTTCGTCGACATCTCGCGACGCAAGGAAGCCGAGACCCTGCTGCGCGGCATGAACGCCCAACTGGAGGCGCGCGTCGACGAACGCACGCGGCAGCTGCGCGAGCTGGCCGCCCACCTCGAGACCGTGCGCGAGACCGAGCGCACGCGCATCGCGCGCGAGATCCACGACGAGCTCGGCTCGCTGCTGGTGGCACTGAAGATGGACGTCGGCTGGCTCGGCAAGCGCCTCGCCGACCGGCCCGAGCTGCAGTGCAAGTGCCAGGGCATGGGCGGCCTGATCGACCGCGCGGTCGACAACGTCGGCCGCATCATCACGGACCTGCGGCCCAGCATCCTCGATCACCAGGGGTTGTGGGCGGCGCTCGAGTGGCAGGCCCAGGAGTTCGCCGCCAGCGCCAGCGAGATCGAGGTCGACCTGCGCGTGCACGTCGCGGCCGGCGTCGCGCCGCCCGGGGGCGGCCGTGCGATCGCGGTGTTCCGCATCTTCCAGGAGATGCTGTCCAACGTGGCGCGGCATGCGCAGGCGCAGCGCCTGGAGATCCGCATCACCGTCGACGATCCGCCCGACCCGGCGCTCTACGTCGAGCTGCGCGACGACGGCGTCGGCGCCACGCCCGAGGCGCTGAACGCGCCGCGCAGCTACGGCGTGATGGGCATGCGCGAGCGCGCCGCGCAGTTCGGCGGGCGGCTCGCGATCGACGGTGCGCCGGGCGCCGGCACCGTGGTGCGCTTGATGATGCCGCTGGCGCAGGACGGGAGCCCGCGATGATCCAGGTGCTGATCTGCGACGACCACCAGATCGTGCGCCAGGGCATCAAGCAGATGCTGGCCGACGCCGCCGACATCGCGCTGGCCGGCGAGGCCGACTGCGGCCCCGAGGCCCTGCGCCAGGTGCGCGCCTCGCGCCTGCCGGGCCCGGCGACCGCGCCCATCGACGTGGTGCTGATGGACATCGCGATGCCGCAGCGCGACGGCCTGGACGTGCTGCGCCAGTTGAAGACCGAGTTCCCGAAGCTGCCGGTGCTGATGCTGTCCACCTACCCGGACAAGCAGTACGCAGTGCGCAGCCTCAAGCTGGGCGCGGCCGGCTACCTGAACAAGAGCGCCGACTCCGAACAGATGATCGCGGCGATCCGCCAGGTCGCCGTCGGGCGGCTGTTCATCACGCCGGCGGTGGCCGAGCAGCTGGCGGCGACGATCCGCCCCGGCGTGGCGGCCGAGCAGCCGCTGCACGAGCGCCTCTCACACCGCGAGTGGCAGGTGTTCCGCCGGCTCAGCCAGGGATCGAGCGTCGGCGAGATCGCCGAGCAGCTGTCCCTGTCGAGCAACACCGTCAGCACCTACCGCGCCCGCATCCTCGAGAAGACCGGGGCGCGCAACGACGTCGAGCTGGCGCTCTATGCGGTGCGCGCCGACCTGGCGCCGGTCTGAGTCCGGCCAGCGCCTTGTAGGGCTGGCCCTACACGCGAATGCCGGGCACCGCGATACCGCCGCGCGCGCCCCGTCCCTAAGCTGAGTCCCACGCAAGGAGAGTCCCGATGACCCGCTACTTCGACCCCTACGACGCCGACCGGCCGCTCGCGATGAAGTGCAGCTGCGGCCGCGACCACACGCTGGCCGAGCACCAGCGCGAGCTGTCGGCCGGCGACGCGGCCACCGTGCTGCGGGCGCGCCTTGAGGGAGCGGACGTCGAGGCCGACGCGGAGAACTACGCGCGCGAGTTCATCGAGGCCACGCTGGTCAAGGCGCTGTTCCCGCAGGACGCGCTGCGCCGGCGCTTCCTGCGCGCGGTGGGCAAGGGCACTGCGATGGCGGCGATCGGCAGCCTCCTGCCGGTCGCGCCGCTGCAGGCGATGGCCCAGGAGAAGGGGTCGCTCGAGAAGAAAGACCTGAAGATCGGCTTCATCCCCATCACCTGCGCCACGCCGCTGATCATGGCCCACCCGCTGGGCTTCTACGAGAAGCAGGGCCTGAACGTGCAGGTCGTCAAGACGGCCGGCTGGGCGCTGATCCGAGACAAGATGATCAACAAGGAGTACGACGCCACGCACTTCCTGTCGCCGATGCCGCTCGCCATCTCGATGGGCGTGGGCAGCAACCCGGTGCCGATGAACGTCGCGACGATCCAGAACACCAACGGCCAGGCCATCACGCTGGCGACCAAGCACAAGGACAAGCGCGATCCCAGGGACTGGAAGGGCTTCAAGTTCGCGGTGCCCTTCGAGTACTCGATGCACAACTTCCTGCTGCGCTACTACGTGGCGGAGGCCGGGCTGGACCCGGACAAGGACATCCAGATCCGCGTCGTGCCGCCGCCCGAGATGGTGGCCAATCTGCGCGCCGGCAACATCGACGGCTTCCTCGGGCCCGACCCCTTCAACCAGCGCGCGGTGTTCGAGGAAGTCGGCTTCATCCACCTGCTGACCAAGGAGCTGTGGAACGGTCACCCGTGCTGCGCCTTCGGCACGTCCACCGAGTTCATCCAGCAAAACCCCAACACCTTCGCCGCGCTGTACCGCGCGGTGCTGACCGCCGCCGCGATGGCGCGCAAGCCCGAGAACCGCGAGCTGATCGCCAAGCTCATCTCGCCCCAGGCCTACCTGAACCAGCCGGAGACCGTGGTCGCGCAGGTGCTGACCGGCAAGTTCGCCGACGGCCTGGGCGGCGTGAAGACCGTGCCCGATCGCGCCGACTTCGACCCCATCCCCTGGCAGTCGATGGCGGTGTGGATGCTCACGCAGATGAAGCGCTGGGGCTACGTCAAGGGCGACGTGAACTACAAGCAGATCGCCGAGAAGGTCTTCCTGCTGACCGACGCCAGGAAGACCATGAAGCAGCTCGACCAGAAGGTGCCCGACGGCGCCTACCCCAAGTTCACGATCATGGGCAAGGTGTTCGACGCTGACAAGCCCGAGCCCTACATCGCCAGCTTCGCGATCAAGCGGACATGAGCAGCAGCCTCGACTTGAAGGCCGGGCTGCTGTCGCTGCTGCTGTTGCTGCTGCTGCTGACGGCCTGGCACCTGGCCACGCGACCGCTGGCGGGCGCGGTGCCAGCGGCTGCGATGACGCCCGAGCAGATCGAGTACGCCAGGCTGCTGGGCAAGGATCCGGGCCAGGCCGCCGGTGGCGGCAGCGCCAAGTCGGGCTTCCCGACCCCGGCGCAGCTGGGCAGCAAAGTTCTGGAGCACCTGTCGCGGCCCTTCTACGACAACGGCCCCAACGACAAGGGCATCGGCCTGCAGCTGGCCTACTCGCTGGGTCGCGTGGCGCTGGGCTTCGGACTCGCGATGGCGGTGGCGATCCCGCTCGGCTTCCTGATCGGCATGAGTCCGCTGATCTATCGCGCGCTCGACCCCTTCATCCAGGTCCTGAAGCCGATCTCGCCGCTGGCCTGGATGCCGCTGGCGCTCTACACCATCAAGGACTCGTCGATCAGCGGCATCTTCGTGATCTTCATCTGCTCGGTGTGGCCGATGCTGATCAACACCGCCTTCGGCGTGGCCGGGGTGCGGCGCGAGTGGCTCAATGTCGCCAGGACGCTGGAGGTGAGCCCGCTGCGCAAGGCCTTCCAGGTCATCCTGCCGGCCGCGGCACCGACCATCCTGACCGGCATGCGCATCAGCATGGGCATCGCCTGGCTGGTGATCGTGGCGGCCGAGATGCTGGTCGGCGGCACCGGCATCGGCTACTTTGTGTGGAACGAGTGGAACAACCTGTCGCTGGCCAACGTGATCTTCGCGATCCTGGTCATCGGCGTGGTCGGCATGCTGCTGGACCTGCTGTTCGCGCGGGCGCAGAAGGCGGTGACGTATGTCGACTGAGACCGTCTCGAAGCGCTTCCTGCAGGTCGAGGGCCTGGCCAAGACCTACCCGGGCACGACCGAGGCGGTGTTCGACAGCGTCAACTTCGGCATCGCGCGCGGCGAGTTCGTCTGCATCATCGGCCACAGCGGTTGCGGCAAGACGACGATCCTCAACGTGCTGGCCGGGCTGGAGACGGCGAGCGAGGGCCATGTCTTCATGGACCAGCGCGAGGTCGCCGGACCCAGCCTGGAGCGCGGCGTCGTGTTCCAGGGCCACGCGTTGATGCCCTGGCTGACGGTGCGCCGCAACATCGCCTTCGCGGTGCGCAGCAAGTGGCCGGACTGGACGGCCGCGCAGGTCGATGCCCAGGTCGAGAAGTACGTGA
>CAZTTC010000184.1:0-5845 GCA_964616015.1 uncultured Methylibium sp. | reverse complement strand
CGCTGCAGAGCGGCTACGCCAAGAGCGAGCTCAAGGCGATGATCGAGCGCAAGCGGCGCAACGACTTCGTGCGCAAGCGCGAGTTCGACATGCTGCGCAAGATCCGTCGCGAGGGTCTGCCTCCCGACGGCCTGGCGGCGTTGCAGGGCTCGGACCTCGACGATTCCGACCAGCCGCGCGCCAACAGCGTGGCGCGGCCCGACGACGCGGCGGTCAAGGCCAAGATCGACGAGATCGAGCAGCAGATGGAAGGCGAGGTCATCGCCCGGCGCACCATCACGTCCTCGCACCCGCCTTCGTTCTACAACGCGCCCACCGTGCAAGGCGGCTTCGACGACCAGGCGCCGTCGATGAACGAGCCCTTCCAGGTGGCGCCACCGGTGGCGGCGCCGACCCCCGCCGCAGCGCCGGTGCCCGTGCCGGCCGCCACGCCTGCCGCCGCCGCGCCGCCCGATGCCGGCAACGCCCTCGACTGGCCGTCGGCGCCGGCGCCGCTGGCCGCCACGCCGCCGCCCGCTGCCAAGGCAGCGGCGCGACCTGCGCTGGGCGCGCAGGCCAGCTCGGACTTCAACAATCCCTTCGCGGTCGAGGTCAACGAGATCGCGCACGATCCCGAGCTCGATGAAGCCGTGATCTCCTTCGCGAACGCCGAGTTCGAGTCCTGCGAGCGGTCGATCACCGGCCTGATCGGCCCCGACGGCGAGCGCGCCAACCACGCCGAGACCTGGCTGGTGCTGTTCGACCTCTACCGGGCGACCGGGCAGCAGCAACCCTTCGAGAGCCTCGCGCTGGACTACGTGCAGCGCTTCGGCTGGTCGGCACCGCAGTGGTTCTCGATCCCGCAGCTGGTGGCCGCCGAGGCCGCCGCGGCGGCGGCCGCCGGCACGCCCAGCGCGGTGCGCATCGAGGGTGCGGTGGGGTGGGTGGCCCCCGGCCAGCTCGATGTCGAGGCCGTGAGCCAGCTGCGCGCCAAGACGCTGCAGATGCCCATGCCCTGGGTGCTGGACTGGAGTTCGCTGCACGGCGCCGAGCCGCAGGCCTGCAACGAGCTGAGCGAACTCATGCGCCACTGGGCGACACAGAAGATCCAGATGCGCTGGATCGGTTTCGACCAACTGCTCAAGCTGCTGACCGACACCGCGCCGACCGGCGTGCGCGATGCCGACCCGGTCTACTGGCTGCTGCGCCTCGAGGCGCTGCGCCTGGCCAACCGTCCCGACCAGTTCGACGAGGTCGCGATCGACTACTGCGTGACCTACGAGGTGTCGCCGCCGTCGTGGGAGGCCTCGTCCTGCATCGTCAAGATGGCCGACTCGACCGGCATCACGCTGTCCTCGCGCGCGATGGTCACCGATGTGTCGACCGGTTTCGCCGAGTCGCAGGTGATCGAGGAGGCGGGCGGGCTGCGGACCTCGGCGGTCGAGCTCTCGGGGCAGCTGGTCGGCGACATCGGCAACGTGCTGCGGCAGCTGGAAGGCCAGCTCGGAGCGGCCACCGTGGTCAACGTCAACTGCGCGCGGCTCATCCGCATGGACTTCGTCGCCGCCGGCGACCTGCTCAACTGGGTGCTGAACCGCCGCGGCGAGAACCGCCTGGTGCACTTCGACGACGCCCACCGCCTGCTGGCGCTGTTCTTCAACGCGATGGGCATCAACGAGCATGCGCGCGTGAAGGTCCGGAATCTCTGACCCCCCGTTGCGGCTGCGCCGCGCCCCCTCCAGGGGGCGCCGCTGGCGGACCGGCGGAGCCGGATCCGCGGCGCCCGCTGGTTCTGCAAGCTCGATCGAACTCCATGGACTCCTATCACGGCACCACCATCGTCAGCGTGCGGCGCGGGCGCGAGGTCGCGATCGGCGGCGACGGCCAGGTCACGCTGGGCCACATCGTCGTCAAGGCTTCGGCCCGCAAGGTGCGCAAGCTCTACAAGGACCAGGTACTGGCCGGCTTTGCCGGCGCGACGGCCGACGCCTTCACGCTGTTCGAGCGCTTCGAGGCCAAGCTCGAGAAGCACCAGGGCCAGCTGACGCGCGCCGCGATCGAGCTGACCAAGGACTGGCGCACCGACCGCGTGCTCAGGCGGCTCGAGGCGATGCTGGCGGTCGCCGACCGCGGCACCTCGCTGATCATCACCGGCAACGGCGACGTGCTGGAGCCCGAGCACGGCATCATCGCGATCGGCTCGGGCGGCGCCTACGCGCAAGCCGCGGCGCGCGCCCTGCTCGACCACACCGAGCTGTCGGCGCGCGACATGGTCAAGCGTTCGCTCGAGATCGCCGGCGAGCTGTGCATCTACACGAACCAGCACCACACCATCGAGACGCTGGAAAGCGGTGATCGGTGATCACCGATCACCGCTCACTACTCCCATGAACATGACGCCCCAGGAGATCGTCTCCGAGCTCGACCGCCACATCGTCGGCCAGAAGGATGCCAAGCGCGCGGTGGCGATCGCGCTGCGCAACCGCTGGCGCCGCCAGCAGGTCGACGACAAGCTGCGGCCCGAGATCACGCCGAAGAACATCCTGATGATCGGGCCGACCGGCGTCGGCAAGACCGAGATCGCGCGCCGCCTGGCCCGGCTCGCGGACGCGCCCTTCATCAAGGTCGAGGCGACCAAGTTCACCGAGGTCGGCTACGTGGGCAAGGACGTCGACACCATCATTCGCGACCTGGTCGACGTCGCGGTCAAGCAGACGCGCGAGACGGCGCTGCGTGCGCAGCGTGCGCGCGCCGAGGACGCCGCCGAGGAACGGCTGCTCGACGCGCTGCTGCCCTCGGCGTCGGCACGTCCGGGCTTCGGGCTGGCGCCCGCGGCCCCGCCGGCCGACAGCCCCGCGCGCCAGACCTTCCGCAAGCGCCTGCGCGAGGGCACCCTCGACGACAAGGAGATCGAGCTCGAGCTCGCCGAGCCCCGCCCGGCGGTCGAGCTGCTCGGCCCGCCCGGCATGGAGGACATGGCCGAGCAGCTCAAGGGCCTGTTCGCCAGCCTCGGCCAGGCGCGGCGCACGGCCCGCAAGCTCAGGATCGCCGAGGCGCGCCAGCTGCTAATCGAGGAAGAGGCGGGCAAGCTTGTCAACGAGGACGAGATCCGGGCCCAGGCGCTCGCGGCGGCCGAGCAGAACGGCATCGTCTTCATCGACGAGATCGACAAGGTCACCTCGCGCAGCGACGGCGCCAGCAGCGGCGCCGAGGTGTCCCGCCAGGGCGTGCAGCGCGACCTGCTGCCGCTGGTCGAGGGCACGACGGTCAGCACCAAGCACGGCATGGTGAAGACCGACCACATCCTCTTCATCGCCTCGGGCGCCTTCCACCTCAGCCGGCCCAGCGATCTGATCCCGGAGCTGCAGGGGCGCTTCCCGATCCGCGTCGAGCTCGGCTCGCTGGGGGTCGACGACTTCGAGGCGATCCTCACGCAGACCCACGCCAACCTGACGCGCCAGTACCAGGCGCTGCTGGCGACCGAGGGGCTGGCGCTGGACTTCCGGCCCGAGGGCGTGCGGCGGCTGGCGCAGATCGCCTGCGATGTGAACGAGCGCACCGAGAACATCGGCGCGCGGCGGCTGGCCACCGTGATGGAACGCCTGCTCGACGAGGTCAGCTTCGATGCCCCGCGCCTGTCGGGGCAGACCGTGACGATCGACGCCGCCTACGTCGACGCCAAGCTGGGGGCGCTGGCCGTGGACGAGGACCTGTCGCGCTTCATCCTGTGAGGCGCACGCCGTTGCCGTGGGCCTTGCGCTCGGCAGCGATGGTCAACAGGCCGTCGAAGATCAGCGAGTCGACCAGCTCGTAGCCGATCGCCAGCGCCGGGGCGACCTTCCAGCCGGCGCCGCCGGTCACGAAGCAGTGCGGCACCTCGCCGCCGTGGCGCTGCAGCTGGCGGTGCATGCGCTCGATCGCGCCGGTGATGGCGTAGGTGCCGCCGCTGGTGAGCGCGTCGCTGGTGTTGGTCGGGAAGTCGCGCACCTCGCCGGTCGGCACGCGCAGCCCGGCCGTGCCGGCCTCCAGCGCCTTGAGCATGATGCCGTGGCCGGGCAGGATCAGCCCGCCGAGGAAGCGGCCGTCGGCGTCGAGCGCGTCGACGGTCACCGCGGTGCCGGCCATCACGACCAGCACCGGTCCGCGACGGCCGCCCGCCTCGAGGCGGGCGCGCGCGCCGATCAGCGCCACCCAGCGGTCGCTGCCCAGGCGCATCGGGTGGTCGTAGCCGTTGGTCACGCCGGCTTCGGCGGCGCTGGACACGACCCAGCGCGGTGCCACGTCCCACATCTCCAGCTGCTCCTCGACGCGGTGCCGCACCGAGTCGCCTGCCACGCAACAGCCGATCATGGTGGTGGGCGCCGCGAGCCGCGCCCAGTCGCCTTCGTCGAGCTGGTCGATGGTCTCGAGGAACAGCGCCCCCTGGGCGATCGGCTCGCTGCCGAACTCGAGCGACGTGTACTGCGCCCATTTCAGCCGCGTGTTGCCGATGTCGATCGCCAGGAGGCTCATGCGCGCACGCTCACTCGGAATGCGGCCCGGGGTTGGTGTCTTCGTCCACCAGGGTGTTGCCCAGCCCGAGCAGCTCGCGCGCGCGGATCAGCCGACCCTGGGCCTCGCGCGGTCGCCGCGCCTGCACCAGGCTGCGCTCGATCTGCCACACCAGCTCGATCAGCTCGTAGCGGGTGCGCGCCCGGCCGACGCGCAACGCGGTCAGCGAGCTCATCACCGGCCCGTCGACGAGCAGTGTGCTGATGAGCAGGCTGCGCACCTCGGACAGCAGGCTCTCCTCGGCGCCGTCGCTCACGGCCACCGGGGCACGGCCCTGCGCGGCCGGCGGCGGGGACGCGGTGCGCTTGGCGGGCCGCTGGGCCGGCGTCAGCACCGGCGTCTCGGGCAGGGGCAGCAGGGGCGCCGGGGCCGAGGCGCGCGCCGCCGGCTTGGGCTGGTACCTCGGCGGCGCGAACTTGACCTTGGCGGGCCGCACCGGCTCGGTGGTGCCGGCCGCATCGGCCGGCTTCGCCGCCGCCGGCGAAGCGAGCACGGGCAGCGCCGCGGCATCGGGCACCGGCTCGCCGAGCGCCAACGGCGTCAGCACCGGCAGGTCGAGCGTTGCGATGACCGCGACGGCGGGATCCTCTCCGGATTGCGCCTCGGCTGAGGGCTCGGGTGCCGCATCGGGCGCCGACTCTGCCCCGGGCGGGGCGGGGGCCGGCGGGGGCGAGCCAGGCCCAACGGCCATCGGCGCCGGTGCGGTCGGCAGGTCCTGCGCTGCTGCCGCTTCGGGTTCGGTTGCCGCTGCGGCCAGCTCCACCATGCCCATCGCCACCAGTTCGTCGAAGAAGCCGGCCGTCACGCCGGCCTGCAGCGCCAGGGCCACGACCTCGTCCCGGCTGCGCTTGCCGTCGACCAGCAACAGCACCGTGCGGTGGCGCTGGCTGAGCTTGCGCGTGCGCCGGCGCAACTCGTCCTGGCCGAGCTCGGTCTTGACGGGAGAGGGGGGCGGGACGCTCATCGCAGGGAACCTTGCCTCAGATTGTGGCGCGGTTCGCCGCGGCCGCCGGGGCCGGCACCGCCGCCGGACGGCCCAATGCGTCAAGGAAACGACGCCGGCAGCCACGGCGTCGCGGCCACCGACGGCTTGCCATCGATTTACGTTTACGTTAACGTCAACAACCCCTGCCGACACGCCCCCTGGAGCGCCCGATGACCGACCTGTCCGCCGAGTTCAAGGCCCTGGCCGACTACCGCCCGACCCACAAGGTGCGTTTCGTCACCGCGGCCTCGCTGTTCGACGGTCACGACGCCTCGATCAACATCATGCGGCGCATCCTGATGGGCATGGGCGCGGAGGTGATCCACCTGG
>CAZTTC010000183.1:0-5865 GCA_964616015.1 uncultured Methylibium sp. | reverse complement strand
CGGTGCTGGTCGAGCGTCGCACCAAGCACGAGCTCTACGGCAAGATCGTCGGCCGCTCGCGCAAGTACCACGCGCACGACGAGAACAACGAGTACAAGCTCGGGGATGTGGTCGAGATCGCCGAGGGGCGGCCCATCTCGAAGACCAAGGCCTGGGTCGTGACCCGGCTGGTCGAGAAGGCCCGCGCGGTCTGAGGCCCGCCAGCGTCGAGGGGCTTGTGCGGCTCCTGACACCGACGACCGGAACGCTGGCAAGCTGGCGACCGGTCGTTCTCGTTTTCGCGACCCCGCTTTCTGGAGAGACACCATGATCAAGGTTGGTGACAAGCTGCCCGCGGGCACGCTGCAGGAGTTCATCGAGGTCGAAGGGGGCGGCTGCTCTCTCGGTCCGAACGCCTTCGACATCGACAAGCTGACGACCGGCAAGACCATCGCGGTTTTCGCGCTGCCGGGGGCCTTTACACCGACCTGCTCGGCGCAGCACGTGCCAGGCTTCGTGCAGAACGCCGACGCCTTCAAGGCGGCTGGCGTCGACGAGATCTGGTGCATCTCGGTCAACGACGCCTTCGTGATGGGGGCCTGGGGCCGCGACCAGAAGACGGCCGGCAAGGTCCGGATGATGGCCGACGGCAGTGCTGCGTTCGCCCAAGCCACAGGCCTGACGCTGGACCTCACCGCCCGGGGCATGGGGCTGCGGTCGCAGCGTTACTCGATGCTGGTGGTCGACGGCCAGGTCCGGACGCTCAATGTCGAAGCGCCGGGCAAGTTTGAAGTGAGCAATGCCGAGACCCTCCTGGCCCAGGCTCGGGCCGCGGCGGGCTGAGTCGACCGGCTGCCCAGGCCCGTTGACAAGCGGTACTCGGCCGTAGATAATCCGCAGCTTCGCCGAAGGTCGCCTAGAGATCGCGGTGCCGTCAGCCCCCGCGCTGGCGGACCGAACGCTCCGGAACGCCCCGGTTTCGCCCCAAGCAGAGACCCCCGCGACGCGGGAGTCGATGACGGGCCCAAGACTGACCGAGGCCTGCCGATGCGGGCTGCGGGACAAGTTGGGGACAGACAATGATTCAAATGCAATCGCGACTCGACGTCGCGGACAACACGGGCGCGAAAAGCGTCATGTGCATCAAGGTGCTCGGCGGCTCCAAGCGTCGTTATGCCGGCATCGGCGACATCATCAAGGTCTCCATCAAGGAGGCCGCGCCGCGTGGTCGCGTGAAGAAGGGCGAGGTCTACAGCGCGGTCGTCGTGCGCACGGCCAAGGGCGTGCGCCGCCAGGACGGCTCGCTGGTCAAGTTCGACGGCAATGCCGCCGTCCTGCTGAATGCCAAGCTCGAGCCGATCGGCACCCGCATCTTCGGCCCGGTGACGCGCGAACTGCGCACCGAGCGCTTCATGAAGATCGTGTCGCTGGCGCCCGAAGTCCTCTGATCGTCGGCGAGGAACCATCATGAACAAGATTCGCAAGGGCGACCAGGTCATCGTGCTGACCGGTCGCGACAAGGGCAAGCGCGGCGCCGTGTCGTCGCGCGTCGATGCCGACCACCTGCTGGTCGACGGCATCAACATCGTCAAGAAGCACGTCAAGCCGAACCCGCTGAAGGGGACGACCGGCGGCATCGTCGACAAGACCATGCCGATCCACCAGTCCAACGTGGCGATCTACAACCCGTCCACCGGCAAGGCAGACCGCGTCGGCATCAAGCTGCTCAGCGAAGCCGAGAAGCAGGCTCGCAAGACCAAGGACAACGGCGTTCGCGTCTACAAGTCCAGCGGTGCAGAGATCAAGGCGTAAAGATCATGGCCAAACAGCAAGTTCAACAAGCCGCGGTCTCCGGCGCCCGCCTGCAGAAGATCTACCGCGAATCGATCACGCCGGAGCTCGTCAAGAAGTTCGGCTACAAGTCGGTGATGCAGGTCCCGCGACTGACCAAGATCACGCTCAACATGGGCGTGAGCGAGGCGGTGTCGGACAAGAAAGTCATGGACAACGCCGTCGGCGACCTGACCAAGATCGCCGGCCAGAAGCCGGTGGTCACCAAGTCCAAGAAGGCCATCGCGGGCTTCAAGATCCGTGACGGCGTGCCCATCGGCTGCATGGTCACGCTTCGTGGCATCCGCATGTACGAGTTCCTCGATCGCTTTGTCACGATCGCGCTGCCGCGCGTGCGCGACTTCCGCGGGATCTCGGGTCGGGCCTTCGACGGCCGCGGCAACTACAACATCGGGGTCAAGGAACAGATCATCTTCCCCGAGATCGAGTACGACAAGATCGACGCGCTGCGCGGGATGAACATCAGCTTCACCACCACCGCCAAGACCGACGACGAATGCAAGGCGCTGCTGGCCGCATTCAAGTTCCCGTTCAAGAACTGAGGTGCCCCGTGGCCAAGAAGTCCATCAAGCAGCGTGAGTTGAAGCGCGAGGAGCTGGTCGCCAAGTTCGCGAAGAAGTACGCGGATCTGAAGGCGATCATCGACGACGCCAGCAAGTCGGACGAGGAGCGCTACGTGGCGCGCCTCGCCCTGCAGAAGCTGCCGCGCAATGCCTACCCGAGCCGCCTTCGCAATCGCTGCGGGCTGACGGGCCGCCCGCGCGGCACGTTCCGGACCTTCGGCCTGGCGCGCAGCAAGATTCGTGAACTGGCGTTCAAGGGCGACATCCCCGGTGTCGTCAAGGCCAGCTGGTAAGCCGGCACGCGAACGTACAGGAGAAAACCCATGAGCATGAGTGATCCCATCGCCGACATGCTGACCCGCATCCGCAACGCGCAGATGGTGGAGAAGTCGGTCGTCGTGATGCCCTCGTCGAAGCTGAAGGTCGCGATCGCCCAGGTCCTGAAGGACGAGGGCTACATCGACGCCTACGCCGTCAAGGGCGAGGCCGGCAAGCCCGAACTCGAGATCGGCCTGAAGTACTACGCCGGCCGCCCCGTCATCGAGCGGATCGAGCGCGTCAGTCGACCGGGCCTGCGTATCTACAAGGGTCGCCACGAGATCCCGCAGGTCATGAACGGCCTGGGTGTGGCGATCGTGACCACGCCCAAGGGCGTGATGACGGACCGCAAGGCCCGCGCTGCCGGTATCGGCGGCGAGGTCCTGTGCTACGTCGCCTGACGCGAAGGAGTTGAACGATGTCTCGCGTTGGAAAAATGCCGATCGCCGTCCCCAAGGGGGTCGAAGTGGCCGTCACGGCCGAGCAGATCAGCGTCAAGGGCGCGCTGGGCACCCTGGTGCGCCCGGTGAGTGGCCTGGTCGCGGTCAAGAATGACAATGGTCAGCTGAGCTTTGCGCCGCTTGACGAGTCGGTCGCGGCGAACGCCATGAGCGGCACGATGCGCGCGCTGGTGGCCAACATGGTCAACGGCGTCAGCAAGGGCTTCGAGCGCAAGCTGACGCTGGTCGGCGTGGGCTTCCGGGCCCAGGCTCAGGGCACGAAGCTGAACCTCCAGGTTGGCTATTCGCACCCGGTGGTGAAGGACATGCCGGCCGGCATCAAGGTCGAGTGCCCGACCCAGACGGAGATCCTCATCAAGGGTGCGGACCGTCAGGCGGTCGGGCAGATCGCTGCCGAGGTCCGCGCGATCCGCCCGCCCGAGCCCTACAAGGGCAAGGGCATCCGTTATGCCGACGAGAAGGTCTCTCTCAAAGAGACCAAGAAGAAGTAAGGAGCCGCATGATGTTGAACAAGCGAGACCAGCGCCTGCGTCGCTCCAAGCAGACCCGGACGCGCATCGCGCTGCAGAGCGTGGCGCGCTTGACGGTGTTCCGCTCGAACCTGCACATCTATGCCAGCGTCATTTCCGACGACGGCGAGAAGGTGCTCGCGAGCGCTTCGACGGCCGAGAAGGACGTGCGCACCCAGCTCGGCGCCTCGGGCGGCAAGGGTGGCAATGCCGCGGCCGCGGCGATCGTCGGCAAGCGCATTGCCGAGAAGGCCAAGGCGGCCGGCATCGAGAAGGTCGCTTTCGACCGCGCGGGCTTCGCTTACCACGGCCGCGTCAAGGCGCTGGCCGAGGCCGCCCGCGAAGCCGGTCTGCAGTTCTGAGCCCGCTGAACGGCTCGGCAACGCTGCTGCACATCGAAGGAATCTGACATGGCCAAGTTCCAACCCCGCATCGCCGACGAAGGTCGCGACGACGGTCTGAAAGAGAAGATGATCCAGGTGAACCGCGTGACCAAGGTGGTCAAGGGCGGTCGCACGATGAGCTTCGCGGCGCTGACGGTGGTCGGCGATGGCGACGGGCGGGTCGGCATGGGCAAGGGCAAGGCCAAGGAAGTGCCCGTGGCCGTGACCAAGGCGATGGACGCCGCCCGCCGGGACATGATCAAGGTCAGCCTGAAGAACGGCACCGTCCACCACAACGTGACCGGCGAGCACGGTGCGGCCAAGGTGCTGCTGGCGCCGGCCGTGGCCGGTACCGGCATCATCGCCGGCGGTCCGATGCGCGCGGTGTTCGAGGTCATGGGCGTCACCGACATCGTGGCCAAGAGCCTGGGTTCCTCGAACCCGTACAACATGGTCCGCGCGACCTTCGACGCGCTGCGCCGCTCGACCACGCCAGCCGAAGTGGCCGGCAAGCGTGGCAAGTCGGTCGAAGAGATCCTGAACTGAGCCGCCGCCGGAGATCACCATGACGGACAAGAAGACGCTCAAGGTCAAGCTGGTGCGCAGCCCCATCGGCACGAAGACCTCGCACCGCGCGACCGTGCGGGGCCTCGGCCTGCGCAGGCTCAACAGCGAAGCAGTCCTCGAGGACACGCCGGCCGTGCGCGGCATGATCAACAAGATCAGCTATCTGGTGCAGGTGCTCTGAGGCGCCACGCCGCGCATCGAACCTGGAGAACATGACGATGGAACTCAACACGATCAAGCCGGCCGCGGGCGCCAAGAAGGCGCGTCGCCGCGTCGGTCGCGGCATCGGCTCGGGCCTGGGCAAGACGGCCGGCCGCGGCCACAAGGGCCAGAAGTCGCGTTCCGGCGGCTATCACAAGGTCGGCTTCGAGGGCGGCCAGATGCCGCTGCAGCGCCGACTGCCCAAGCGGGGCTTCAAGTCGCTGACCCTGAAGTACAACGCCGAGATCTCGCTGTCCGACCTGCAAGGTCTGGCGGTCGACGAGATCGACATGCTGACGCTCAAGCAGGCTGGCCTGGTGGGTGAACGCGCCAAGGTGGTCAAGGTCATCAAGTCGGGCGAGCTGAGCCGCAAGGTGACGCTCAAGGGCATCGGCGCGACAGCCGGCGCCAAGGCCGTGATCGAGGCGGCGGGCGGCTCGGTCGCCTGACGCTGACCGCAGCACGCGCTCACACGGAACTCCTGCGTGGCAACCAACGCGAATCAACTGGCCAAGAGCGGCAAGTTCGGCGACCTGCGTCGCCGGCTCGTCTTCTTGCTGCTGGCGCTCGTCGTCTATCGCATCGGTGCGCACATCCCGGTGCCGGGCATCAACCCCGACCAGCTCCAGCAGTTGTTCCAGGGTCAGCAGGGCGGCATCCTGAGCCTGTTCAACATGTTCTCGGGCGGGGCTCTGTCGCGCTTCACGGTGTTCGCGCTGGGGATCATGCCGTACATCTCGGCGTCGATCATCATGCAGCTGATGACCTACGTCGTGCCGACCCTCGAGGCAATCAAGAAAGAGGGCGAGGCCGGCCGGCGCAAGATCACGCAGTACACGCGCTATGGCACCTTGGGCCTGGCGATCTTCCAGTCGCTCGGCATCGCCATCGCGCTGGAAGGATCGGCCGGCCTGGTCAACGCCCCGGGCATGGGCTTCCGGCTGACCGCGGTCGTCAGCCTGGTGGCCGGCACGATGTTCCTCATGTGGCTGGGCGAGCAGATCACCGAGCGCGGCCTGGGCAACGGCATCTC
>CAZTTC010000182.1:0-5876 GCA_964616015.1 uncultured Methylibium sp. | reverse complement strand
GCTGCTGCAGGGCCGCGCCGAGGCCCTGCCCCGCACCGACGCCAGCGCCGATTTCCTGAGCCTGGGCTACGCGCTGCGCCACCTCGCCGACGTCAGCGCGGCCTTCGCCGAGTTCCACCGCGTGCTGCGCCCCGGTGGGCGCCTGCTGGTGCTGGAGATCACGCGGCCAGCCGGCCGCATCGCCACCGCCGCCCTGCGCGGCTACATGCGCGCGGTGCTGCCGCTGGTCGCCGGCGCGGTGGCGCGGCGCCAGGGCACGGCGCAGCTGTGGCGCTACTACTGGGACACGATCGAGGCCTGCATCCCGCCCGAGGCCGTGATGGAGGCGCTGCGCGCCGCCGGCTTCTCCGACGTGCGCCGCCACGTCGAGCTGGGCGTCTTCTCGGAATACACCGCGACCCGACCCGCATGAACAAGACCGCTGCCTCCACTGCGGACGCCGAAGCCTGCGACGTCTTCGTCATCGGCGGCGGACCGGCCGGCTCCACCGCGGCCACCTTGCTGGCGCGCCAGGGCCGCCAGATCGTGCTGACCGAGAAGGCCCGCCACCCGCGCTTCCACATCGGCGAGTCGCTGCTGCCGTCCAACGTCGCGCTGTTCGACCAGCTCGGCGTGCGCCAGCAGGTCGAGGCGATCGGCATGCCCAAGTGGGGCATCGAGTTCGTCTCGCCCGAGCACACCCACCGCAGCTACCTCGAGTTCGCCGAGCAGTGGGACAAGCGCCAGCCCTATGCCTGGCAGGTGCGGCGCTCCGAGCTCGACGAGCTGCTGTTCCGCAACGCCGCCACGGCCGGTGCCACCACGCTGGAAGGCTGCCGCGTGCGCGACGTGGCCTACGACGACGACGGCGCGACGGTCACCGCCGAGCTGGACGACGGCAGCGGCCAGAAGACCGCCAAGGTCTGGCGCGCGCGCTACGTGGTGGACGCCTCGGGCCGCGACACCTTCATGGCCAACAAGCTGCGCTGCAAGGAGAAGAACCCGGCGCACAACAGCTCGGCGCTGTTCGGCCACTACACCGGCGCGCGTCGCCTGCCCGGCATCAAGGAAGGCAACATCAGCATCCTGTGGTTCGAGCACGGCTGGTTCTGGTTCATCCCGCTGGCCGACGGCCAGACCAGCGTCGGCGCGGTGTGCTGGCCCTACTACCTGAAGTCACGCGACAAGCCGCTGAAGGACTTCTTCGACGACACCATCGCGCTGTGCCCCGAGCTGGCCGACCGCCTGAAGGACGCCACGCTGGTCGGCAACCAGGTGCACGCCACCGGCAACTACTCCTACATCGCCTCGCACGCCGCCGGCGGGCGCTACGTGATGCTGGGCGATGCCTACACCTTCATCGACCCGATGTTCTCCTCGGGTGTCTACCTCGCGATGCACAGCGCCTTCGACGCCGTCGACCTGGTGGCGACCACGCTCGACCGCCCGGCCGAGGCCGCGCGCGCGCGCAAGACCTTCGAGAAGCGCCTGAAGATCGGCCCGAAGGAGTTCTCGTGGTTCATCTTCCGGGTCACCAACCCGACGATCCGCGAGATGTTCATGTACCCGGCCAACCCCTTGCGCGTGAAGGAAGCGCTGCTCTCGCTGCTGGCCGGCGACCTGTACGGCAACAGCCCGATCAAGCCCTCGCTGTGGGTGCTGAAAGGCATCTACTACATGATCTCGATCCGCCACTGGCGGCGCAGCTGGGCCGGCTGGAAGCGCCGGCACCGCAACATCGAGGACATGGGGCCGCTCGCCGGCGAGAACATCCTCGAGGCGCGCTGAACGTGGCGGCCCCCACCCTGAGTCCGCGACTGAGCGTGCGGCGTCTTGCGGCTTCGGCCTGGTCCAGCCCCGGCGTGCCGGCGGCGCTGGGCGGCCTGCTCTACGACCTGCAGGCGCCGATCGGCATCGACTCGCCGGCGGGCGTCGCGACGCGCCGCCTGCTGCAGGACGGCCCGATGCTCGACGCCTGGTGCAGCGAGGGCCCGTCGATCGCGGGCCGTAGCGGCTGCGTGCGCTGGCGCCACAACGGCCACTGGCTGTACGGCGCACTCGACCTCGATGAGGGTAACCAAGACCTCGAGGCGCTGGCCCATCGCGCCTACACCGACCTGTTCACCACGCTCGACCAGACCGGCTTCGCGCACCTGCAACGCATCTGGAACTACCTGCCGCACATCAACGCGGACGCCGCCGGCACCGAGCGCTACCGCCGCTTCAACGCCGGCCGCCAGCAGGCCTTCATCGAGGCACGCCGTCCGGCCTTCGAGGGCGCGCCCGCGGCCTGCGCGCTCGGCACGCGCGAAGGCCCGTTCTGCGTGCGCTTCCTGGCCGGCCTGCGGCCTGCGCTGCCGATCGAGAACCCGCGCCAGGTCTCGGCCTACCACTACCCGCGCGACTACGGCGTGAGCAGCCCGAGCTTCTCGCGCGCGGCGCTGGTCGCGGCCGGCGCGGACCAGGTCGCGCTGCTGATCTCGGGCACCTCCAGCATCGTCGGCCATGCCAGCGTCCACGCCGGCGACGTGCGGGCGCAGACGCGCGAGACGCTGAGCAACCTGCGCGCGGTCGTCGCCGCCGCCAACGCGCGCGGCGGCGCGCGCTTCGACCTGGCCACGCTGGAAGCCACCGTCTACGTGCGGCACGCCGAGCAGGCGCCGGTGGTGCGCGCCACGCTCGAAGCCGAGGTCGGCGACGCCACGCCGTTCGTGCGCCACGCGCTCTACCTGGAAGCCGACATCTGCCGCAGCGACCTGCTGGTCGAGATCGAGGCCCACGCCTTCGCGCCGGGCAGTGTCGGCCGGGTGGGCGGATGAGGCGCGGCGCGCAGGCAGCCGCCTGCGTCCTGGGTCTGGGCGCCGCGCTGGCGGCCGCGCCGGTCGCCGCGGCCGAACGGCCGCTGTGGGAACTGGGGCTCGGCGTCGGCGCGCTGCGCCTGCCGCACTACCGCGGCGCCGACCAGTCGCACGGCTGGCTGCTGCCGGTGCCCTACCTCGTCTACCGCGGCGAGATCTTCAAGGCCGACCGCGACGGCGCGCGCGCCGTGCTGGTCGAGACCGAGCGCTTCGACTTCGACCTCAGCGCCGGCGCCGGCGCACCGACGCGCAGCGAGGACAACGACGCGCGCCGCGGCATGGACGACCTGGCACCGACCGTCGAACTCGGCCCCAACCTCAACTGGACGCTGTCGCGCGGCACCGGCTGGAAGCTCGACCTGCGCGCACCGCTGCGCGCCGCCTTCACGCTGGAGTCCAAGCCCCGCTCCATCGGCTGGGTGGCCACGCCCAACGTCAACCTCGACCTGGCGAACGTCGGCAACTCGGGCTGGAACCTCGGCCTGCTGGCCGGGCCGGTGTTCGGCAGCCGCCGCTACAACGCCTACTTCTACGACGTGCCCGAAGCCGATGCCACCCCCGACCGCCCGGCCTACCGCGCGCGCGCCGGCTACGGCGGCCTGCAGTTCGTGGCCGCGCTCTCGCGGCGCTTCGACCGCAGCTGGGCCGGCCTATTCGTCAAGTTCGACAGCCTGCACGGCGCGCGCTACGGCGACAGCCCGCTGCTGCGACAGCGCCAGCATGTGTCCTTCGGCATCGCCTACAGCTGGATCTTCGCGACGTCGTCCGAGCAGGTGTCGACGAAGGACTGAGGCGTGGCGTTCCTGCTGAAGCTGCCGCTGACCCTCTGGCTGCACGCCCAGCTGCTGCTGCTGGGCGTGATGTCGACGATCTGGAACCTGGTCGCCCTGCTGCTCTACCCGCTGCTGCCGCGCGAGCGCGGCCTGGTGGTCGGCCGCGCCGGCATCGCCTACGGCTACCGCCTCTACTGGGCGCTGGCTCGCCTGAGCGGGATGATCCGGCTCGACGCCAATGTGCTGGACACGCTGCGCGACGAGCCCGGCCTGATCGTCGTCGCCAACCATCCCAGCCTGCTCGATGCGCTGATGCTGGTGGCTCGCCTGCCGCACAGCGCCTGCATCATGAAGGCCGGCCTGATGCGCAACCCCTTCCTCGGCGCCGGCGCGCGGCTGGCGCGCTACATCCGCAACGACTCGCCGCGCAGCCTGATCCGCCTGGCCGTGCAGGACCTGCGGCGCGGCGGGCAGCTGGTGATCTTTCCCGAGGGCACGCGCACCACGCGCCGGCCCATCAACCCCTTCATGCCCGGCGTGCCGCTGATCGCCAAACTGGCCGGCGCGCCGATCCAGACGGTCTTCATCGACACCGACTCGCCCTACCTCGGCAAGGGCTGGCCGCTGTGGCGGCTGCCACCGCTGCCGATCCGCTTCTCGGTGCGCCTGGGCGAGCGCTTCGCGCCCGAGGACGACACCGACGCGCTGCTGGCCCGGCTGGAGGCCTACTTCGCCGCGGGCGTGAAACCGCGCAGCGCGCCCGCCGCCGCATGAGCGCCGCCGCGCCGGGCCGCCCCAAGCAAGGCGCCACCCTCGCGGAGGGTCGGTCGCCGCACTCGGCGAGCGGGGTGTCGTCATCCTCGTCGACGAGCCACCTGGTGCTGATCCCGAGCTTCGACACCGGTCGCAAGCTCGCCGAGACCATTGCCGCAGCGCGCGCACAGTGGAACCCGGTGTGGGTGGTGATCGACGGCAGCACCGACGGCACGGCCGAAGTCGCCCAGCGCATGGCCGCGGTGGACACCGGCCTGCGCGTGCTGCTGCTGCCGCACAACCAGGGCAAGGGCGCCGCCGTGCTGCACGGCCTGCGCGCGGCGCAGCAGGCCGGCTACACGCACGCGCTGACCATGGACGCCGACGGCCAGCACCCGGCGGCGCTGATCGGCGACTTCATGCGGGCCTCGATCGCGCGGCCCGACGCGATGATCCTCGGCCGCCCGGTGTTCGACGCCAGCGCGCCGCTGCTGCGGGTGCGCGGCCGGCGCGTGTCGAACTGGTGGACCAACCTCGAGACCCTGGGCGCCGGCGTCGCCGACTCGCTGTACGGCTTTCGCGTCTACCCGATCACCGAACTGGCGGCCGTGATGGCGCGCCAGCCCTGGATGCGCCGCTTCGACTTCGACACCGAGGCCGTCGTGCGCCTGGCCTGGCGAGGCGTCAAGCCGATCAACCGCGACGCGCCGGTGAAGTACCTGACCGCCGACGAGGGCGGCGTCTCGCACTTCCGCTACGGCCGCGACAACCTGCTGCTGACCTGGATGCACACGCGGCTGATGGTCGAGTTCCTGCTGCGCCTGCCGGCGCTGGCGTGGCGACGGCTACGCGGCCGGGCGCCGTTCCAGCGCTAGGGGCGGCTCAGGCCGAGCCCAGCTGCCCCGTTCCGTTCGGGCTGAGCCTGTCGAAGCCCTGCACGTACACCAGGCGCTCCGACAAGCCCGTCCTCGGTCGTGCGAGAACGGGCCGTCAGCATATCGTCCTGCCTAGCCGCCCGGCTGCCAGTTCGCCGCGATGGTCGAACCCAACGCGGCCCGGTAGTCCGGCGGCAACGTCGTCTGCCCCGCTGCAGGTGGCGCAAAGGCGGCCATCGCATCGACGAGGTTCTGCACTTGGGCACTCAAGAGCTGCTCCCCAGACGCCGTGCTGAAGCGATCGATCTGATGAGCAGTGCCCGAATACCAGTTCGACACCACCGCCTTGTCGCCGGTCCCGATGATGCTGATTTCCAGATCTCCGCCCAGCCGCCGGAACCAGAGCTGATCGTTGGCAACGCCGGCCAGGACGCTCATCGCGTCGACGCCACCTGAGTCATGGTTGTTGATCGTGTCCTGCCCGTCGCCCAGACCCCAGCGGTAGGTGTCGTTGCCGTCGCCACCAGACAGCATGTCCGCCCCCGCCCCGCCTTGCAGCGTGTCGGCTCCCGCCTCCCCGTACAGGTTGTCGTTGCCCTCACCTCCATCGAGCAGATCGTCCCCAACCGCTCCGCTGA
>CAZTTC010000181.1:0-5933 GCA_964616015.1 uncultured Methylibium sp. | reverse complement strand
GCCCATCAACCCCGCCGCCTGGGAGTGGTACCACCGCGAGATCGGTGGTGGCCGCTGCCCCATCGTCGACACCTTCTGGCAGACCGAGACCGGCGGCCACATGATCACGCCGCTTCCGGGCGCCACCACGCTCGTGCCGGGCTCGTGCACCTTGCCCTTCCCGGGCATCGCGGCGGCGATCGTCGACGAGACCGGCAACGACGTGCCCAACGGGCAGGGCGGCATCCTGGTGGTCAAGAAGCCCTGGCCGTCGATGATCCGCACGATCTACGGCGACCCCGAACGCTTCAAGAAGAGCTACTACCCGCCGGAGCTCAAGGGCTACTACCTGGCCGGCGACGGCGCGATCCGCGATGCGAAGACCGGCTACTTCACCATCACCGGCCGCATCGACGACGTGCTGAACGTGTCGGGCCATCGCATGGGCACGATGGAGATCGAATCGGCCCTGGTGGCGCACACCGAGCTGGTCGCCGAGGCCGCCGTCGTGGGCCGGCCCGACGACACCACCGGCGAGGCCATCTGCGCCTTCGTCGTCCTGAAGCGCCCGCGCCCGACCGGCGAGGAAGCCAAGAAGATCGCCAAGGAGCTGCGCGACTGGGTCGGCAAGGAGATCGGCCCGATCGCCAAGCCCAAGGACATCCGCTTCGGCGACAACCTGCCCAAGACGCGCTCGGGCAAGATCATGCGCCGCCTGCTGCGCTCGATCGCCAAGGGCGAGGCCATCACCCAGGACACGTCGACGCTGGAGAACCCGGCGATCCTCGAGCAGCTGTCGCAGGCGCTCTGAGCGCCGGGAGCGCGCCGGGTCGATCGAGACCCCGCCCAAAGCACAAAGCCCGCGCAAGCGGGCTTTGTCGTTGGCGGGGCGCGAGGACTACTTCGTGCCCAGCACCCAGGTCGCCAGCTGCTTGGCCTCGGCCTCGCTGACCTGCGGGTTGGCCGGCATCGGGATCTGGCCCCACGCGCCGGTGCCGCCCTTGATGATCTTGGAGGCCAGTTTGCCGGCCGCTTCCTTGTCGCCGGCGTACTTGGCGGCGACGTCCTTGAAGGCCGGTCCGACCAGCTTCTTGTCGACCGCGTGGCAGGCCATGCAGTTCTTCTTCTGGGCGAGTTCAGGGCTGGCGAAAGCCGGCGCAGCCACGAGGCTGCCGACGGCCAGGGTCAGGATCAGGACGGACTTCATGGTTTCCTTTCAGACGGGCTTGGGGTCACGCAAACGCCGGAGAACTCTCGGCTACATTCACCTGAACGGAGTGTAAGGGAGCCGGTTGACGCGGTCGGCGGAGGGCTCCATCGCCGCGGGAGGTCGAAGCATGATTTTCGTCATCGTCGGGGTCCTGGTGATCCTTCTGCATCTGGGCGGCTTCGGGCCGATGGCCGACTGGAACTGGAAGCTGACCGGCGATCTGTGGAAGTTCTGCTTCCCGTTCGGCTGCGCGGCGGTCTGGTGGGCCTGGGCGGACGGCACCGGCTACACCAAGCGCAAGGAAATCGAGAAGATGGAGGAGCGCAAGATCGCCCGTCGCGACAAGAACCTCGTCGCTCTCGGCATCGACCCGCGCCAGCATCACAAGAAGAGCGCCCGGGCCGCCGCCTATGTCGCCAAGCGCGCCAGTGAAGGCGACAGGATCGAGAAGGGTCGCGAGGCCGAGCGCAAGAAGGCGCGCGACTCCGTCATCAACAGCCGCATCGACGGCGGCCCGGACACGCGACGCTAGCGCGCCGGGCCCGGCGCCGCCGGGCCTAGGACTCGAAGCGATCGAGCACCGCGCCGCTGCTGGCGCTCGATGCGTTCTTCGCGAACTTCGCCAGCACGCCCCGGGTGTAGCGCGGGGCAGGCGCGCGCCAGGCGGCACGCCGCTTCGCGATTTCTTCCTCGCCCACGTTGAGCTGCAGCCTCAGGCTGCGCGCGTCGATGGTGATGGAGTCGCCCTCCTGCACCAGCGCGATCGTGCCGCCGGCCGCGGCCTCGGGCGCGACGTGGCCGACCACCATGCCCCAGGTGCCGCCCGAGAAGCGACCGTCGGTGACCAGGCCGACCGACTCGCCCAGGCCCTGGCCGATCAGCGCGCCGGTCGGGGCCAGCATCTCCGGCATGCCGGGGCCGCCCATCGGGCCGAGGTAGCGCAGCACCATCACGTCGCCGGCCTTGATCTTCTTGGCCATGATCGCAGCCAGCGCCGACTGCTCGTCGTCGAAGACGCGCGCCGGCCCGGTGATGCTGGGGTTCTTCAGGCCGGTGATCTTGGCGACCGCCCCTTCGGGCGAGAGGTTGCCCTTCAGGATCGCCAGATGGCCGTGCTTGTACATCGGCCGGTCGATCGGCCGGATCACGTCCTGGTCGGCACGTAGCGCGTCGGGCACGTCGGCCAGGTTCTCGGCGACGGTCTTGCCGGTGATCGTCAGGCAATCGCCGTGCAGGAGGCCGGCCTTCAGCAGCGTCTTCATCACCTGCGGGATGCCGCCGGCGCGGTGCAGGTCCACCGCGAGGTAGCGGCCGCTGGGTTTGAGGTCGCACAGCACCGGCACCTTCTGGCGCACGCGCTCGAAATCGTCGATGGTCCACTCGACCCCGGCGGCATGGGCGATGGCCAGGAAGTGCAGCACCGCATTGGTCGAGCCGCCGGTGGCCATGATCACCGCGACCGCGTTCTCGATGGCCTTCCGGGTGACGATGTCGCGCGGCTTCAGGTCCGCCTTGACCGCCTCGACCAGCACCCGCGCCGCTTCGCGCGTGTGGGCGACGATCGGATCCTCGACGTTGGCCATCGTGCTGGCGAACGGCAGGCTCATGCCCAGCGCCTCGAAGGCCGAGCTCATGGTGTTGGCGGTGTACATGCCGCCGCAGGAGCCGCTGCCGGGGATCGCGCGGCGCTCGATCTGGCAGAAGTCTTCCTCGCTCATGTTGCCGGCGGTGAACTGGCCGACCGCCTCGAAGACGCTGACGATGTTGAGGTCCTGCCCCTTGTAGCGGCCGGGGAGGATGGTGCCGCCGTAGACATAGATGGCCGGCACGTTGGCGCGCAGCATGCCCATCATGCCGCCGGGCATGTTCTTGTCGCAGCCGCCGATCACCAGCACGCCGTCCATCCACTGGCCGCCGACGCAGGTCTCGACGCAGTCGGCGATGACCTCGCGCGACACCAGGCTGTATTTCATGCCCTCGGTGCCCATCGCCATGCCGTCGCTGATGGTCGGCGTGCCGAAGATCTGCGGGTTGGCACCGGCGGCCTTGAGGCCCTCGACGGCGGCGTCGGCCAGGCGCTGCAGGCCCGAGTTGCAGGGGGTGATGGTCGAGTGGCCGTTGGCGACGCCGACCATCGGCTTCTTGAAGTCGGCCTCCTGGTAGCCCATCGCGTAGTACATCGAGCGATTGGGGGCGCGGGCGACGCCTTCGGTGATGTTCTTGGAGCGGCGGTTGGAACTCATGGCAGGGTCCTGGGAACGGAGAGGGGGTCCGGGGCGAGGACGCATTCTCACGCAGGCGCGCGCGGACGGTCCCGCGGGCCGCTGCGCTATCGTTCCGCTCCTTCGCCGCCTCACGAGCCCATGCTGACCCATCCGCAGTTCGACCCCGTCGCGATCCAGCTCGGCCCGCTGGCCCTCCACTGGTACGGGCTGACCTACCTGGTGGCCTTCGGGCTGTTCCTCTGGCTGGGCTCGCTGCGCGTGCGCCACCTGCCCTTTCGCGACACCGGATGGACGCGGCGCGACGTCGAGGACCTGCTGTTCTACGGCGTGCTGGGCGTCATCATCGGCGGGCGGCTCGGTTACGTGCTTTTCTACAAGCCCGGCTACTACGCCTCGCACCCGCTCGAGGTCCTCGAGGTCTGGAAGGGCGGCATGGCCTTCCACGGCGGCCTGCTCGGCGTGCTGGTCGCGATGGCCGTGTTCGCGCGCACGCGCGGGCGCCGCTGGCTGGAGGTCACGGACCTGATCGCACCCTGCGTGCCGACGGGCTTGGCGAGCGGGCGCATCGGCAACTTCATCAACGGCGAGCTCTGGGGCCGGGCGGCCGACCCCGCGCTGCCCTGGGCGATGGTCTTCCCGCAGTCGGGGACCGACCTGCCGCGCCATCCGTCGCCGCTCTACCAGGTTGCGCTCGAGGGGCTGCTGTTGTTCGTCCTGTTGTGGCTGTACGCGCGCAAGCCGCGGGCGCTGGGCCAGGTGTCGGCGGCCTTCCTGGTCGGCTACGGTGCGCTGCGCTTCATCGCCGAGTACTTCCGCGAGCCCGACGGCTTCCTGGGGCTGTTGGCGTTGGGGATGAGCATGGGCCAGTGGCTGTGCCTGCCGATGATGGCCGCCGGCGCAGCCCTGTGGCTCTGGGCCAGCCGCCGCCGTTGAACGGTCCGGTGCGTGCGCGCACCGAAGCCGGGCGATGCGCAAAGAAAACCGCCCGGCCGCGAGGCCAGGCGGGGGACAAAGGGCGTGAACCCTGCTGAGGAGACAGCGACTGCGCCGCCACCGGCGCTGTCGCGGAGTCGGTACGCAACCGGCGTGCCAGGGCCCGGCTCAGGCGGCTTCGCGCTCCACGTGGCCATGCCGCGTGTAGAGGAAGTCGAGGACCTGCTTGCGATAGTGGACATAGGCGGCGTCCTCGGCCAGGTCGATGCGGTCGCGCGGGCGCGCCAGGTCGACCGCGAGGATCTCGCCGATGGTCGCGGCCGGGCCGTTGGTCATCATCACGATGCGGTCGGACAGCAGCACCGCCTCGTCGACGTCGTGCGTGACCATCACGACGGTGCTCTTCGTGCGGGCGACGATCTTCAGCAACTCGTCCTGCAGCCGCGCCCGGGTCAGCGCATCGAGCGCGCCGAAAGGCTCGTCCAGCAGCAGCACCTTGGGCTCCATCGCCAACGCCCGGGCGATGCCGACACGCTGCTTCATGCCGCCGGAGATCTCGTGCGGCCGCTTCGTCAGTGCATGCGACATGCCCACCAGCGCCAGCGCCGCCTCGGTGCGCTCCTTCAGCTGCGCCTTGCCCTCCTTGGCACCGAAGACGCGTTCGACGCCGAGATGCACGTTCTCGAAGCAGGTCAGCCAGGGCAGCAGCGAGTGGTTCTGGAACACCACCGAGCGCTCCGGCCCGGGCGCCGCGATCTCCCGGCCGTCGCAGATCAGCGCGCCCGAGGTCGGCAGCAGCAGGCCGGCGATGAGGTTCAGCAGGGTCGACTTGCCGCAGCCCGAGTGGCCGATCAGCGTGACGAACTCGCCGCGCTCGACCTGCAGATTGATCTCGCGCAGGGCGTGAAAGCGCCCCTTGCGGGTGGTGAACACCATCTCGGCGTTCTGGATTTCGATGAAGTGACTCATGTCATGTTCTCCTCGGTCGTTCTGCGGCGCGCACCCACGCACGTGCCGGCCTGACCCAGCAGCCGCTGCGGATCCGGCTCCGCTGGTCCGCCAGCGGCGCCCCCTTGATGGGGAGCGGCAAAGCCGCGACGGCGGTGGTCAATCATCGTAGGAGAAGCGACGCGCCACCAGCATCAGCGTCTGCTCGAGCAGCAGGCCGACGATGCCGATCACGAAGATCGCGATCAGGATGTGCGCGACGTTGAGGTTGTTCCACTCGTCCCAGACCCAGAAGCCGATGCCGACGCCGCCGGTCAGCATCTCGGCGGCGACGATCACCAGCCAGGCCGTGCCCACCGACAGCCGCACGCCCGTGAGCATGTAGGGCAGCACCGCGGGGAAGAGGATGCGCGTGATGACCTTCCACTCCGACAGGTTCAGCACCCGCGCGACGTTGAGGTAGTCCTGCGGCACGCGCTGCACGCCGACCGCGGTGTTGATGACCATCGGCCAGATCGAGCAGATGAAGATGGTCCAGATGGCAGCCGGGTTGGCGCCCTTGAACACCAGCAGGCCGATGGGTAGCCAGGCCAGCGGCGACACCGGGCGCAGCAGGCTGATCAGCGGGTTGAACATCC
>CAZTTC010000180.1:0-6035 GCA_964616015.1 uncultured Methylibium sp. | reverse complement strand
CGAAGGGGCTGAGCCAGGGGTTGGCGTAGTCCAGGCCGACGACGAAGCCGAGCGCGACCTTGTGGTCCTCGGCGTGGTACAGGAAGCTGCCGCCGTAGGTGCTGGCGTCGAGCGGCCAGCCGGCGGTGTGGATCACGAGGCCGGGTCGGTGCTGCGCGGCCGGCACTTCCCACAGCTCCTTCAGGCCGATGCCGTAGCTCTGCGGGTCGCGGCCTTCGTCGAGCCTGAACTTCGCGATCAGCTGCTTGCCCAGGTGGCCGCGCGCGCCTTCGGCGAACACCGTGTAGCGCGCGTGCAGTTCCATGCCAAGCTGGAAGTTCGCGCCCGGCTCACCGTCCTTGCCTATGCCCTGATGGCCGGTGGCGACGCCGCGCACCGAGCCGTCGTCGTTGTAGAGCACCTCGGCGGCGGCGAAGCCGGCGAAGATCTCGACGCCCAGGCCTTCGGCCTGCTGCGCCAGCCAGCGCACGACATTGCCGAGGCTGACGATGTAGTTGCCGTGGTTCTTGAAGCAGTCGGGCAGGAAGAACTCCGGCGTGGCCTTCGCGTCGCTTTCGCCGAGAAAGAGGAACTGGTCGGCGGTGACCGCTTGCTGCAGCGGGGCGCCCCGTTCCTTCCAGTCGGGGAACAGCTCGTTCAGCGCGCGCGGATCCATGATCGCGCCGCTGAGGATGTGGGCGCCGGGCTCCGAGCCCTTCTCGAGCACGCAGACCGAGACGTCCTTGCCCTGCTGCGCGGCCAGTTGCTTGATGCGGATCGCGGTGGCCAGGCCGCCGGGGCCGGCGCCGACCACGACGACGTCGTACTCCATCGCTTCTCGGGGGCCGTACTGCTCGAGGATCGCTTGCGGCGTCATGGGGCTGTCCTGGGGTCTGGGGGCCTGGGGAGGGCAAATTCTAGTTCGCGCCCCGGCAGAATCGAACGGTCGTTCGATGCCGTGCGCGCCGGTGGCGGCCCGGGCGTGGGCCCTCCGGTCGCGTTGACGGACCTCAGAGCGGCAGCAGCTTGACGTGCAGCACCCGCTCGCCCAGCCACAGCACGGCCAGGACACCGGCCAGCGCCGACCCGCCGCGCAGCAAAGGCAGCGCGCCGCGGCCCTGGCGCAGCGGCCACAGCAGCGCCATCGCCAGGGCAACGACGACCAGCTGGCCCGCCTCGACGCCCAGGTTGAACTGCAGCAGCGCGCCGGCCATCGCCCAAGGCGCCAGGTCCAGCTCGAGCAGCGGCCCGGCAAAGCCGAAGCCATGAATCAGCCCGAAGACGAAGGCCGCCAGCGCGCGCCGCCGGCCGAGCACGGGCCACAGGTTGTCGATCGCCGTCAGCGCGATGGTCAGGGCGATCAGCGGCTCGATCAGGCTGGGGGGCGCGCTCACCAGGCGCCAGGATGCGAGGCCGAGCGTGATCGAATGGCCGACGGTGAAGGCGGTCACCAGGCTCAGCAGCGGCCAGGCGGTGCTGCGCCAGCCGCTGCCGGGGCCGGCGGCGCGGCCCAGGACCAGCGGCAGCATCAGGCAGACCAGGAAGAGCACGTGGTCGGCGCCGATCAGGATGTGGTGCAGACCGTCGGCGAAGAAGCCGCCGCCCGACGGCGGCGACGTGCCGGCCGACGAGCCGAGGAGCGTGACCGGTGGGCCCCCCGGCGCGACGCTGCGCAACGGGCCGCTGGGCCGGCCGGCGGCATCGACCTCGACCAGCAGGCCGCGGTGCGTCGGATCGACGCCGCGCATCAGCGCGTAGGTCAGCACGGGCGCCGTCGCGACGGCGCAGTCGCTGTCGAAGTGCAGCACCGCGTAGCTGCCATCGGCCTTGCGGTCTAGCGCCAGACCGGGCCGGGCCCGCAGCGCGCAGCGCCCTTCGTCGATGCGCAGCGCGCTGGCCAGGTGGCTGGCGATGTCGGCTTCGCGCCGGCGGATCTCGCCCCAGCGCAGCTGGCCGTCGCCGTCGGTATCGAGCTCGAGCATCAGGTCGAGGTCGCGCAATGCCACCTCGACCTGCAGCATGAGCCGGCCCTGGGCGTCGCTGGCGGCGCGCAGGTAGGCGTCGCTGGACTGATGCGCGGCGGCCAGCCCGCTTGCGGCCAGCAGCAGCCCGGCCAGCAGCAGACGGATCACGAGCGGCCCCCGCCCGTGGCGAGGCGCGCGTCGCTCAGGCCGATGCGCGCGGCCAGCGCCTGCACCTCGGCCTGGGCGGCGGCGTCGCCGGCCGCCAGCGCGGCGCGGTGCATGACGACGAAGTCGGCGGCCTCGCGCTGGGTCTGCAGGTTGGCGCGTGCCAGCACGACGGCGCGCGCCGGGTCCCCCTCGACCTCCAGCGCGAAGCGCGAGCGCTCGCGCGCGTGCACCGGGGTGTCCTGGGGCCGCAGGGCCGCTTGCGCGTAGCGCGCGGCCAGGCGCTCGCGCAGCCCGCTGGCCTCGGGCGCGCCGATCGCGCGCGCGACGATCGCGCGGCGCAGCAGCGCAGCATCGCTGTCGTCGTCGACCAGCAGACGCGCGGCCTCGGCCCAACGACGGGCCTCGATCAGCGCATCGGCAAGCGCCAGCCGGGCGTAGCCGTCGTCCTCGATCGCGAGCACCGCGCGCAACTGGGCGATCGCGACCTCGGTTCGGCCGGCGCGCAGCTCCAGCTCGCCCAGCGAGGTGCGCAGCCAGCCGCTCCAGCCGGTGTCGCCGGGGCGCTCGCGCAGCAGCGCCTCGAACTCCTGGCGCGCGCCGTCAGGGTCGCCCTGGAGCGAGCGGTTCTCTGCGCTGCAGGCGCGGGCCAGCTGCGCTTGGCCGGCATCGACCAGGCGCCGGCAGGCGTCGTCGGACTCGGGGTAGCGGCCTTGCACGCGCCGCACGGTGGCCAGCGTCAGCAGGGCCTGGGCGTGGCGCGGCGCGGCGCGCAGTACCGATTCGAGCTCGTTCGCCGCAGCCTCGAAGTCGTGCAGGTGCTGCTGCAGGGTGGCGCGCTGCAGGCGGATGTCGACCGGTGCGTTCGCGTCACCGTCCCAGGGCATGAGCACGCCCAGGGCCTGGCCGGCGATGCGGGCATCGCCACTGGTGCGCGCCCGCTCGAGCAGGCTGCGCGACAAGGCCAGCGCAGCGGCCACATCGCGCGGCGCCGCGGCCAGGGCGCGGCGCAGCCGGCGCTGCTCGGCCGCGGCGGGTCCGCGGGCCGGCAGCGTCTCGATCACTTCGTCGTCGCTCGCCGGCCGCAGCGCGACACCTTCGGCCAGCGCGCTGCACAACGCCAGACCCAGCACCGCCAGCAAGGCTTTCGGTTGCATGGCGAGGCCGGGCTGGCGCGGCTCAGCCGTCGATCGGCGTTGCGACCGGCGCTTGCGCCTCGGTGTCGTCGGTCGGCGCGGAGAACATGCTCAGGTCGATCGGCGCGGCCGTGTCGAACATGCCGCCCGCCAGGCTGGCGATATAGGCCAGGAAGCCCTGCGAGCTGGCACCGGCGCTGGCCGGCGGCACGTTCGGGTCCTGGGCCGGGGGCGCATCGCCGCCCCCGCCGCAGGCCGCCAGCAGCGTGCCGGCGGCCAGGGCGAGGAGGGCACCGTGGAAGCGTTGGATCTTCATGGTGTCTCCTTGCCGCGGCTCAGTTGGAGGCGCCGGGGTTCGGCGTGTTCAGGTAGGGGAAGCTGCTCAGCAGCGGCACCACGGCCTGGTCGGCGCCGTCGTGCAGATTGAACACCGTCGGGAAGCCGTTCGTGCCGGCCGGCGTCAGGGCCGCGGACACCGCCGACGGGTTGCACGCCGCACCGAAGCCGAGCGCATTGCCGTTGCCGTTGGCCAGGCACAGGCCGCCCATCACGGCGACCAGCGCGACGTCGACGACGTCATCCTTGGGTCGGCGGCCGTTGGGGAAGCCGGCGTTGTCGCTGCCGCCCGCGAGGATGTTGCCGACGATGCCCAGGCGGTTCTGGCTCGCGAAGGGCACCGGCGGGATCGCGGTGTTGAGTCGCAGCATCTCCGAAGGGGTGATCGTGGCCATCTGGTTGACGCCGGCGATGCCGGTCAGGAACACCGTCTGCAGGTCCACGCGACCAGCGTTGGTCGGGGCCAACTCACCGGCGTTGAAGCCGTAGGCCACGCCGATCAGCACCGGCAGCGTCGGGTTGGTCACGTACTGCGCGAACTGCGTGTCGTTGCGCGGTTGCGAGGCGTTGAAGCGATCCTTGTCCTTCAGGCCGATGACCACCTCGTTGACCAGGGGCATGCCCAGGCGCGAGACCTGGACCCACGGACCGGCGTTGAGCGAGTTGTTCTCGTGCGCGGTGTTGCGCGGCGAGCCCGACAGCAGGCGACCCTGGCGCAGGCTGGCGGTCGTCCAGCCGCCGATCGTCGCGGCGGTCGAGGTCGTCGCGCCGGGCGCCGAGGTCAGGCAGTCCTTGTGCACCTCGAGCGCCAGGCTGGTGACGTTCTTGTCCTGGATGGAGTTGGCCGCGGCGGCGTTGATCAGCGTCGGGTCCGTGATCACGGACAGCGGCGCGTTGACCAGGTCGAAGATCGGGCCGAGGTTGACCGCGAAGGCCTCCTGGCGCTGACCGGCGAAGACCTTGCCCGGGATGCTGCAGCCGGGGATGGCGACGTTGTAGATGTGCGCGCCGGCATAGGCGGCGTAGCTGGTGCCGGTGAAAGTCTTGGTGCCGATGTAGTCAACCGGCTTGTCGAAGGTGGCCGAGCCGCCGCTGGCGTTGGTGACTGCCGCGCGGGTGCCGGTGCGGCGGTCGCCGCGGACCACCGTGACGGTGTAGGTCTCGCGCACGTTGGAGGCGGGGCTGTTGAGGCCGGTGATGAAGCCGCCTTGCGTCAGCGGGATCGAGACGTTGCTGCCGAGCGCCGGCACGGTGATGTCGCGCAGCGTGTTCTGGAAGCGGAACTGGAAGGTGAGGTCTTCGCGCGCGTCGCCGTTGTTGTCGATGTGGATCTCGTACAGCGCGTTCGGATCCATCTTGAAGTAGTTCGGACCGCCGTACGGATCCTGCAGCGGCACGTAGTTGGCGATCAGCGTGACGTAGTCGGCGCGACCGGTCTCGTAGCTGCGGAACATGTAGAAGTCGGTGCCATCGGCCTTGGGCGTGTTGGTGATCGACGGGGCCTCGCGGTGGCTGGACGCGAAGCTCGCGCCGCCGGCGGTGGCAAGGGCGCAGGCCAGCGCCACATGGCGCAAGAGGCGGCCCGGGATCGGGGGCGTGAAGCTGGACATGAGGTCTCCTTGGCGGTGGATGCAGGTCCCGCTCCGCGATGGGCGGGGCGCCCGGCCTGCTGAGCCCCCATACGCCAGCGACGCCGAACTGGATGCGGCGGCCGCCCGGCGCTGCGAAGTCTGCGCGAACGCGTGCTATCTTGGAGCGCGTCGACGATTGCCGTGTCACGGCATCGCACAGCCGCAAGCGAGTTGAAGGGCGACCATGAGCTACTCGATCGATCTGTCGGGCCGTGTGGCCCTGGTGACCGGAGCCTCCAGCGGCCTGGGGGCGCAGTTCGCGCGCACGCTGGCGACCGCAGGGGCGGCCGTCGTGCTGGCGGGACGCCGCATCGAGCGGCTGAAGACGCTGCGCGCCGAGATCGAGGGCCTGGGCGGCGATGCCCATGTCGTCGGGCTCGACGTCACCGACCCGGCCAGCATCCGCTCGGCCGTCGCGCATGCCGAGACCGAGTGCGGCGCCCTCGACATCCTGGTCAACAACTCGGGCGTGAGCACCACGCAGAAGATCATCGACGTGACGCCCGAGGACTACGACTACGTGATGAACACCAACACGCGCGGCGCCTTTTTCGTCGCGCAGGAGGTCGGCAAGCGCATGATCGCGCGTGCCAAGGGCGCGGCGCCCGGCACCTTCACCGGCGGGCGCATCGTCAACATCGCCTCGATGGCCGGGCTGAAGGTGCTGGGCCAGATCGGCGTCTACGCGATGAGCAAGGCCGCCGTCGTGCACATGACGCGCGCGATGGCACTGGAGTGGGGCCGCCACGGCATCAATGTCAACGCCATCTGCCCCGGCTACATCGACACCGAGATCAACCACCACCACTGGGGCACCGAGCAGG
>CAZTTC010000179.1:0-6091 GCA_964616015.1 uncultured Methylibium sp. | reverse complement strand
ACGAGCGCGAGCTCACCGGCGGCAACGGCATGGTCGAGATGGGGACCTTCGTCGCCATCCTGCTGGGCAACGTCGTCGGCGGCCTGCTGATCGCGGTCCCGGAGGTCGGCCGGCACTACGTGGCCTTCGCCTGCTTCGGGCTCGCGCTGCTGGGCCGGGTCACGGCGCAGCTCGTTCCGGTGTCGCCGGCGACCGACCCCGGTCTCGCGATCAACTGGAACCCGATCAGCGAGACCTGGCGCAACCTGAAGCTGGCGCACGGCCAGCTGGTGGTGTTCCGCTCGCTGCTGGGCATCTCGTGGATGTGGTTCTTCGGCGCGGTCTTCCTGTCCAACTTCCCGGCCTTCGCGAAACAGGTGATGGGTGGCGACGAGCATGTCGCGTCGCTGCTGCTGGTGGTCTTCTCGGTCGGCATCGGCATCGGCTCGCTGCTGTGCGAGGTGCTGAGCCGGCGCCACGTCGAGATCGGCCTGGTGCCCTTCGGCGCGATCGGCATGAGCGTCTTCGGCGTCGACCTCTACCTGGCCACCCGAGGCCACGCACCGCCCGGCACGGTCGCGACGGTGGCCGAGTTCCTGCGCGAGCCCGGGCACTGGCGCGTGATGGCCGACCTGGGCCTGCTGGCCTTGTGCGCCGGCCTGTACAGCGTGCCGATGTACGCGCTGATCCAGCTGCGCTCGCAACCCACGCACCGCGCGCGCATCATCGCGGCCAACAACATCCTCAACGCGTTGTTCATGATCGTCAGCAGCCTGATGGCGGCAGCGCTGCTGAAGGCGGGCTTCACGATCCCGCAGATCTTCCTGGTGACCGCGCTGCTGAACGCGGTGGTCGCGGCCTACATCTTCCTGCTGGTGCCCGAGTACCTGCTGCGCTTCGTCGCGCTGATCGTGGCGCGGCTGATGTACCGCTTCAAGGTGCGCGGCGACGAACACATCCCCGCGCAGGGCGCCGCGGTGCTGGTGTGCAACCACGTCAGCTTCATCGACGCGATGCTGCTGATGGCGGCGAGCCCGCGACCGATCCGCTTCATCATGGACCACCGCATCTTCGCGACGCCGGTGCTGGGCACGCTGTTCCGGCTGGCCAAGGCCATCCCGGTGGCCTCGCAGAAGGAAGACCCGGCGACCTACGAGCGCGCCTTTGCCGAAGCGAAACGCGTGCTCGACGACGGCCAGCTGCTGTGCATCTTCCCCGAGGGTGGCATCACCCGCGACGGCGAACTGCAGCCCTTCAAGGCCGGCGTGATGAAGATCCTCGAGAGCAACCCCGTGCCGGTGGTGCCGCTGGCGCTGCACAACCTGTGGGGCTCGTTCTTCTCGCGCCTGGGCGGCACGGCGATGACGCGCCCGTTCCGGCGCGGCCTCTGGAGCCGCGTCGGCCTGAGCGCCGGCAGCGCGGTGCCCGCCGCGCAGGTCACGCCGGAGCGCCTGCGCGAGCGGGTGCAGGCGCTGCTGGCTGCCTGAGGCCGGGCTTGGTCGAACGCACGGCCCTGGACCCGGCGGCGCAGCGCCGCTTCCTGCCCTTCGTCGTCTTCGTGTTGCTGCTGGCGCTGCGAGGCTGGCTCGAGGGCACGGCGCCCGCCGGCTTCGACTTGCGTTGGCTCTATGCGCTGCAGGTCGGGCTGCCGGCCTTGCTGATGGCGATCTGGTGGCGCGACTACGCCGAGCTGAGATCCCTGCCGCGCTGGCGCGACGCGCTGCTGGCCATCGCCGTCGGCCTGGTCGTGTGCTGGCTCTGGGTGCGCCTCGACGAACCCTGGATGCGCCTGGGCGCGCCGGTGGCCGGCTTTCGTCCGATCGGCCCCGACGGCGAGCCGCTGTGGGCACTGATCGCCCTGCGCTGGCTGGGCACCGCGCTGGTCGTGCCGCTGCTCGAGGAGCTGTTCTGGCGCAGCTTCCTGATGCGCTGGATCACGGGCCACGACTTCCTCGCGGTCGATCCGCAGCGCGTCGGCGTGCAGGCGGTCGCCCTGTCGACTTTCGTGTTCACGCTGGCGCACACCGAGTGGCTGGCGGCCGCCTGCGCCGGGCTCGCCTACGCGTGGCTGTACCGGCGCACCGGCTCGCTGTGGACCGCGGTGATCGCGCACGCCGTGACCAACGGCGTGCTCGGCCTGTGGATCGTCGTCTACGGGCACTGGATGCTGTGGTGAGCATGCCGCGCCGCTAGCATTGCGCCATGTACCTGCCGGCTCACTTCCGCCACGACGACCGAGCGACCGCCGAGGCCCTGCTGCGCGCCCACCCGTTCGCGACCCTGGTCACGACGCTCGACGGCGCGCCCTTCGCGACCCACCTGCCGCTGCTGCTGGCCGACGACGGGCAACGCCTGCTCGGCCACTTCGCGCGGCCCAACCCGCAGGCGCGCTGCATCGGCAGCGGCGAGGCGGCGCTGGCGATCTTCCACGGCCCGCATGCTTATGTCTCGCCGCGCTGGTACGACCGCCGGCCTGCGGTGCCGACCTGGAACTACGCGGTCGTCCACGTCCGCGGCACGCTGCAGGCGCTGGCCGGCATCGCCGAGCTGCGCGCGGTGCAGGCGCAGCTGGTCGACACCTTCGAGCCCGCGCCGCTGCCCGAGGGCGTGATGCCCGAGACGCACGTCGAGCAGCTCAGCGCCGGCATCGTCGGCTTCGCGCTGGCCATCGAGCGCATCGACACCAAGCTCAAGGTCGGCCAGCACCGCTCGCTGGCCGACCAGCAAGGTGTCGAGGCCGGCCTGCTGGCCACCGGCGGCCACGAGGAAGCGGCGCTGGTCGGTCTGCAACGTCGGCTCGGCTACCCGAAGGCGCCGGGCGCCTGAGCGCTCAGACCCCGCGCGCGCGGTCCGCCGCGAACTGCACGCGCCAGGCCTCGAAGCGGCCGGCCTCCAGCGCCTCGCGCAGCTCGCGCATCAGATTCAGGTAGTAGTGCAGGTTGTGGATGCTCGCCAGCATCGGGCCGAGCATCTCGCCGCAGCGGTCCAGGTGGTGCAGGTAGGCGCGGCTGTAGCCGGCGCAGGCCTGGCAGGCGCAGGTCTCGTCGATCGGCCGCTCGTCGCTGCGGTAGCGCGCGTTGCGCAGGCGCAGGTCACCGTGGCGCGTGAACAGGTGGCCGTTGCGCGCATTGCGCGTCGGCATCACGCAGTCGAACATGTCGACTCCGTGGGCCACGCCATCGACCAGGTCCTCGGGCGTGCCCACGCCCATCAGGTAGCGCGGCTTGTGCGCGGGCAGGCGCTGCGGCGTGTGCGCGACGATGCGCCGCATCTCGTCCTTCGGCTCGCCGACGCTGACGCCGCCGACCGCGTAGCCGGGCAGGTCCATGGCCACCAGCGCGGCCAGCGACTCCTCGCGCAGCGACTCGTACATGCCGCCCTGCACGATGCCGAACAGCGCGTTCGGGTTCTCGAGCCGCGCGAACTCGTCGCGGCAGCGCGCGGCCCAGCGCAGGCTCAGCGCCATCGACGCGCGGGCCTCGCGCTCGGTGGTCAGGTGGCCGGCCGTCTCGTAGGGCGTGCATTCGTCGAACTGCATGACGATGTCGCTGTTCAGCACCGCCTGGATCTGCATCGAGACCTCGGGCGTCAGCAGCAGCTTGTCGCCGTTGACCGGCGAGGCGAAGCGCACGCCTTCCTCGGTGATCTTGCGGCCCTTGCCGTCGCTGCCGCCCAGCGACCAGACCTGGAAGCCCCCACTGTCGGTCAGGATGGGCCGAGGCCAGTTCTCGAAGCGGTGCAGACCGCCGAAGCGGCCCAGCACGTCCAGCCCTGGCCGCAGCCACAGATGGAAGGTGTTGCCCAGCACGATCTGCGCGCCCATCGCTTCCAGGTCGCGCGGCATCACGCCTTTGACCGTGCCATAGGTGCCCACCGGCATGAAGACCGGTGTCTCGACGACGCCGTGGTTCAGCGTCAGGCGGCCGCGGCGCGCCAGGCCCTCCGTGGCCAGCAGATCGAAGCGAAGCATCGGCGGATTGTCTCAGCGGCCCGGCGACGATCCGCCCGACAGACCTCCCCAGCGAAACACCAATGCGAATCATTCCTATTTATATGCTACCCTCCCGCTCCCTGCTGCTGTTGCTGCCTGCCGTCCCGTCCATGTCCGCCACGTCGTCCGGCGCTCCGTCCAGCGCTCCCCGACCCGCCCGGGTCGCGTCGCCGTCGCCGCTGCCGGTCGGCCGGTCCGATGGACTGACGCCGGCGGCCCGCCGCGGTGCCGTTGCCGGCGTGGTCGCCGCCCACCTGGTCGGTGCCTGGGGCTTGCTGCAGATCGAGGCGGTGCGCCACGCCGTCGCCGAAGTGGCGCCGCTGATGGTCGACCTGGTCGCGCCGCCGGCGCCGCCCGTGCCCGCGGTACCACCGCCCCCGCCGCCGTCAGCCCCGCCGCAGCTCAAGAAGCCCCCGCCGCAGGCGGCCCTGGTGGCAGCCACGCCGTCGCCGGCACCGGTGGTGTTCGAAGCACCGCCGCCGCCGGTGGAGCCGCCGGCGCCGATCGTGGCGATCGACCCACCGCCTGCGCCGCCGGCCCCTACGGCGCCCGCGCCCCAAGCCAAGACCGTCGCGATCACCCAGGTCAGCTACCTGACGCCGCCGGTGCTGACCTACCCCGCAACGTCCAAACGCTTCGGCGAGTCGGGCGACGCCCAGGTGCGCATCCTGGTGGACGCCGAAGGCCTGCCGCGCCAGATGCAGCTGATCAAGTCCACCGGCTTCCAGCGCCTGGATGACGCGGCGCTTGCCACGGTGCGCGCCACCCGCTTCAAGCCCTACACCGAGAACGGCGTGCCGCAGCCGTTCTGGGTGGTGATGCCCCTGGTCTTCGAACTCCAAAGGTAAGCCCATGACCGACGTCCCTTCCTCGCTGGGCTTCGCCCACTTCATCGCCCAGGCCGACGTGGTCGGCAAGTCGCTGCTGGCGATCCTGCTGCTGATGTCGCTGATCTCCTGGGGGCTGATCGCCGTGAAGGGGCTGACCCAGGTCGTGCGCCAGCAGCGCAGCGAGAGGTTCCTCGGCTTCTTCTGGAACGCCCGCTCGCTGGATGAGGTGAGCGCCGAGATCGCGACTCACGGCGTGCACGAGCCCTTCGCGCACCTGACCGCGCACGCGATCAACGCCCAGGCGCATCACGCGAAGTACGGCGCCGCGAAGCTGGCCGAGGCCGGCACCTCGCAGGACTTCGTCACGCGCACCATCAAGAAGGTGCTCGACGAGGAGACCACGCGCCTGGAGAACGGCCTGACCTGGCTGGCCACCATCGGCGCGACCGCGCCCTTCGTCGGCCTGTTCGGCACCGTCTGGGGCGTCTACCACGCGCTGGTGGCGATCGGCATGAGCGGCAGCGGCACGCTGGACAAGGTCGCCGGCCCGGTCGGCGAGGCGCTGATCATGACCGGCATCGGCCTGGCGGTCGCCATTCCCGCGGTGATGGCCTACAACGCCTTCACGCGCAGCAACCGCGTCCTGAACGCCAAGCTCGACGCCTTCGCCTTCGAGCTGCTGACCTTCCTGTCGATGGGCACGCCGCTGGCCGAGGCGGCCAAGGCCGACAACGTGCGCCAGCTGCCCGCCGGCAAGCCGGTCGCGGCCTGAGGTCCGGGAGCCCGCGATGGCCTTCGCCAGCTTCGACCGCAAGACCTCAACCGGCCCGATGGCCGATATCAACATGGTGCCGCTCATCGACGTGATGCTGGTGCTGCTGGTGATCTTCATCGTCACCGCGCCGCTGCTGACGCACGCCGTCAAGCTCGACCTGCCCAAGGCCAGCAGCCAGGTCAACGAGCTCGCGCCGGACAAGATCGAGTTCGCGATCGACGCCGCCGGCCTGCGCTACTGGAACGGCGAGGCGGTCGCGCGCGAGGAAGCCGCTCGCCGCTTCGCCGACGAGGGCCGCAAGCAGCCGCAGCCCGAGATCCACCTGCGTGCCGACCAGTCGGTCGCCTACCGCTTCGTGGCCGAGACGCTGTCGGACGCGGCCAAGGCCGGCCTCCACAAGATCGGCTTCGTCAGCGAGCCCACGCATTGACATGAACCACCCCCGTTGCGGCTTCGCCGCGCCCCCTCCAGGGGGCGCCGCTGGCGGCCCGGCGAAGCCGGATCCGCGGCGGCTGC
>CAZTTC010000178.1:0-6117 GCA_964616015.1 uncultured Methylibium sp. | reverse complement strand
CCGGCCGAAGTGACGCACGAGTGGTTTGTGATCGACGCGACCGACAAGGTTCTCGGCAGGGTTGCCAGCGAAGTGGCCCTCCGTTTGCGCGGCAAGCACAAGCCCATCTACACGCCTCACGTCGATACCGGCGACTTCATCGTCATCGTCAACGCCGACAAGCTCCGCGTCACCGGCAACAAGGCCAACGACAAGATCTACTACCGCCACTCGGGCTTCCCGGGCGGGATCCACGCGACGCGCTTCAAGGACATGCAGGCCAAGCACCCCGGCCGCGCGCTGGAGAAGGCCGTCAAGGGCATGTTGCCGAAGGGCCCGTTGGGCTACGCGATGATCAAGAAGTTGAAGGTCTATGCCGGTGCCTCGCACCCGCACACCGCCCAGCAGCCCAAGCCGCTGGCGATCTGAGGGGATGACGATGATTGGCAATTGGAATTACGGGACCGGCCGCCGCAAGTCGTCGGTGGCACGGGTCTTCCTCAAGAAGGGCTCCGGCCAGATCACGGTCAACGGCAAGCCGGTCGAGCAGTACTTCGGCCGCCAGACCTCGATCATGATCGTCAAACAGCCGCTGTTCCTGACCAACAACGTCGAGGCCTTCGACATCAAGGTCAACGTGCACGGCGGCGGCGAGTCCGGCCAGGCCGGTGCGGTGCGCCACGGCGTGACGCGGGCGCTGATCGACTACGACGCGGCGCTCAAGCCCGAGTTGAGCCGTGCGGGGTTCGTGACCCGCGACGCGCGCGAAGTCGAGCGCAAGAAGGTCGGTTTGCACGGCGCCCGTCGCCGCAAGCAGTTCAGCAAGCGCTGATCGCGCCTCGAGCGAGACAAAAGGCCGCCTTCGGGCGGCTTTTTCATTCGTGCGCCGACGTCATCAGCCGTTGCAACTTCAAGCCGGAGGCACCAAGCTCGCTACCTAGAATCCAGTTTTCCTCCCGGACCCACCATGCGCTGGAAGCTGCTGCGCCGCCGCCTGTCGATCAGCGCTCCGCGCATGATCGTGCGCAGCCATATGCCCTGGCCGCTGCGCTGGGCCGTGATGGCGCTGGCGCTGGGCTTCTCGGCGGCGCTCGCGGTGTGGGCCTTCGAGTTCGGCAAGGACATCGCGGGCCTGGATCGCGGCGCGGGCCGCGCCGATGCGGCCAGTGCGGCCGATTCGGTCGAGCAAGTGCGCCGGGAGCGCGACAAGGCCCAGAGCATCGCCAACACGGCCGAGAGCCTGCTGAAGACCGAGCGGACGACGCTGGAGCGGCTGGCCAGCCAGGTGCGGACGCTGGAGGCCGAGAACCTGGCGCTCAAGGGCGACCTGGGCTTCTTCGAGCGGCTGCTGCCGACCAGCGGTCGGCAAGGGCTGATGGTGCGGGGCCTGCAGGCCGAGGTCATCGGCCAGGGGCAGCTGCGCTACCAGCTGCTGGTGATGCAGCCGGGCAAGTCGCCCGCGGAGTTCAAGGGGCGCTACGAACTGACGCTGCGCGGGCGGCTCGACGGACGCGCCTGGTCACAGGCACCGGCAGGCACGGCCCGTGCGTTGCAGTTTCGCCAGTATCAACGTGTGGATGGCGTCGTCGAGTTCCCGGCCGCAGTGGTGGTCGAGGCTCTGCAGGTCAGCGTGGTCGACGCCCAGGGGGCGATCCGCGCCAGCCAGGACGTCAATCTGTGAACGGTCGCCGCGGCGGCCCGGGTTCTTGGAGGTCAAGATGTTCGGAATGAGCAAGCAACCGCCGATCCGCACCCTGGTGGGTGAGGGCACCGTGATCGAGGGCGAGATCCGCTTCACCGAGGGCCTGCGCATCGACGGCCGCGTGCTGGGCAACGTGATCGCGCTCGGCGATGAGCGCAACCTGCTGGTCATCGGCGACAAAGCCAGCATTGCCGGCAGGGTCAAAGCCGGCCACGTGATCGTCAACGGCGAGGTGCGCGGCCCGGTCGAGTCCGACGAGCTGCTCGAGCTGCAGCCGCGGGCGCGCATCGAGGGCAATGTGCGCTACGAGCGCCTGGAGATGCACCAGGGCGCCCAGGTCCACGGGGAGCTCAAGCCCTTGAATGCCGAGGACAAGCCCGCACTTCGTCTGGCCGCCAATGCGAACGTCGCGGCCGTCGGTCACAATACGAAGGTGGCGGGCGACCGTCAGTCCCAGGAGTCCTCATGAGTGCCGTGGCCGAATCCATCGTCAGCGAAATGCCCGCCCCGATCGTCTTCACCGACAGCGCCGCCGACAAGGTCAGGCAGCTGGTCGACGAAGAGGGCAACCCGGAGCTGAAGCTCCGCGTCTTCGTGCAGGGCGGTGGCTGCTCGGGCTTCCAGTACGGCTTCACCTTCGACGAGATCGCCAACGACGATGACACGAAGATGGAGAAGAACGGCGTGACGCTCCTCATCGACGCGATGAGCCTGCAGTACCTGACGGGCGCCGAGATCGACTACAAGGACGATCTGGAAGGGGCGCAGTTCGTGATCAAGAACCCGAACGCCACCACCACCTGCGGGTGCGGATCCTCGTTCTCGGTCTGAGTTTCGCGTCCGCCCCGTCTTGACAAGGCCACCTCCGGGCGGCTTCGTCGTTTCCGTGGCGGCTCAGGCGAGATAGATCGCGCCGAGCACGCGCGCCCCGCGCGCCCCGGTCACCGAGGCCAAGTTGCCCGCCTCGCCCTTCAGGCAGGCGCGGGCCAGCCAGGCGAAGGCCGCGGCCTCAACCTGCAGCGGCGGCAGGCCGCGGCTCGCGGTCGACGCGACCCGGCAGCCTGGCAGCGCCTGCTGCAGTCGCCGCATCAGCTCGGCATTGAAGGCGCCGCCGCCGCACACCAGCAGCTCGCCGGCGGAGGGAAGCCGCGCGCGCAGGTCGCGGGCGATGGCTTGGGCCGTCAGCTCGCACAGCGTGGCCTGCACGTCTTGCGGCGCGGCGGCGGGCTGACCGCTCAGCAGCGCGTCCAACCAAGCGGCATGGAAGTCGTCGCGGCCCGTGCTCTTGGGCGGTGGCAGCGCGAAGTACGGATCGGCCAGCGCGGCGGCCAGCAAGGGCGCAATCACCTGGCCTGCGGCGGCCCAGGCACCGCCGTCGTCGTAGGCGTGGCCCCGATGCCGCTGGCACCACAGGTCCATCAAGGCATTGCCGGGACCGCAGTCGAAGCCGCGCACCAGGCCGGTGGCGGGCAGCAGGCTCAGGTTGCTGATGCCACCGATGTTGGCAACCGCCAGGTCCTGTCCGGCCTGCGCGAAGCGCGCGCGATGGAAGGCCGGCACCAGCGGCGCGCCTTGGCCGCCGGCGGCGACGTCGCGGCTGCGCAGGTCGGCGACGATCGTCAGGCCGCTCAGCTCGGCCAGCAGAGCCGGTGCATTGATCTGAAGCGTGTAGCCGGTGCCGTCGAACTGGCCGGGGCGGTGACGCACCGTCTGCCCGTGCGCCGCCACGGCGCGCACCGGACCGGGCACCTGCGCGCGCAGATCGGCGATCACGGCGGCATAGACCTGCGCCAGGGCATTGGCGGCCAGCGCGGCGCGGTGCAGCTCGTTGTCGGCGGGGGTGTTCAGCGCCAGCAACTCGGCGCGCAAGTCAGGCTCGAAGTCGCGATGCGCATGGGCCAGCACCTGCATGCGTCCGTCGCCGAAGTCGATCAGCACGCCGTCTGCCCCGTCGATCGAGGTGCCCGACATCAGTCCGATGTAGCGCTCGTCCATCGTTCGATGCTAGGCGCCCGGGCGTTAAGGCCCAAGCCCGCCGGAGCGGGCCTGGGCCTTGCTCCGGCGGGGGCTCACTCGAAGCGTGCCGCGGCGGTGGCCGGCGCGACCGCCAGCTGCGAGCGGGCCGACCCGGCAATTTCGTCGAAGCGGTTGCGTGCCGCCGGCGAGATCGTGAAGCTCTCGGAGTTGCGGGCGATCGTCATCGGATCGACGACCTGGCCGCGCACCCGGAACTCGTAGTGCAAGTGCGGGCCGGTGGCCCAGCCGGTCGCGCCGACGGCGCCGATGGTCTGGCTCTGCTCGACGCGCTGGCCGCGCTTGACGTCGATGCGACTGAGGTGCGCGTAGCGCGTCTCGCGGTCGCCCGGGTGGCGCAGGATGACGACGTTGCCGTAGCCGTTCTGCCAGCCCGAGAACTCGACGAGGCCATCGCCGACCGCGCGCACCGCAGTGCCGGTCGGCGCACCGTAGTCGACGCCGAGGTGGGCGCGCCAGGTCTTCAGGATCGGATGCAGGCGCATCGCGAAGCCCGAGGTCACGCGCGAGAAGGCCATCGGCGAGGCGAGGAACATGCGGGTTTTGCTGCGGCCGTCGAGGCCGAAGTAAGCGCCGCGCATCTTGCCGCCGGGGGCCTCGTCCTGGAACCACACCGCGTCGTGCTGCCGGCCGCCGTTGATGAACTGGGCCGCCAGCACCCGGCCCGAGGCCTGGTTCCAGGTGATGGGCTCGCCGTCGGCGGTCAGGGCCTCGTACAGCACCGTGAAGCTGTCGCCGCGGCGCAGCTCGCGGCGGAAGTCGATGTCGTTGCCGAACAGCTCGGCGATCTGCATCGTCACCGGGTCGGGCAGCCGCGAGTCGTCGGCGGCGGCGAACAGCGAGGATTCGATCGTCCCCGAGCCGAGCTTGACCTCGGTCGCCAGCGCGGCCTGCTCGCTGCGGGCCTGCAGCCCGAGCGCGTCGCGCGAGATGGTCAGCCGCGTGAAGTGTGTGGAGAACTGCGAACTGGCCTCGGCCGGTGAACGGGCCACCAGCTCGGCCAGGCGGCCTTCGTGGGTGAGCGCGCGCACCATCTTGCCAGCGCGGCCCTCGAGCAGCTTGCGGGCGACGGTGTCGCGGCGGATGAAGGCAGCGACCTCCGGATCATCGACGCCCAGGCGCTGCAGCAGGGTGTCGGCGGTGTCGCTGTTGCGGGTCAGGTCGCTGCGGTAGAGCTCGACGGAGTGCGTTTCAAGCGCTTGCAACTGCGCGTCGAGTGACGGCAGCGTGACGCTTTCGGTCACCACGCGGCGCGGCAGGTCGGCGGCGTCCGGCGCCAGCGGCGCGACGCCGAAGGCGGTCACGGCCGAGCCGAGCAGGAGGCCCACCACCGCGGCCGTCAGGCGCCGTGGGTGGCGCTGCAGCATGGCGTTGGTGTCTTGCGCCAGGCGCAGCAAAGAGTCAGCGGTCTTCAATCCCAACGGTCCCGAACGGTGTGTAGGTCCTGCGCGAAGCCCGCGGGGGCGGTCCCGCAGGCCGGTTGGTGAGGGTCCGTCCGCGGCGGCGAGGTTCGGGGCGTCCTCTAGAATGCCGTCGCTTTCCGACCGTGAAATTCTACCGATGGTCCTCCTTGCGGCCACTGTGGAAACCCGAAATCTTCCCCATGTCCCAGTCCGCCGATCAGGCACTCGCTGCGAGCCGCGACCAAAGGCCTTCATCTGCATCGAACTTCCCGGTCACCGACCGGGTCCGCGAGGCGATGGCCGTCAGCCTGCGCGGTTGCGACGAGCTGTTGCCGCAGGAGGACTGGCTGCAAAAGCTTGCCCGGTCCGATGCAACCGGCGTGCCACTGCGCATCAAGCTGGGCCTGGATCCGACGGCCCCGGACATCCACATCGGCCACACGGTGGTGCTGAACAAGATGCGCCAGCTGCAGGACCTGGGTCACCAGGTGATCTTCCTGATCGGCGACTTCACCTCGATGATCGGCGACCCGTCCGGCCGCAACACCACGCGCCCGCCGCTGACCCGCGAGCAGATCGAGGCCAACGCCCAGACCTACTTCAAGCAGGCCGGCCTGGTGCTGGATCCGGCCCGGACCGAGATCCGCTACAACTCGGAGTGGTCCGACCCGCTGGGCGCGCGCGGCATGATCCAGCTGGCCTCGCGCTACACCATCGCGCGGATGATGGAGCGCGACGACTTCACCAAGCGCTTCAAGTCCGGCGTGCCGATCTCGGTGCACGAGTTCCTCTACCCGCTGATGCAGGGCTACGACTCGGTCGCGCTCGAGAGCGACCTCGAGCTCGGCGGCACCGACCAGAAGTTCAACCTGCTGGTCGGCCGCGCGCTGCAGTCCGAGTACGGCCAGGAGCCGCAGTGCATCCTGACCATGCCGTTGCTCGAAGGCCTGGACGGCGTCGAGAAGATGTCCAAGAGCAAGGGCAACTACATCGCGCTGA
>CAZTTC010000177.1:0-6142 GCA_964616015.1 uncultured Methylibium sp. | reverse complement strand
GCTCGTAGCTCATGGCCTTGTGGCGGCTGGCGTTGGCCTTGACCTTGGTGCCGTCAATGGCCACCGTGCCCAGCTTGACCAAGCCCATCTCGCGGGCGAGCTTGACCACCTGCACGAACAGCTCCGACAACTCCTTGAGATGGAACGCCCGAAAGTCGCAAATCGTGCGGTGACGCGGGAAGTTACCACCGGCCAGCATCCGAAATGCCAGGTCCTCATGCAGCCGGCGCTCTATCTTGCGCGAGCTGAATACGCCCGTGGCATAGGCGTAGACCAGCACCTTGACCATCATGGCTGGGTGAAACGGCTGGTTGCGCGAGCCGCCTCCCTCATAGCGCGCATAGAACGCCTTGAGGTCCAGCGCGTCGATCGTGTCGTTGATGAAGTGGGCCAGGTGGCCAGCCGGCAACCAGTCTTGCGGGGCCGCCGGCAGCAGCATCACTTGGTCAGGGTCGTAGGGGCGATAGCTTCCAGCCATCCCCCATCAACGCATCCCTCGTGCTGTGCGACATCAGGACCTACCCGGTTCTGCCGCGCAGACTCCTAGCCCGGGGAAAGGGCGGCTCCCACGCCGCTGATCGACCCTTCAGGAGCCGGCCGATGCGCCGATATTGACCGGACATTCCCGAGCCCTGGGGTGGAGGGGGCGTGGCGCCCCCGGGACTGGAGGAGATCGCCTTGTTCAACCTGCTGAATTACCGACTGACCACCCGCATCGCCGCCGGCTTTGCCGTCATGGTGGTGCTGATCCTCGGACTGGGCCTCGTCAGCGTGCTCAGCATCCGTGGCACCGCGGGCGACGCGCAGACGCTGCTGGCCAGCGTCGCCGATCCCGCGCTTGAGGCCAAGGCCGCGGCCCTGCAGTCCGAGGCCGAACGCCTGCTGTGGATCATCGGCGGCCTGGTCGGGGGTGCGGCGGTGTTCGGCATCTGGCTGGGCTGGATGGTGCGCGAGACCGTGCGCAAGCCGGTCGAGCAGGTGGTCGATGCGGTGGTGCGGATCTCCAAGGGAGACCTCGTCACCAAGATCTCGTCCAGTGGCCGCGACGAGATCGCCTGGCTCAACCACGAGCTCAACACCATGCGCAAGAAGCTGCAGGCCACGATCACCCAGGTGCGGGAGTCGGCCGAGCAGGTGTCGATGGCCTCGCAGGAGATCGCCTCCGGCAACACCGACCTCAGTGTGCGCACCGAGACCCAGGCCAGTGGCCTCCAGCAGACCGCCAGCTCGATGGAGCAGCTGACCTCGACCGTGCGTCAGAACGCCGACAACGCCCAGCAGGCCAATCAGCTCGTCACCACCGCCAGCGACGTGGCCAGTCGCGGCGGCGAAGTGATGACCCAGGTCGTGGCGACGATGAGCGAGATCAACGGCGCCGCGCGCAAGATCGCAGACATCATCGGCGTGATCGATGGCATCGCCTTCCAGACCAACATCCTGGCACTGAACGCGGCCGTCGAGGCGGCGCGCGCCGGCGAGCAGGGCCGCGGCTTCGCGGTGGTCGCGGGCGAGGTGCGCAACCTCGCGCAGCGCAGCGCCGCGGCGGCCAAGGAGATCAAGGGCCTGATCGGCGACTCGGTCGACAAGGTCGACACCGGCGCCAGGCTGGTCAACCAGGCCGGCGCCACGATGGACGAGATTCTCGCCAGCGTGCGCCAGGTGACCCACATCATGGGCGAGATCAGCGTGGCCAGCCGCGAGCAGAGCTCGGGCATCGAGACCATCAATCAGGCGATCGAGCAGATGGACAGCTCGACCCAGCAGAACGCCGCGCTCGTCGAGCAGGCGGCGGCGGCGTCGCAGTCGCTGCGCGATCAGTCGCTCAAGCTCACCGAAGCCGTCAAGGTCTTCAAGCTGGCCGCATAGGCTGGCCGCCGTCGCGCCAGCCGTCGCGAAGCCTGGCCCGTGCCGGCTCGGTCGCTGAGGCTCGGATCAGCGGGCGGCCCGAGCGCCGTCAGCCGGCGACGACACGCTGGCGCTGGCTGCCCAGCCCAGCCACGCCCAGGCTCACCACATCGCCGACCTTCAGGAACTGCGGCACGGGCTTGATGCCCATGCCCACGCCGGGCGGCGTGCCGGTGGCGATGACGTCGCCCGGCAGCAGCGTCATGCACTGGCTGACGTAGGCGATCAGCTGGGCGACGGTGAACACCATCTTCGAGGTGCTGCCGCGCTGGCGCGGCTCGCCGTTGACGTCCAGCCACAGGTCCAGCGCCTGCGGGTCCGGCACCTCGTCCGGCGTGACCAGCCAGGGCCCGATCGGCCCGAAGCTGTCGAAGCCCTTGCCCTTGTCCCAGGTGCCGCCGCGCTCGGTCTGCCACTGGCGTTCGCTGACGTCGTTGACCACGCAGTAGCCGGCGACGTGCGACAGCGCGTCCGCCTCCGCCACGCGCTTGGCGGTCTTGCCGATCACCACGCCCAGCTCGACCTCCCAGTCCGTCTTCAGCGACCCCGGCGGCAGCTCGATCGCGTCGTCCGGGCCGGTGATGCAGGTGGTCGCCTTCATGAAGACGATGGGCTCGGTCGGCACCCGCATGCCGGCCTCGGCGGCGTGGTCGACGTAGTTCAGCCCGATGGCGACGAACTTGCTGATGCCGGTGCAGGGCACGCCGAGCCGCGGCGTCCCCTGCACCCGCGGCAACGAGTCCGGCGCGACCCGCCGCAGCTTCGCCAACCCGGCCAGACCGAGGGAGGGCAGGTCGAGGTGCGGCGTCACGCCGGACAGGTCGCGCAGATGGCCGTCGGCGTCGACAAGGCCCGGCTTCTCGCGCCCCGGGGCGCCATGGCGTATCAGCTTCATGATCAAGGGCAATGCGCGTGCATCGCGATGGGGCTAAATTCGCGACAAGCATAGCGGCAGGAGTTCATGGGCGATGAACCAGCTGGAGCCTCTGTCCTCGCCGCCGGGCGGCGGTGGCGCTTCCCGCGCCCCGATCGGGCCGCAGCGCTGGCTCGCCGCACTGTCCGCCAAGGTCCAGGCGCTGCCGGTGCGCACGCGCCTCGAACTGCCTGGCGGGCTGCACGTCGGGGCCGAGCGGCCCGTCGTCACGCTGCGCCTGCTCGACGCGCGACTGCTGCCGTCGCTGGCTTGCGGGCAGGTCGGTGCGCTGGCGCGGGCTTACGTGGAGGGCCGGGTCGAGATCGAAGGCGCGATGCGCGACGTCGCCGATGTGGCCGGCGCCCTGCTGCCGGGCGACCCGACCGGGCTGGCCGACGCCGGCAACCGCTCGCGCTGGTGGTCGGGGTGGGTGCAGGTGTGGCGCTCTCGCGCGCACCATGCGCCGCAGCGCGATCGCGAGCAGATCGAGTTCCACTACGACGTCTCGAACGATTTCTACGCGCTGTGGCTGGACCCGCGGCGCGTCTACTCCTGCGCCTACTGGTCCAGCGGCGTGACGACGCTGGCCTCGGCCCAGGAGGCCAAGCTCGACCTCGTCTGCCGCAAACTGATGCTGCAACCGGGCGAGCGGCTGCTGGACGTCGGTGCCGGCTGGGGCGCGCTGATGCTGTGGGCGGCCGAGCACTACGGCGTGCAGGTCCATGGCATCACGCTGTCGACGCAGCAGCATGCGCACGTGCAGCGTCTGATCGCTGCACGCGGCCTCGAGGGGCGCATCAGCATTGCGCTGTGCGACTACCGCGACCTGCCCGGGCCCGGCGATGCCAGCGGGTCCTACGACAAGATCGCCTCGATCGGCATGTTCGAGCATGTCGGCCTGGCGCGGCTGGCCGACTACTTCGGCACGCTGAGGCGCCTGCTCGCGCCCGGGGGTCTGTTGCTCAATCACGGCATCACCGCCGGCGGGCTGCACAACACGCAGCTCGGCGGTGGCATCGGCGACTTCGTCGAGCGCTACATCTTTCCCGGCGGTGAACTGGTGCACGTGTCGGCCGTGATGGCCGCGATGGCACAGGCGGGCCTCGAGGCCGTGGACGTCGAGAACCTGCGCCCGCACTACGCCCGCACGCTGTGGGCCTGGAGCGACGCGCTGGAGGCGCGCCTCGAGGCGGCGCGTGAGATCGCCGGCGACCCGGTGGTGCGGGCCTACCGCCTCTACCTCGCCGGCAGCGCGATGGGCTTCGAGCGCGGCTGGATGGCCCTGCACCAGCTGCTGGCGATCCGGCCCAGCGGCCAGCTGCAGGTGGGGCCGCTGCGCGGGGCACAATCGTCCTACCCCTTCCAGCGCGATCACGTCTATCGCGCCTGAGCATCCACCATGATCTACAAGTTCAAGTCCAAGGCGGCGGGCGACCTCGTCATGACCGAGCCGGTCGGCGCGCTGGTGCTCAAGGCCGCCGGGCGCGAGCCCTCGGCGCAAGGCATCTTCGAGGCGGTCCAGCTGCCGGCCGCCATCGGCGCGATCGAGGCCGCGATCCAGGCCGACGAGGCCGCGCGCGCCCAGGCCGAAGCCGAGGCCCGCGCGGCCGGGCACGCGCCGCCGCCGCGCCCCGCGGTCGGCCTGCGGCAGCGCGCCTGGCCGCTGGTCGAGATGATGAAGCGCGCCCAGGCGGCCGACCAGCCCATCGTCTGGGGCGTCTGAACGCCGATCGTCCCGGGAGACACGATGGAGCTCACCAGCACCCGCTGGCCCGACGGGGCCCGCATCCCGGCCCGCCACGCGGCCGGCCGACCCGACCCGGCCACCACGGTCAGCTTCTCCGACAACGTCTCGCCGCAGCTCGCCTGGAGCGGTGTGCCCCCGGGCAGCAAGAGCCTGGCGCTGATCTGCCACGACCCGGACGTGCCGAGCCGTGGCGACGACGTCAACCAGCCCGGTCGCGAAGTGCCGGCCGACCTGCCGCGCATCGACTTCTTCCACTGGGTGCTGGTGGACCTGCCGCCGACGCTGTCCGGCCTGGCCGAGGGCGAGTTCAGCCGCGGCTTCACGCCGCGCGGCAAGTCCGGGCCGGCCAGCCTGCACGGCGCGCGCCAGGGCCTCAACGACTACACCGGCTGGTTCGCTGGCAACCCCGACATGAACGGCAGCTACCACGGCTACGACGGCCCCTTCCCGCCGTTCAACGACGCGCTGCTGCACCGCTACGTCTTCACCTTGTTCGCGCTGGACCTCGCGCGGCTGCCGGTCGACGGCAGCTTCACCGGCGCGCAAGTGCGCGAGGCGATGCGCGGCCATGTGCTGGCCGAGGCGAGCTTCAGCGGGACCTACACGCTGAACGCGCGGCTCGCGGGATGAGCGAGCCGACCCGCGTCTTGGCCATCCGGCACGGCGAGACGGCCTGGAATGTGGACACGCGCATCCAGGGTCAGCTCGACGTCGGCCTCAACGCCAAGGGCCGCTGGCAGGCCGCGCGCGTGGCGGCTGCCCTGAGCGGCGAGGGCCTGCAGCAGGTCTACAGCAGCGACCTCGCCCGGGCTCACGACACCGCGCTGGCGATCGCCGGCGCCGGCGGCCTGACGGTGCAGACCGACCGCGGTCTGCGCGAGCGCGCCTTCGGTCGCTTCGAGGGCCGCACCTGGGCCGAGATCGAGACCCACCACCCGGCCGACAGTGCGCGCTGGCGTGCCCGCGACCCCGAGTTCGCGCCCGAGGGCGGCGAGACCTTGCGCCAGTTCTACGAGCGCGCGGTCGCCACAGCCGCGCGTCTCGCGAGCCGGCACCCCGGCGAGACGATCGCGCTGGTGGCCCACGGCGGCGTGATGGACTGCCTGTACCGCGCGGCGGCGCGCATCGAGCTCGGCGCCTCGCGCACCTGGCAGCTCGGCAACGCGGCGGTGAACCGGCTGCTGTACACGCCCGAGGGCTTCACGCTGGTCGGTTGGAGCGACACCTCGCACCTCGACGGCGCCGAGCACGACGAGTTCAGCGACGGCTCGCTCGACGCCACGCACGGGGCTTCGCCGGCGGCCGACCGCGTCGGTCACGCCGCCTGAGCGGGGACGACGCGATGCGCAGCGACCCGGCCCGCATCGGCGACCCCGTCGGGCGGATCGACACGCCGGCGCTGGTGGTGGACCTCGACGCCTTCGAGCGCAACCTGCAGCGCATGGCCGATTTCGCGCGCGAGCGCGGCATGCGGCTGCGGCCGCACGCGAAGATGCACAAGTGCGCGGCGGTGGCGCTGCGGCAGATCGCGCTCGGCGCGGTCGGCGTGTGCGTGCAGAAGACCGGCGAGGCCGAGG
>CAZTTC010000176.1:0-6203 GCA_964616015.1 uncultured Methylibium sp. | reverse complement strand
TGTTTGGGGCCACCTTGCCCCCACTTGTTGTACCACCCCTCCCCCCCGGGGGGGGTGGCGGGGTGAGGGGCCGGCCTGACCGTGGAGGCCGCGCCCGCACAGCAAAGCCCGCCCCCACCCCAACCCTCCCCCAGCGGGGGAGGGAGCAAGACCCACCATGGCCGACATCACCCTCAACCTGCTCGCCCTGCAACTCGTCACCGGCATCGCGCTCGGCTCGGTCTACGCACTGCTGGCGATCGGCCTGTCGCTGATCTTCGGCATGCTCACCGTCGTCAACTTCGCGCACGGGGCTTTCTTCATGGTCGGCGCCTTCCTCGGGGTCTATTTCCTGGGGCTGACCGGTAATTTCTGGTTCAGCCTGCTGCTGACGCCGCTGGTCGTCGGGGGCATCGGCCTGGTGCTGGAGCGCTTCCTGGTGCGGCCGCTCTACGGCCGCGGCATCGACTACCCGCTGCTGCTGACATTCGGCTTCGGCTACGTGCTGGTCGACGCGATGCGCTTCCTGTTCGGCATCGAGGGCATGCCGTCCTCCACGCCGCCCGAGCTGCGCGGTGCCACCCACCTGGGCATCGGCTACTTCCCGACCTACCGGCTGTTCCTGATCGGCGCGACCGCACTGGTGATCGGCGCACTCTGGCTCTTCATCGAGAAGACGCGCTACGGCCTGATCATCCGAGCCGGGGCCCGCGACCCCGAGATCGTACGTGTGCTGGGCATCGACGTGGCGAAGGTCTGGCTGCTGGTGTTCGGCATCGGCACCGCGATCGCCGGACTGTCGGGCGCGCTCGCGGCGCCGACGCGCGCGGTCAACCCCGAGATGGGCATCCCGATCCTGGCCGAATCCTTCGTCGTCACGGTGGTCGGCGGCATGGGGTCGCTGCCGGGCGCGGTGGTGGCCGGGCTGCTGGTCGGCGTCGTGTTCAGCATGACCTCGCTGTTCGCGCCGGACCTGGCCGAGCTGTCGATCTTCGTGCTGATGGCCGTGGTGCTGCTGCTGCGACCGCAGGGCTTCTTCGGCAAGGCCGGACTCATGGGTTGATGCCGAGATGACACTGCGCTCCGTCCTCGACCTCGTCGCCCGCCACCGCGTGCTGGCGGTGCTGGCCTTCCTGATGGTGTTCCCGCTGGTGATGCCTTACCACGCACTGGCGGTCAACATCCTGATCTTCGGCCTGTATGCGGTGGGCTTCAACCTGCTGTTCGGCTACACCGGCCTGCTGTCCTTCGGCCACGCGGCCTTCCTGGGCATCGGCAGCTACCTCGCGGGCATCGCCATCGTGCATGCTGGCCTGCCGTGGTGGGCGGCCATCGCCATCGGCGTCGCGGCCTCGGCCATCGCCGGCCTGGGCATCGGGCTGCTGGCGATCCGCACGCGCGGGATCTACTTCTCGATGGTGACGCTGGCGCTGGGGCAGATCGTCTACTACGCCTTCTACAAGGCCGAGCGCTGGACCGGCGGCGAGAACGGCTTGCGCGGCGTCAGCGTGGAGGCCATCGACTTCGGCGTCTTCAAGGTCGACCTGCTGAACCCGGTCACCAAGTACTACTTCATGCTGGTGTTCGTCGCGCTGGCGCTGTGGTTCGTCTCGCGGGTGCTGGCCAGCCCCTTCGGCGCGGTGATCGAGACCGTGCGCGAGAACGAGAAGCGCGCCGCCGCCTGCGGCTACGACGTGGCGCGCACCAAGCTGCTGGCCTTCGTGCTGTCGGCCGCGGTGTGCGGGCTGGCCGGCACGCTGCGCGCGCTGCACCTGTCCATCGTGCCGATCGACTCGCTGCATTACCTGCAGTCGGGCCAGGCGGTGATGATGTGCCTGTTGGGCGGCATGGGCACCTTCTTCGGGCCCTTCGTCGGCGCGGCAGTGTTCCTCTACCTCGAGGACATCGTCACCCACATGACCCAGTACTGGATGGCGGTCGTCGGCATCGTCTTCATGGTGTTCGTGCTGTTCTTCCCGCGCGGCATCTGGGGCTCGACGCTGGACTGGCTGGAGCGCGCGGCGAGCCAGGGAGGTCCGCGATGAGCGGTGTTCCTATCCTCGCGGTCGAAGGCGTCGGCAAGCGCTTCGGCGCCTTCACCGCGCTCCACAACGTGACGGTGGCCTTCCCGGCCGGGCAGCTCACCGCGATCATCGGACCCAACGGCGCCGGCAAGAGCACCTTCTTCAACGTCATCAGCGGCGCCTTCCCGGCCAGCAGCGGCCGCGTGCTGTTCGAGGGCCGCGACATCACCCGGCTGCAGCCACACGACTACGCGCGCAGCGGCATCGCCAAGAGCTTCCAGATCACCAACGTGTTCCGGCAGCTCAGCGCCCACGAGAACGTGCGCGTGGCCGCGCAGATGCCGGTGTCGCGCTTCGCGCTGTTCCAGCCGCGCAGCGCCTTGCGTCAGGTGTCGGACTTCGCCGACGCGCTGCTCGAGCGCGTGGGTCTCGCCGACGCGCGCGGCAAGCGCGCCGCGGACCTGGCGCACGGCCAGCAGCGCGCGCTGGAGATCGCCATGGCGCTGGCGGCCCAGCCGCGCCTGCTGCTGATGGACGAGCCGACCGCCGGCATGTCGCCGCAGGAGACCGCCGTGATGATGGACCTGATCACGCGGCTGGCCGAGGAGCGCACCGTGGTGCTGGTCGAACACAAGATGAAGCTGGTGATGGGCCTGTGCCAGCGGCTCGTGGTGCTGCACCACGGCGAACTGTTGGCCCAGGGCACGCCGGCCGAGATCCGCGCCAACGACGAGGTCCGGCGCGTGTACCTGGGGCAGGGATCATGACGGCCGCCCCGATGCTCGAGGTCGACGGGCTGGACGCCTGGTACGACCGCAGCCACGTCGTGCAGAGCCTGTCCTTCCACGTCGAGGCCGGCGAGATCGTGACCTTGATGGGCCGCAACGGCGCCGGCAAGACGACGACGCTGCGCAGCCTGATGGGCCTGGTGGCCAAGCGCGGCGGCCGGGCGCGCTTCGACGGCCGCGACTTCCTGGCCGAGCCGGCGCACACGCGCTTCCACTTCGGCCTGGCCTACGTGCCCGAGGAGCGCCGCATCGTGCCGGGCCTGACGGTGCGCGAGAACCTGCAGCTGGGCCTGATCGCGGCCAGGTCCGGCGCCGGCAAGCTGGACCTGCAGCGCGGCGTCGACGAGATCGCCGAGACCTTCCCGCGGCTGAAGGAGCGGCTCGACCAGGAGGGCAGTTCGATGTCCGGCGGCGAGCAGCAGATGCTGGCCATCGCGCGGGCCATGATGGCCCGGCCGCGCATGATCCTGCTCGACGAGCCGAGCGAGGGCATCATGCCCATCCTCGTCGACGAGATGTTCGAGCTGTTCGTGCGCATGAAGCGCCAGGGCACGACGCTGCTGCTGGTCGAGCAGAACGTCGAGCGCGCACTCCAGGTGTCCGACCGCGCCTACATCATCGACCAGGGACGCATCGTTCACCACGGCGACGCGGCCGCGCTGCTGGCCGACCGCGACATCCAGGAGCGCTACTGCGCCGTGTGAGCGCCGGCGCTCCTGGCATCCTTGCTGCCTTTTCCTCGAGACTGAACCGCCATGCCCAAAGCCTACTGGATCGCCTGCTACCGCTCCATCTCCGACCCCGAGGCGCTGGCCGCCTACGCCAAGCTCGCCGGCCCGTGCATCGCGGCCGGCGGCGGTCGCTTCCTGGCGCGCGGCACGGCGGCCCGCGCCTACGAGGACGGCCGCCTCGACCGCACCGTGCTGATCGAGTTCGACAGCGTCGAGCAGGCCGCGGCCGTGCACGACAGCGCGGCCTATCAGGCGGCGCTCGAAGCGCTGGGCGACGGCGCGGTGCGCGACCTGCGGATCGTCGAAGCCGCCGCCTGATCCGCGCTGGCGGCCGGCTCAGCGCCAGCCGAACATCATCTGACGCGCCAGCGCCCGGCGCGCCGGCGCCAGGGACTGCAGTGCCGCGAGCCCGAGGCCGCGAGCGCTGGCCAGGCCCGGCAGCGGCCAGGTGAAGCTGCGCGCCAGGAAGTCGGTGGCGGCGATCAGCGCCCAGCGGTCGGGCGCGCGCTGCCACTCGACGCGGGCCAGCGCGCGATCCACGTCGGCATGGCGCCGCAAAGCATCGACCAGCGCGTGCGCGTCGCGCAGGCCGAGGTTCAGGCCCTGGCCCGCGACCGGGTGCAGGGTCTGGGCGGCGTTGCCGATCCTGACGGTCCGCCCATCGACCAGCGTGCGCTCGGCGTTCAGTCCGAGCGGGAAGGCCTTCAGCGGCGACAGCGCCGTCAGCCGGCCGACGCGCGGGTGGAAGGCGTGATTCAGCACGGACATGCGTTGTGCGTCGTCGAGATCGCGCACCGGGTCGTCCGTGGCATCGACGCACCACACCAGCGCCGCGCGCGCCGGACCGTCGGTCGGCGCCGGCAGCGGCAGCAGGGCCGCCGGCCCCTGGGCAGTGAAGCGTTCGTAGGCCGTGCCGGCGGCGCCGGCCGACTGCTCCAGCCTCACCTGGCCCACCCACGCGGTCTGGCCGTAGTCGTGGGCCAGCGCCTTGCGGGCCTGGCCCGAGAACACACCGCCCTCGGCGACGACGGCCAGGTCGAAGCGCTCGGCAATGCCGGCGTCGAGCTCGACACCATCGCCCAGTGGCTTGAGGGCAGCCACGGTGCTGCCGAAGCGCGCCGCCAGCCGCTGCGGCTCGCGCTCCACCGCTGCCAGCCACGCCGCCTGCAGCGGCGCGACGATGGCGCCGTAGCTGGCCACCGCGCCGAGCTGCTCGACGCCGCACTCCTCGGCCGTCAGCAGCAGCTCGGGTTCGGCGCGCCCCAGCAGCGAGAAGGCCAGCGCCGGCTGCTGCTGCGACACGTGCACCGCCCGGATCGCCGCGGCGCGCGCTGCAATCGCCGGCCAGACGCCCAGGCGCTCGAGTTCCTGCACGCTGCCCAGCGACAGCGCCAGCGTGCGCGGGTCGCCGGCCACGTCCTGGTCGGCCGGGCGGGTGTCGAAGACGCTGATGGCCGCGTCGGGCCATGCGCGCGCGGCCTGCAGCGCGAGCGCCAGGCCCACCGGGCCGGCGCCCACCACGGCGAGTGAAGGAGGGGTCGACATCGAAGGCGGCTGTGTGTGGGTCCTGGAGACACTCACCCCAAGGGGTGCGTGCGGTCCACGGAGCGCGGTCTATGATCCCGCCGCGATTGTGTCCCTTCCCTTGTCGCTTCACCCTTGCGATCGCTTCCCACCAGGAGGTTCCCCATGGCGCTGATGGATTTCATCAAGAAACAGTTCATCGACATCCTCGAATGGACGGAGGACGGCGACGGCACGCTGGCCTGGCGCTATCCGATGGCGGGCAACGAGATCCAGTACGGTGGCTCGCTGACCGTGCGCGAGTCGCAGGTGGCGGTGTTCGTCAACGAGGGCAAGGTCGCTGACGTCTTCGGCCCTGGCATGCACAAGCTGACCACGCAGACGCTGCCGGTGCTGACCTACCTGAAGAACTGGGACAAGCTGTTCCAGTCGCCCTTCAAGAGCGACGTCTACTTCTTCAGCACCCGCCAGCAGATCGACCAGCGCTGGGGCACGACCCAGCCGGTCACCATCCGCGACAAGGACTTCGGCGCGGTGCGGCTGCGTGCCTTCGGCAACTACGCCTACCGCGTCGCCGATGCGAAGCGGTTCCACACCGAGATCTCCGGCACCCGCGACCGCTACACGGTGGCTGACCTCGACGGCCAGCTGCGCGCACTGATGCTGCAGCACATCTCGGACGCGGTCGCCTCCAGCGGCGTGCCCTTCCTCGACCTCGCGGCCAACCAGGTCGAGTTCGCGCAGCAGCTCGCCACCGTCACCGCGCCGGCCTTCGAGAAGATCGGCCTCAAGCTCGAGGGCGTGACGGTGCAGAACGTCTCGCTGCCCGAGGAGCTGCAGAAGATCCTCGATCAACGCATCGGCATGGGCATGGTCGGCGGCGACATGGGCAAGTTCATGCAGTACCAGACGGCGCAGGCGATCCCGAAGTTCGCCGAGGGCGGCGCGGGCGGTGGCGGCAGCGGCATCGCCGGCGACGCGATGGGGCTGGGCGCCGGCGTCGCGCTCGGTCAGGTGCTGGCGCAGAACCTGCAGCAGGGTTTGCAGGGCGGGGGTGCGGCAGCGGCCGCCGCCGTGCCGGCCGCCATCGCGCCCGACCAGGTGATGGCGACGATCGAGAAGCTCGCCGACCTCAAGGCCAAGGGCATCCTCACCGA
>CAZTTC010000175.1:0-6244 GCA_964616015.1 uncultured Methylibium sp. | reverse complement strand
AGCCGACCTGTTCGCCGGTGAACGAGAGCCTGATGGAACTCTTCATCATGGTCGATGCGCTCAAGCGCGCGTCGGCCGGCCGCATCACGGCGGTGATTCCGTACTTCGGCTATGCGCGCCAGGACCGGCGCCCGCGCTCGACGCGCGTGCCGATCTCGGCCAAGGTCGTGGCCAACATGCTCGAGGCGGTGGGCGTCAACCGCCTGCTGACGATGGACCTGCATGCCGACCAGATCCAGGGCTTCTTCGACATCCCGGTCGACAACATCTACGCCTCACCGGTGCTGCTGTCGGACCTCAAGAGCAAGCGCTACGACAACCTGATCGTCGTCTCGCCGGACGTCGGCGGCGTGGTGCGCGCCCGCGCGCTGGCCAAGCAGCTGGGCTGCGACCTCGCGATCATCGACAAGCGCCGCCCGGCGCCGAACGTGTCCGAGGTCATGCATGTGATCGGCGAGATCGACGGTCGCAACTGCGTCATCATGGACGACATGATCGACACCGCCGGCACGCTGGTGAAGGCGGCCGAGGTGCTGAAGGAGCGCGGCGCCCGGAGCGTGTTCGCCTACTGCACGCACCCGGTCTTCTCGGGGCCGGCGATCGAGCGCATCAAGACCTCGCAGATCGACGAGGTCGTCATCACGAACACCATCCCGCTCAGCGCCGAGGCCAAGGCCACGGCCAAGATCCGGCAGCTGTCGGTGGCCTTCCTGTTTGCCGAGACCATCCGCCGCATCTCGGACGGCGAATCGGTCACGTCCCTCTTCTCGGAGCAGAACAGCAATTTCTGATCCGGGTTCACGGCCTGCCGGCATGGGGTCGGCGGGTGCCATCGGGTGCCTGGTCGCGGGCGCCTTCCCTCACAGGAGAAATCTCATGAAATTCGTCGCCTACGCACGCGACAAGCAGGGGACCGGAGCGAGCCGCCGCCTGCGCATCTCGGGCAAGGTGCCCGGGATCGTCTATGGGGCCGGCGAGCCGGTCACGATCGAGCTCGACCACAACGCCCTGTTCCATGCGCTGAAGAAGGAGGCCTTCCACTCCTCGCTGCTCGACATGGAGCTCGCCGGCAAGACCCAGCAGGTCCTGCTGCGCGACGTGCAGATGCACGCGTACAAGCCGCAGGTGCTGCACGTGGACTTCCAGCGCGTCGATGCCACCACGCGCATCCAGAAGAAGGTGCCGCTGCACTTCGTCAACGAGGAGAACGCGCCGGGCGTCAAGACCGACAAGGGCGTGATGTCGCACGTGGCCACCGACCTCGAGATCGAGTGCCTGGCTTCGCAGCTGCCCGAGTTCCTGACGGTCGACCTCGGTCACCTGGGCAAGGGCCAGTCCCTGCACGTCAACGACCTCAAGCTCGACGCCGGCATCAAGGTCGTGCTGCGCGGCCGCAAGAACCCGGTGATCGCCACCGTGGTCGCCCAGGCGGCGGAGGAAGTGCAGCCCGAAGTGACGGCCGTCGCCGCTCCCGCGGCCGCGCCGGCCAAGGGCAAGAAGGACGAGAAGCAGAACCGCAAGTGACCGGCGGGCCTCGTGCCCTCCCCCGGCAGGCCCCGCTTCGGCGGGGCTTTTTTCTTGTTGCCCTCGCGATAATCGCGGCCATGATTCGTTTGATGGTCGGCCTCGGCAACCCGGGCAGCGAGTACGAGGCCACGCGCCACAACGCCGGCTTCTGGTGGATCGACGCCGTGGCCCGGCAGCTCAAGGCCACGCTGCACGCAGAGCGCAGCTACCACGGCTTGGTGGCGCGCGTGAACCTGCCGGACCGTCGGGACGCACCTCTGTGGCTGCTGGAGCCGCAGACCTACATGAACGTCTCGGGCAAGTCGGTCGCGGCGCTGGCGCGCTTCTTCAAGATCGCGCCGGACGAGATCCTCGTCGCGCACGACGAGCTTGACCTGCCACCCGGCGAGATGAAGCTCAAGCAGGGCGGGGGCCATGCGGGGCACAACGGCCTGAGGGACATCCACGCCCAGCTCGGTGCCAGCGACTACTGGCGCCTGAGGCTGGGCATCGGCCACCCGGGCGTGAAGACCGAGGTGGCGAACTACGTGCTCGGCAAGCCGATGGCCGAGCACCGCGAGGCCATCGTGGCCGCGATCGATCGCTCGCTGACCGCGCTGGACGCGCTGCTGGCCGGCGACATGGCGAAGGCGACGATGCGCCTGCACACGACCAAGCCGCCCCGACCGAAGCCCGCGCGGCCGACCGAAGCGCAAGCCGTCGCCACGCCGGCCATCGTGCCGCGCAAGGACGCCGTGTGAGCGGCCGCGCCGTCTTGGTCGCGCTGGTGCTGGGTCTTGCCGGTACGGCGGAGACGGCGGCGCAGGCGACGGTGTATCGCTGCGGACCGGACGGGCGCAGCTACTCGCAGCAGCCCTGCGCCGAAGGGCGCGCGATCGATGTCGACGATGCGCGCTCGCCCGACCAGCGGACCGACGGCACCGCGGCGGTCCGACGCGATGCCGCGCTGGCGCGGCAACTGGAGCGCGAGCGTCGCCTGATGGAGTCGCGTGCGCCGCGGGCCGTCGGTCTGAACGCGCCCCGGCCGGCTTCCGTCACGGCGGCTCGGGCCGACCCGCCGAAGGGCCGGGCACGCACCCGGCCGCGCGCGGCCAAGCCACCCAAGCCGGCACCGGCCGCGCCCTCGAAGCAGACCGCGCCCGCCGCCGTCGCGGGGCGCTGAGGGCCGACAGGCCCGGGTCAGGCCTCGGCGGCAGGGGGCGGCGTCGTGGCACCGACCAGCAGCCGGAACTTCGCCCACAGCCTAGGCTTGTCCTCCACGTGCGCCGGGTTGACCGGGATGCACGCCACCGGACAGACTTGCACGCACTGCGGTTCGTCGAAGTGGCCGACGCATTCAGTGCAGCGCGCCGGGTCGATCACGTAGATTTCCGGGCCGAGCGAGATCGCCTGGTTGGGGCACTCGGGCTCGCAGACGTCGCAGTTGATGCACTCGTCGGTGATCATCAAGGCCATGTGCGGTCTCCACTATCGACGAGCACGCCCTCGGCTTGCAGGCCTCGGGCGCGCGTGTCGGTGATCATCAAGGCCATGAGGCTTCCGTCACTCGCTCTGGCTGACGCGATCGCGCAGCCGCTTGAGCACCGACGGTGCCACGAACTTGGAGACATCACCGCCAAGGGTGGCAATCTCGCGCACGAAGGTCCCGCTGACGAACTGGTACTGGTCGCTTGGCGTGAGGAACACGGTCTCCACGTCCGGCATCAGCTGGCGGTTCATGCCCGCCATCTGGAACTCGTACTCGAAGTCGCTGACCGCGCGCAGGCCGCGCACGACGACGCGGCCGCCCTGCTCGACCACGAAGTCGCGCAGCAGGCCGCGGAAGGCCACGACCTCGACGTTGGGGTAGGGCGCGGCCAGCTCCTGCGCGATCTCGAGCCGTTCGGCGGTCGTGAACAGGGTGCGCTTGTGATGACCCGCGGCCACCGCGACGATGAGCCGCGGGAACAGCAGGCTGGCGCGACGCACCAGATCCTCGTGCCCCAGGGTCATCGGATCGAAGGTGCCGGGGTAGACGGCACTCAGGCCGGAGTTGAAGGGCACGGGGCGGTCCTCGAGGAGCCAGTCTGCGGCGGAGTTTATGCCGCGGCTTCGACGGGCCGCATGAGGTGGGCGTGGACCCGCCCGGCGCGCAGGTGGCGGTGCAGCCGCAGGCCCCGCGCGGCGCAGGCGGCGGCGTCGAAGGCGCGATCGGCTTCGAGATAGACGAATCCGCCGCGGGCCAGCAGCGGCCGCGCGGCGTCGAGCGCAGGCTCCAACAAGCCGGCGCCGAACGGCGGGTCCAGCAGCACCAGGTCGAACGGCGTGGCGGTGCAGGCGGCCATCCAGGTCAGCGCGTCGGCGACCTCGACGCGCAGCTGCGTCGCCCCCAGGCGCTGCTGCACCGATCGCAGGCTGGTGGCGAGTCGCGGGTCGCGCTCGATCAGCACGACCTCGACGGCGCCGCGCGACGCGGCCTCGAAGCCGAGCGCACCGCTGCCCGCGAAGGCGTCGAGGCAGCGCCAGCCGCTCAGATCCTGCCCCAGCCAATTGAACAGGGTCTCGCGCACGCGATCCGGCGTCGGGCGCAGGCCGGGCGCATCGGGGATGGGCAGCTTGCTGCGCTTCCACTGCCCGCCGATGAGGCGCAACTCGCCCGCGCCGCGCGGCGCGGGGGCGGAACGGAGCGAGGGCCGGGTGCTGCGGGTCACGCGCGGCATTCTGGCAGCGCGCCTGCGCTCTCTAGAATCCTCGGCACATGTTCAATCTCTTCAAGAAGAAGGCCGCCGAGCCGGCGCCGGTCGAGCCCCCCGCCGCGCTTGCCGAGGCCCGCCGGCCCTGGCTCGACCGCCTGAAGGCCGGGCTGAGGCGCACCGGCGGCAGCATCACCCAGGTGTTCACGGGCACGCGCATCGATGAGGCGCTGTACGAGGAGCTCGAAGCCGCGCTGCTGCAGGCCGATGCCGGCCTGCCGGCGACGACGCACCTGCTCGCGGACCTGAAGCGCCGCGTCAAGGAGGCCCGCGCGACCGAGCCGCTGGTGGTCAAGGCCTTGCTGGCCGATGCGGTCGCCGACCTGCTGGTGCCGCTGCAGCGGCCGCTGCAACTGGGCGATGCGCAGCCGACCGTGATCATGGTGGCCGGCGTCAATGGCGCCGGCAAGACCACCAGCATCGGCAAGCTGACGCGCCACCTGGCCGAGGAGGGCGTGAAGGTGCTGCTGGCGGCCGCCGACACCTTCCGCGCCGCCGCCAAGGAGCAGCTCGCCGTCTGGGCCGACCGCAACCAGGTCGAGATCGTCAGCCAGGAAGGCGGCGACCCCGCCGCGGTGAGCTTCGATGCGGTGAAGGCCGGCCAGGCGCGCGGCTGCGAGGTCGTGATCGCCGACACCGCCGGCCGCCTGCCGACGCAGCCACACCTGATGGAGGAGTTGCGCAAGATCCGCCGCACGCTGGGCAAGGCGATGGACGGCGCGCCGCACGAGCGGCTGCTGGTGATCGACGGCAACACCGGTCAGAACGCGCTGGCGCAAGTGCAGGCTTTCGACGCAGTGCTGGACCTGACCGGTCTGATCGTCACCAAGCTCGACGGCACCGCCAAGGGTGGCGTGCTGGCGGCGATCGCGCTGTGGTCGCGCGGCCGGGCGGCGCCGGTGCCCGTCTACTTCATCGGCGTCGGCGAGCAACTCGAGGATCTGGAGACCTTCGACGCCCGCGAGTTCGCGCAGGCCTTGCTGAACTGAGCCGGGCGGTCAGGCCTTCAGCGGGTCGAGCGCCATCGGCGCCGAGTCGAGGTTGTCGAACCAGGTCGACGGCGTCGGCTCGGCCGCACCCTGGCCGTGATCGGCCGGGTCCAGCGCCATCGAGCCGTCCAGCACGACCTCGTCCAGCGTCGCGAGGCCACCGGCCGCGGCGGCCGAAGCCGCTGCCGGCCCGAGCGTGTGCGTGCGCACCTTCGCGCCGCCTTCCTGGCTGCTCAGGCCCTCGGGCGCGCCGAGCACCTGCTCGCGCACCACCTGGGCGTGCGGCAGCGCCTCCTCGTTCCACACCACGACGCGGATGCCGGCCTGGCGCAGCACGCGATCCATGCGGGCGTGGCGCTTGCGCGTGCGCTCGCTGTCCTTGCCGGGCGGGCGGCGCACATCGACGACGGCGATGACCTGGGAGCTGGCGTCGCACACCACCAGGTCCGCGCACAGCTGGCCGCAGCGGTGCATCCACTCTTGGTAGGAATTGCGCGTCGGGACCTTGATGAAGCGCGACAGCGGCAGCTGCGCCAGCACCATGTAGTCGGGCAGGGCCCGCGCCAGCATCAGATGGGCGCGCCGCTCGGCCGCGGTGAGCACCTTGGTCACCTCGGGAGGCCAGCCGACCACGGTGTCGAGGCCTTCGACGCGCTGCACGCGTGGGGCGGAGCTCTTGCTGCTCTTGGTGGGGCGACGCCGCAGCAACCAGAGGGCCAGCAGGCCGGCCGAAAGGACCAGGGCAATCAGAGCGATCGGATCCATGAGCATGGCGGCCAGCTGGGAGGGGTTGGTGAAGTTAAAGCCTGGCCCCGGACCCGTCAATGCAGCTTCGCACGTGGCGCGTCGCTGTCACATCCGGTTGCCAAATCCGTCGCGAAGCCGTCAGCGCGGCGGGCCGCCCTTGAAGCCGCCCATGCCGCCCATGCGCTTCATCATCTTCATCATGCCGCCGCCCTTCATCTTCTTCATCATGCCCTGCATCTGCTCGAACTG